>NZ_AZDW01000002.1 GCF_001434115.1 Levilactobacillus zymae DSM 19395
TTTTGAAAAACATGAAAACTGACGACTTTTTTGGAAGGTATGAATAATTCAGGCTTTAAATCATTAACTAAAGCCGATTCCATATTAAAAATATTCAAATCCGTTTGTTGCAAGTATGACTGCAGTTTTTCAAATGTATAGTTATATCCTTGCGTAGCCAGGGGATCCCACCGATTTCTTTTCTGCCGGCGCGCCGTGTAAAATTCTCCCGGGTAAACATCCCCGATGATTGCGATGGTTGGTTCCTTAGCCCTCACCGCAAGTTGGGGTGTTGCATAGTCCGAGTCGCCATTTTGTAAAACCGTGGTCTTTTGATGCACCAGCTGCGACAAGACGACCTCCCGATCATAACTACTCGTCGCTCCCAAAACCACATACAGATAACGCCGATCAAACGCAATCGCGGAGTCACCATTTTGGCCCCAAAAATAGCCTCCCAGTAATTGTCCCTTTTTTACTAACATCGTTGAGGCATAGAAATATTTTTCATGCTGGACAACGTCCGTCTGATGTAGCAAATCCAAATCCTCTGACGGTAAGTTACTCAACAAAATTCCTAGGGTGATTAAGTCTTGCCCACTGTAAGTTTGTTTAACCGTTTGGCGAACCCGTCCCGTTTGGTTGGCGAGGGCTCCCTTTAAGCTTTCGTAGCCAGGTAACGAGCGGTACCAACTGCTCATCTTCCTAGCGGTCTGTTCTCGAACCATTTGACAAATGGCTAGCGCGACGATGGGTTCCGAAGTGGCTAACATTAAATTGAGTAATTGTCGCGCATTGACCTTTTCATTAACTGAAAATAGGGAAGTTCGCTTGTCGTGTTTCAATAATTCATCCGTTACAATCAGCGTTGTCGTCGGTAAAATTTTTTGATCGCTCATTAGCCTCAAAAAAATTAGGAGTGTGGCAACGTTGCCTAATCCAGCATCCATGACCGTCTGTTCATCACCGATACTCTGACAAATTCTATGCTGCTCTAAATCATACTTTTGCGCTAAAGACACGACCGCTTCACCTACTTTCCTAATAAATCATGTTGAATGGCATAATTATAGATTTTAAAATTAACCTTCTCATCTTCCCTCAATAACGGCTGTAATTGTTGCCAATATCGATTGAGTTGAGTCGTTTCTAACGCCAGTTCAATAACTCGCCGTCTTCGGACATGCCGATTTAAACTCTGCAATCGTTGAATTTCTTCATCGAAATAATTCTCTAATAAAGTTAGCGACTTACTGCAGGTATAAAATTCTTGCTTTTTTTGTGGTAAATATCGATCCAACACTGCATCTACTTGTTGACTTAATTCACGTGATATTTGAAGGCCATTACTCTGACGATAAAAATAACGACTTAAAATGTAGCAACTAACTTTGACGTTGATTGTGTGGTGTAACCGATGCATCTTAGCATTAAAATCATTTATCCTTTCAACTTCTAATCGCGTTGGTGTTGGCAATTTTCCCCGTCTGAGCAATCTTGTTAAAGTTAAAATGCTATATTGATTTCCCGCCTTGGCACTGCTTAATAAATAAACGGCCGTATTTTCCGGTTCTACATCAGCTTCCAACCAGAAGTCCAACAATAATTTGGAAACATTATCGGCTTGCAAACATTGAGACCATAATGCTGATTGCTTGTCTTTAGAGATTCCCGGAAATACAGGCTGCATGGACTTTTGTTGCTTCTGTTCAGCAGAAATTATCACAGCTTGGTGTGATCGTAACCACTTATTTTTTGAGAAATCAGGATTATGACTATAGCGAACCAGCTCTTCGATTTCTGTGCTATTCGCCCGTTCAAGACTTGCGAACATAAACGGCTGTAAGAACTGTCTCACGTGCTGGCTAACTAAATCTAATCGACTAACTGGCTGGCGTAAGAAATATTCAATAACCGCACTAGACTCAATAACGACCCCCAATGCATCATGCTTTAATCTTCCGTCATGACTACTATGAAAAAAGTCACTAAATTCAATCTGATCATTAAATTGTTCACTTCGTTCATTCATTCCAACAATTTGGAAATGCGTTGCCAAAATGGCGAAATATACGGCGTATACGCGCTGGAAAAATACCGGAAAGTCTTTACCACCAGATATGGTGTACTGTTTTAGATCCTCTAATAACGGTCGAAAATTAATTAGTTGAAAGTAGTCTTTAATTATCGGGTAATCCCGTAAAAACGGATAAATAAAGAATTGTGTATTGGCCACTAAATCTCGGGTAAGGTACAGCTCAGAAACATCGAAATTGATCAGTTTACGAATATCTGCGTGTTCACCTAAAAATGCATAATCCGTAAATTGCATAATTCTACCGGTTCGACCCTTTAAGACTATTATCTGGCGCTTAAATTCTACTGGTAGGTCAGTGTAGCCGTATTGTTGACAACTCTCATGAACATCGGGAAGTGAGTGATGACTCTGCCAATACTTAACCAGCTGTTTTGTACTCGGTAATGCCCGATCCGTTCGTGTTTTTAAAATGATAGCATCTGTAGGCGTTACATTTAATGCTGCTTGTAATTGAGTTGCCTGTCGCCAATAATTAATTGAATTTGTCTGAACATTTTGAATCCGTTGGTCTATTGGTTGCGAATAAACAATGGACACCTGATTTTCCCTCAGTAACTCTTCTAGAGCTTTAAATGGCTTTAATTCATCCGTCCACGTAGACAAGACAATACCTTGAACAATCTGATTATCCCGCCATTGTAACAACTGATCCATCATTAATCTAAATTCAATTTCATCTCGAATAGTGCCACAAACAATGGCCCATACCTCTTTTCCCACCATCAACATGCTCCTTAGTTTTGACCTATTCCTCAGGAACCTCATCTCGAAAGACCGCCAACTCCTCGGGCGTTCCTAAGACGTGCACGGCGTCGGTCGGAATCGTCTTGACCGTGATGGTCCCACGATGTTCTTGAATGAAGTAACGGTAAAACGGGGCCACGTAGGTCTCCCCGTAATCCCGGCGGACGTCCGCGGCGTGGTGGTGATACACCCCCGCAAAATCCACGAACCGGTCGAAATAGTAAAACCCGACCGACGCCAAATCCGAGATTCGTTGTTTCTCAACCACGTCGACCACGTGGTCCTGGTCATCGAGTTTAACGAACGACCAATGCTCGCCGGGCGCCTTGAACGTGGTCAAATGACCGTCACATGCTGCCAAATCCGCGCGTAAGATGTGGCCCGGTTCCACGTAGGTGTCGATGTTATAGATGGCCACCCCTTCGTGGGGATTTAAGACCGGCATGGCCGCCATCACGGTAGCCGCCTGTCCCGACGTCACGGCATCGATTGGGACGATTTCGTAGTTCTCAATTTCTGCCGCGGCAATCAACCGTTTCAATTGATCGCGGTCGTAGGCGCCTTGCCGGACCACGAACACAAACTTTTCATTTTTAAAATCGCGTAACGAGTTCATGGCCCACTCAAAGAGCGTGCGTCCCCGCACCACGATCTCGTGCTTGGGTTGGGTGTAGCCCACCTGCCGAAACCGCGACCCGCGGCCCGCCATTGTAATCACAACTTGCATGGTTATCCCTCCGTTATCTTCGCCATAAACGGCGCAAACTTGGTGACACCGACCGCCAACATGGCCTTTTGCCGTTGTGGCTTATCCTGATGCAACGGAATCATACTCAAGAAAAGCAGTGATTCGATCAATTGCACCTGACGGTAGGTCGCCGCGTCGCCTAAGTGCTCGCGTAACCGCTGCTCGAACAACTCGCCGACCTGCCGTTCATTTCCCGTCACGTCGAGTTCGTAATCGATATGCCCCGCCGTATCCGCACTGACCTTGAACATGTCGGAAATGATGCAATCGTACTTCCCCGAGAAACTGTGCATCATCTTGGCGTAATCGTACTTGGCGTCCCCGTAAATGTCGAAGCGCCCGAATTTCCCTCGGGGATCGATCAGCCGCATCACGTGTTGGGCGTTGTCGTACAACACGTTACTCATGCAAAAGTCCCCGTGGATCACGCTAAAGTGGTCGCCCGTCAGGACCCCGGATTGAGCCAACACGGCTGGTAGCGCTGTCAAAATTTCCGTGATGCTGGGGTAAATTTGCCCGTTGATCACTAGGGGCTGCTCGGCGATTTGGGCAAAGAATTCTTGTTCGTTGACTAGCCGGTTCAAACGATCGACCGTTTTATTCAGGTACATTTCCGCGACGGTCTCCTGATATTCGTCCGGGGCCACTTGTACCTGGTACTGTCCCATTTCGGACCGCAAGAAGAACAATTCATCGACGATTTCGCGCCAGAATCCCAGTTCCAGGTTCCCGTAGAGAAACAAATTATGCAGACTTTCATAGGAGAAATATTCCATCTCCACGAACGGTGCGTTGTAGTTTAGCGAATAATCAAAGATTCGGGGCGCTAAGTACGCCAAATTTTTGGGTAACTTCAGGTACCACTGGATCTCTCCCAAGAACTTATCAACGTCGGTACTTTCTTTCCGTAAGATTCCCCGTTGCGAGTCGATGGTGGTGTGGTTAAAGAAACGCGCTTCCACGGCTTGTTTGGCTTCCACGTACTTATCACTATGCCCGAAGTCTAACCAGTGCTGCGCGGTCAGGGGCGTTAGCGGATAGACCTGGTTATACCGACACAGGTTGGTGTAAAAGTCCTGGTCGGCTTGCCAATGAGCGCTTAACCAGTCCCCCGCTTGGAGGGTGAAAACACCGACCGCGGCCTGCAAATCAGAGGTGGGTTGGGTCGGCACCACCTTATCGTTAAAAGTCAGTTGTTGCTGGTCATCGACCGCCACGGTGGTCCACCGGCCAGCATCTCCCACGGGATGGGTCCAAATCACGTCGGGCTGGGTAATATCGTCGACGGTGACCACGGTGTCCCCAAAGACCAGCGTTATCGTTCCCAGGGGTCCCTGATCCTGCAGCTGCGTCAAGACTTGGGCTACCGATTCGCTCAACGTCAACCCGTCGGCGACCACTAAGGGCTGAATCGCCAGTTCCCGGTATTGCACGTAGTCGGTAATCGTGGTATCGGTCGCGTTGACCGCGATGAACAGCCGGTCGTAGGCGTCGAGGTATTGGGCCACGGTACGATCGAGGATGCGTTCCCCGTCGGTCACAGGAATCATCGCCGGGTAGATGGCCCCGAAGTTTTGCTGCATGTCTTCGGCAACTTTGGCGGCCGAGAGCATTACTAAGGTTTTCAATGCACGTCACGCTCCTTATCTACCAGGGCTTCGAGTTCTGCCGGGGTGTGGTTGAGAAATTCACTGGGGCGAAACGCCCGGTCATCGATGTAGTAGCCGCCCCGGCCAGCCCAGGGCTTGCCAAACATGATTTCGTCGTACGGCACATCGTAGCGGTCCAACCATTTGGCCGTGACGGGGGCCGTGTACTTGTTGATCTGGCCCAAGTTACCGTTGTAGGTCCGCATCTGGCGCGAGGTGAATAAGACGATCCGAAACCCAGCCGTTTGGTAGGTTCGTAATTGCTCAATGACGCTGGGTTTCGGGGCCACGTCAAGGTAACTTTGTTCGGGTGTCTTGAGGTCACATAAGGTGCCGTCAATGTCGACAATTAAACTGGTCGTTTGATCCATAATGGCATTCCCCCCATTGGTCTGCGTGGCTCACTTAGTCGAGTGCGGTCGCGATTGGTTGCGCCGTACGAGCCGTTTGCTGGTCGAAATAATCTAGCAGTTCCTGCCACTTCGCAAACACGGCATCTTCGGAATAGCGCTGCGCGTTGGCATAAGCGGCTTGCCGGTACTCATCAAGCTGTTTCGGGTCGGCAAGCAATTGCCGCATGGCTGTCGCCAGTTGATCGACCTGTCCGTCTTGGGTCAGTACCCCGCTGACGCCGTCTTGAATGATGTCGCTAGGCCCATATTTGACGTCGTTGGCAATCATCGGTACCCCGTGGGCCTGAGCTTCTAGTAGGGTCAAGGAGAAGCCTTCCGCCCGACTCGGCAGGACACCCAAGACGGCCCGGTTATAAACGGCATTAATGTCGTCGGTGTAGCCCTTGAACAAGACGCTGTCTTCAAGGTGTAAGTCCGCGACCTGTTGATGCAACGCCTTAGCCGCGTCCCCGTTAGCGTACCCCCACAGTTCGAGCTTCGCCGCCGGAAAATCTTGGTGGATCCGGGCAAAGGCTTCGATCGAATGGTTCTGCTGCTTTTCGGGTGCCAACCGGGCCACGTGCACGATCAGGTCCTTTTGACGTTGAGCTTCCGTGACCTGCGGCGCCGCTAACGTCTGGTCACTGACGTAGCCCACCGGAATCGTGAAGGCCGGGATGTTGGTTCCAAACCGTGCCGCCACATCGCGTGATTGTTCCGGCGTGGCCGAGATCACCGCGTCCCATTGCCGCCAGTTATCCAACGCATTTTGGTAGTTGTTGTTCAACGGCGAGTGCAACATGTCGTTGGCGTCACTCACGTGATTGTTATGCAGGTGCAAGACCCGGTAGACCGGCGTGTGCATGTGGAACAGGCCCCAGTCACACTCCACGGTCCGGTCACAAATCATCACGTTAGTTTCCCCGTTGGCGTTAAGCTCGTCATAGAAGAACCGCGTCAATTCGTTCATCCCCCGGAAGGTCCAACTGCCCTGCTTGTAGTTCAGGACCCGCCAGCTGATGCTTTCCTGACCGGCACGGTTCAAGAGGTGGCTCTTCTCCACGTGGACCTGCCCGTCGGGACCGAAGTACTGTTCGAGGGCAATTTTACCGTCCCAGTCGAAGTTTTGTTCTAGGCATTTAAAGCCTCGGACGTCCCACCAGGTCATCTTTAAGGTGCGGCCGTTGACGTCGAAATATTGGATGTTACTGATTTCGTCCGACTGTGCGTCGCGTAAGTAGATGATCATCAGGAGTTTGCCTTGCACGAAGACCTGACACTGCTTATCTTTGCGCGTTTGCGTACTGTTCAGGGGCAACGCCAAGGACTGTAAGGTCACCTTGCGGGTGGGCACCTCGGCACTCCCGCAGAAGAATTCAAACAAGTTCACGAAGTTTTGCCGGTCGATTTGGGCCTGGGCCAACACGTCGGTCAGGTTCATGGCAAACATCCGGGTGACGATTTTGGCGGGGACGCCGTGCTTTTGGAACAACCGCAACCGCATGATTTCGGCGTGTTCGATCCCCGACTTAGAAAATTGTAGATTATCGTTTAAGAAATAGTACATCGCAGTTCCTCCTTTACGCCAGCACGCGTTGCCAGCGGTTCCAAACTTTCCGGTGCGTCCAGGTCGTGTGGGCCTCTTGATAGGCGGCCACACTCAACTTCGTCAGTTTTTCCGAATCCTGGAACAGCCCCGCAATCTTCTCGGCCATCGCTAACGGGTTACCCGGAGCAATCAGGTAACCGTTTTGATCGGAAGTCACCAGTTCCTTGACCCCGTAGTTGAACGGATAACTGACCACCGGAATCCCGTGAGCCAGGGCCTCCAGCATCGCCAGCGGTTCGGCGTCAGCTAGTGACATGTTGGCCATCACCTGATACTGGTCATACTTTTGGGCGAGTTGGGGGTCGTAGTCTTTAAAGGTCACTTGGCCGGTCAATTGCAACTCGGCAACCAGGTCCGTCATCTGTTGCACGTATTCTGGCTGGCCGTACCCGTACAGGTCAAACGTGGCGTCAGGGACCCGGTCTTTAACCAACGCGAACATCCGTAACAGTTGATCGATCTGCTTGTCCGGTGCGATCCGCCCGACGTAAAGTAAGCTGTGGGGCTGCCGGAGCGGCTGGGCGACCGGTTGGGCCTCGGCCCCCGTTTTGGCCAGCGGCGTCGTGGTCACCGGTGGAATCGCCGTGACCTTGATACCCGGAAACCGCGCCGTGAGGTGTTCGGCCTGTTTGGCACTAGCCGTCACGAAGCCATCAAATTGTTGGTAGTGGTCAAAGGCGGGCTGTAAGAACCCGTCTAGTTCCGCGTGTAACGGGTCATCCGGATTGCGGACGTGGTTAATGGGTAGATAGAGAATCTTCCGCGCCGCATTGGTTAAGCCTAGCAACGGTTTGACCGCCGTCCCCGGACGATCCCCGATAAAGGTGGTCTGGCCTTGATCCTGCCGGGCTAACTCCTCCAAGAAGAAGGCAAACAAATCGTCGGCGTTCTGGAAGAACCGGTCGCCCTTGCCCTGATAGTCCTTCAAGATGATCCGTGACGTGAGCGGATTGCCTGCCGTATCGGGCACCAGGTACTCGTCCATCACGATGCGACCCTGCGGCGTGTAGTAACGTTGCATCATCAATTTTCCATTTTGGCCGAAGTACTGGGTCGCCGATTTAAAGCCCCGCCAATCCCATAAATCCGTTTCGATAGCGTTCCCCTGGACATCGAGAAATTCCTGGTAGAAGACCCGGCCAATGGTTCCCGGAATGAATCCCACGTGACTGGTCAACACGTCGCCGTCAGTCACCTTGCTGACGTTGGCGCCCACCGTGATTTCGGATTCTACGGGCAGATGCAGGTCGGTCGTGTGAATGACCCGGGGCGTCACCGTCGTGGCTTCCTGGAAGAAGTCATACATGTTGACCACCGCCGAATCGGTCAACTCGAAATCGGTGAGCGTGCGGTGCAGGAGCCGGTCATAGATTTTGGTCACGATTTGGGCCGGTTGGTGGTAATGATTGAAGAGTTTCACCCGGTTCATGGCCGTATGTTCCACACTCGAATTTTTTTGTAAGATGTATTCGTTAATAAAATAGTACACAGCACTCACTCCATTTCTCGTTTAGTTTTCCCACGGGTATTTCCCGTTCTTGTCACGCTTGGTGTGCTTCATCATATAGGCGGTCCGTTCGTCCATGCGCTTACGGGTCTTTTTTTTGTTCCGGGCTCGCATCACTAAGACCAGCACGCCCAGGATCACGAACAGCAGCATCCGAATGAAGAATTGGATGCGTTTATAGGCAATGGCGGCGGCTAAAATCGTCATCTAATCCCCCCTTGATTGGCGTAGTCGTAGTAGTTGATCAACCCGGATAAAAAGTGTTCGCAGTCGTCGATTCTGGTCCGGAAGTTATCGTGGCGGGCAAAGAACCCCCCGATAAATTTTTCGGGATAGTAGAAGTACATCGCCAACTCCGGTTGGAAGCTACCGGTCAACAGTTCGTAACCGGCCCGGTAGCGCCAAGCCTGCCGTAACCGACCGAGGTCGTACGATTCCAACAAATCCTCATTACCGGTACGCTTAATCACGTCGGTCATCTTGACCGCCGCGTTCAGCAATTCAAGTAACGTCGGGTACGCCGTGTCCCGCTGCTCGATGAAGGTCAGGTGGTCGTAAACGTTTTGCAGGCCCATCTGCATGTAGTCCCGGTTAGCCGGAAAGATCTGTAAGGCTTCATTAATGGCGTAGGACAACCAGTGATCGTGATACTTGCCGTAGTTGTGGGCCACCATGAAATCAAGCGTTTGTTGGATCAAGTGGGCCACGGCCTCGTCTTGGGTGATTTGGTACAACCGGGCTAACGCAAAGGTAATCTCGCCTTCATAGTAAATGATGCGGAAGGCTTCCTTGACGGTCAGGTCGGGATTCAAGACGTGATTGAAGCGCCCCGACGGTTGTAAGAACCGGGTCACGCCGTGGTAGGCTTCCAAAAGAACGGGAAGAAATTCCTCATCGTGGGCAACCTCCTGGTACTTACAGAGTGCGAGGATCAGCATGGCTTGCGCGCCCAGCTTTAATTCCGGCGTCTTATTCTTACGTTGTTCGACTACGAAGCGGGCCCCGTCCGTGGTCGTGGTCAACTGGTCGATGCCCCACTGAATCGCCTGCTTGACTGCCGGCAAGTCCGCCGTTTGCCCCGTAAACGCGATGGCTTCCAACAGGGCGTAAACGGACGAAAAGTGCCGCACGGTGTTATAGCTGCTAAGAATGCGCTGCTGGGCGGGATAGTAGCCATAAATGAACTTACCATCGGCTTTGATCTGGCGCTGAAGGAACCGTTCTCCCGCATCAATGGTAGTTCGCAGCGTTCCGTTGAGATCGGTGAGCTGGCGAATTCCCCGACTCGGCGCCGCTTGGTCTAATTCGCAAATTCGGTCCCCATCAAAGAATATTCCCGCCGTTAAAAAGGTCCAGACATAGGGCACCTGCGTCAACTCCGGCGCCGTTTGCCCGTTCCGCCGAGTCAGATACCGTTGAACGGCCGTGAAGTCGATCCAACTAGCCGACGCATTTTTTCCAATCTTATGCTGTGGGTCGGGCTTAAAGAAGGCGTGGCCGTTAATTTCCATTTCCAGGAGCGCCGTGTGGAAGTCAGCATCAAAACTGACCCCCTGCCGCCAATAATTCATGCGCGGCATCGCTTTCAATTTCTCCTGTAACTGCGCTAACGTGATTCGTTGAATCGACTGGACAACGTCAATTCGTACCCAACTCGTCAACGGGGTGGCCGCCAATGCGTCAGCAATCTGGGCCCAGGCCTGATTAAAGCTGGACCCCTGAACGAATTGCACGGTTGCCCGGTGACGTTTATCAGAAACAGATAAGGCTAACCGTACCGTTCCCGTTGCCACGTCCTGAACGTCTCCGAGATTTACCACGTGCGTTTTCAATTCTTTGATTGCTGACTTTTTCATTGGATCACCCTCCTGAATGGTTTTTAAAGATCTTATGTATGATACGTCATAGTTCGACCTATGACGTATCCGTTGTTAATTTGATTGTACTAACCTAACTTGAATATCGAAACTAATTAGCCTCAGTTTTATTCGTCATCTTGCTTACGCCGTTTACCGAAGAACCACCAGGAACCACCCCCAGCGGCAATCAGAGCCGCCAGTGCGCCCCAAAGCGTTTTCGCATGATTCGTTTCCTTAGCTGGGTCCGTCTGGTTGGTGTTACCCGTGGCATCATCCGCCGTCCCACTCGTCGTTGCACCAGCCGCAGCTTGTTTGTCTGCTGGCGTTTTCGAACTATCGGCCGAATCACTCACGGCTTGATCCGCTGCCGCAGTCGTCGTGAGGTCAACCACCGGTGCTGTCGTCGTTGCCGCGTCAGTTGTCCCTGCCGGTGCAGCTAATGCAGTTGGCGTTGCTGACGCTGTGGTCGTTTGACCAGCAGATGCTGTTGTTCCGTAGCTAACCGGGGCAACGGTGGCATTAGCACCGCCCGTAGACGCGCTAGTCGTGTTACCACCATTGTTAGTGCCCCCACTGGTGTTGGAGCCGGAATCGGTGTTAGTGCCAGAGCCAGTATTAGTGCCAGAGCCAGTTCCATTTCCGGAATCGACTCCCAGATCACCACCGCCGCCAGAGTCAATATCAGAATCACTGTCGGAATCCAGATCACTGTCAGAATCTCCGCCAGAACCGCCAGAACCAGAGTCGCTGTCCGAATCCGAGTCACTATCGGCATCAGAGTCGCTGTCCGAATCACTGTCGGAGTCCGAGTCACTGTCCGAATCGGAATCACTATCCGCATCAGAGTCGCTATCAGAGTCTGAATCGCTATCTGCATCCGAATCGCTGTCGGAGTCCGAATCACTATCCGAGTCGGAGTCGCTGTCTGCGTCAGAATCACTATCAGAGTCCGAATCACTATCCGAATCGGAGTCGCTATCAGAATCTGAGTCGCTATCTGTATCGGAATCACTGTCAGAGTCTGAGTCACTGTCCGAATCGGAATCACTATCGGAGTCTGAATCGCTATCGGAGTCAGAATCACTGTCGGAATCCGAGTCGCTATCGGCGTCAGAGTCACTGTCCGAATCGGAATCACTATCGGAGTCTGAATCGCTATCTGCATCCGAATCGCTGTCGGAATCTGAATCACTATCGGAGTCCGAATCGCTATCGGAGTCCGAATCACTGTCCGAGTCTGAATCACTATCTGCATCGGAATCGCTGTCAGAATCTGAGTCACTGTCCGCGTCAGAATCGCTGTCGGAGTCCGAATCGCTATCCGCGTCAGAATCACTATCCGAGTCGGAGTCACTGTCGGAATCCGAATCGCTGTCCGCGTCAGAATCACTATCCGAATCGGAGTCACTGTCGGAATCGGCATCACTATCGGAGTCAGAGTCGCTATCTGCATCAGAATCGCTATCCGCATCGGAATCGCTGTCAGAATCAGAATCGCTGTCAGAATCAGAATCGCTGTCAGAATCCGAGTCGCTATCGGAATCAGAATCACTGTCGGAATCGGCATCACTATCCGAATCGCTGTCGGCATCTGAGTCGCTGTCCGAATCGCTATCCGCATCGGAATCACTATCCGAATCAGAATCGCTATCTGCATCAGAATCACTGTCCGAATCAGAATCGCTGTCTGAATCTGAGTCACTATCTGCATCCGAGTCGCTGTCCGAATCAGAATCACTATCGGAGTCTGAATCGCTATCAGCGTCAGAGTCACTATCCGAATCCGAGTCACTATCCGAATCGGAGTCGCTATCTGCATCCGAGTCACTGTCAGAGTCCGAATCGCTGTCCGAATCAGAATCACTATCCGAATCAGAATCACTATCCGAATCGGAATCGCTATCCGAGTCCGAATCACTGTCCGAATCGGAGTCACTATCGGAATCCGAGTCGCTGTCCGCATCCGAGTCACTGTCTGAATCAGAGTCGCTATCCGCGTCTGAATCGCTGTCTGCGTCTGAATCACTATCCGAGTCTGAATCGCTATCCGAATCAGAATCGCTATCTGAATCGGAATCACTGTCCGCATCCGAGTCACTATCCGAGTCGGAGTCACTATCGGAATCCGAATCGCTGTCCGCATCCGAATCACTGTCGGAATCTGAGTCACTATCGGAATCCGAGTCGCTGTCCGCATCCGAATCACTGTCGGAATCTGAGTCACTATCGGAATCCGAGTCACTGTCCGAATCGGAGTCACTATCGGAATCCGAGTCACTGTCGGAGTCGCTGTCTGCGTCAGAGTCACTATCCGCGTCTGAATCGCTGTCTGCGTCTGAATCACTATCAGAATCAGAGTCGCTATCTGAATCAGAATCGCTATCGGAGTCTGAATCACTGTCCACATCCGAGTCACTATCGGAATCCGAGTCGCTGTCCGCATCCGAATCACTGTCTGAGTCGGAATCGCTGTCGGAGTCCGAATCACTATCTGAGTCGGAGTCACTGTCCGCATCTGAATCGCTGTCGGAATCCGAGTCACTGTCCGAATCGGCATCACTATCGGAGTCTGAATCACTATCTGAGTCGGAATCACTATCAGAATCTGAGTCACTATCAGAATCTGAGTCACTGTCTGAGTCGGAGTCGCTGTCCGCGTCCGAATCGCTATCTGCATCGGAATCGCTATCTGCATCGGAATCACTGTCGGAATCTGAGTCGCTATCCGAATCAGAATCGCTGTCGGAGTCCGAATCACTATCAGAATCTGAGTCACTATCCGCATCAGAATCACTGTCAGAGTCCGAATCACTGTCAGAGTCCGAATCACTGTCTGAATCGGTATCACTGTCTGCATCAGAATCGCTGTCGGAATCGGCATCACTATCGGAGTCTGAATCACTATCTGCATCGGAATCGCTATCCGAGTCCGAATCACTATCCGAATCAGAGTCGCTATCTGCATCAGAGTCGCTATCTGCATCAGAGTCACTGTCGGAGTCCGAGTCACTATCGGAATCTGAGTCGCCGTCGGAATCAGAATCGCTGTCAGAGTCCGAATCACTATCGGAGTCTGAATCGCTATCGGCGTCAGAGTCACTATCCGCATCAGAATCACTGTCAGAGTCGGAGTCGCTATCCGAATCGGCATCGCTGTCGGAGTCTGAGTCGCTGTCGGAATCGGCATCACTGTCGGAGTCTGAGTCGCTGTCGGAGTCCGAGTCACCATCGGAATCAGAATCACTGTCAGAGTCGGAGTCACTATCGGAATCAGAATCACTGTCGGAATCTGAATCGCTATCCGCATCGGAGTCACTATCCGAGTCCGAGTCACTGTCCGAATCGGCATCACTATCGGAGTCCGAATCGCTGTCGGAATCAGAATCACTATCCGAATCAGAATCGCTGTCAGAATCAGAATCACTATCCGAGTCTGAGTCACTGTCAGAATCAGAATCACTATCGGAGTCTGAATCACTATCTGCATCGGAATCGCTATCCGAGTCCGAGTCGCTATCTGCATCGGAATCGCTATCCGAATCTGAGTCACTGTCAGAATCAGAGTCGCTATCTGCATCAGAATCGCTGTCGGAGTCCGAATCACTATCCGAATCAGAGTCGCTATCCGAATCAGAATCACTGTCGGAATCTGAATCGCTGTCAGAGTCCGAATCACTGTCGGAATCAGAGTCGCTATCTGCATCAGAGTCACTGTCCGAATCAGAGTCGCTATCTGCATCAGAATCACTGTCGGAATCTGAATCGCTATCCGAATCTGAGTCACTGTCAGAATCAGAGTCGCTGTCGGAGTCCGAGTCACTATCCGAGTCAGAATCACTATCAGAGTCGGAGTCGCTATCTGAATCGGAATCGCTGTCGGAATCTGAGTCGCTATCGGAGTCAGAGTCACTATCGGAATCAGAATCACTGTCGGAGTCTGAGTCGCTATCCGAATCAGAATCGCTGTCTGAGTCGGAATCACTGTCAGAATCCGAGTCGCTATCTGCATCAGAATCACTGTCGGCATCAGAGTCGCTATCCGCGTCAGAGTCGCTGTCGGAGTCCGAATCACTATCCGCATCAGAATCGCTGTCCGAATCGGCATCACTATCGGAGTCTGAATCACTGTCTGCATCGGAATCGCTATCCGAGTCCGAATCACTGTCCGAATCGGCATCACTATCAGAGTCCGAGTCGCTGTCTGAATCAGAGTCGCTATCTGCGTCGGAATCACTGTCAGAATCTGAGTCACTGTCGGAGTCCGAATCGCTGTCTGCGTCTGAATCACTATCCGAGTCTGAATCGCTATCAGAATCACTGTCGGAGTCGGAGTCGCTGTCTGCGTCAGAGTCACTATCCGAGTCGGAGTCGCTATCCGAATCAGAATCACTGTCGGAGTCTGAATCACTATCTGCGTCTGAATCGCTGTCTGCGTCTGAATCACTATCGGAGTCGGAGTCACTGTCCGAATCTGAATCGCTGTCGGAATCCGAGTCACTGTCCGAATCTGAATCACTATCGGAGTCTGAATCACTATCTGAGTCGGCATCACTATCCGAATCACTGTCGGAATCGGAGTCACTATCTGCATCTGAGTCGCTGTCCGCATCAGAATCACTGTCGGAGTCTGAGTCGCTATCTGCGTCTGAATCGCTATCCGAATCAGAATCACTATCCGCGTCAGAGTCACTGTCTGAGTCGGAGTCGCTGTCCGCGTCCGAATCGCTATCTGAATCGGAATCTGAATCGCTATCCGAATCAGAATCGCTGTCGGAGTCCGAATCACTATCCGAATCTGAGTCACTATCCGCATCCGAGTCACTGTCTGAGTCGGAATCGCTGTCGGAATCGGCATCACTATCCGAATCTGAGTCACTATCTGCATCCGAGTCACTATCGGAATCAGAATCGCTGTCAGAATCCGAATCACTATCAGAGTCTGAATCACTGTCCGTGTCGGAGTCACTATCCGAATCTGAATCACTGTCAGAGTCGCTGTCCGCGTCCGAATCACTATCGGAGTCTGAATAGCTATCTGCATCTGAGTCGCTATCCGAGTCGGAGTCGCTGTCGGAGTCCGAATCACTATCCGAATCAGAATCACTATCCGCGTCGGAGTCGCTGTCGGAATCGGAGTCGCTATCCGCGTCTGAATCGCTGTCCGAATCACTATCGGAATCGGCATCACTATCTGAATCGGCATCACTATCCGAATCAGAGGCGCTATCCGCGTCAGAATCACTGTCGGAGTCGGAGTCGCTGTCGGAATCTGAATCACTGTCTGCGTCAGAATCACTATCCGAGTCGGAGTCGCTGTCGGAATCGGCGTCACTGTCGGAGTCCGAATCGCTATCTGAGTCCGAGTCGCTATCTGCATCGGAATCCGAGTCGCTATCTGCATCTGAGTCGCTGTCAGAATCCGAATCACTATCGGAGTCTGAATCGCTGTCTGAATCTGAGTCGCTATCAGAGTCAGAATCACTATCCGAATCCGAGTCGCTATCCGAATCTGAATCGCTATCTGCATCCGAGTCGCTATCGGAGTCCGAATCGCTATCCGAATCAGCATCACTATCAGATTCGGATAGATCTTCCGCAGCTACCGCTAAGTCTGCATATGAATGAGCATCGTTGGCGGCACTTGAGGCTTTGTCTTTAGCCTCAGCTGCCGAGGACGCAGCCTGTGAAGCCTCTTTAGCATAACTAGATGCCGCGGAGTTATCACCAGCAGCTTCAGCGGAACTAGCCGTTTCATAAGCCGTCGAAGCAGCTGCCGCAGCTGAGGAAGCTGCATCCGCCGCCGAACTGGCCACCGCGGCAGCCGAGACTGCCTGATCCGCGTAGGAACTCGCCGTTGAGTTCTTGTCAGCGTATTGGTTCGCCACGTTTCCGTAAGAACTAGCCACGCTAGCATAAACCCCGGCCTCATTGGCTGCCGAAGCGGCTAACGAAGCGGAAGATGAGGCCGCTTCACCCGCAGAAGAGTTCACGGTCAGTTGTCCGGCCCCTAATGTGATACTGGAAGTCCCGGATTTAACCACTAAATAGTAGTATCCGCTATCACTGGTTTTAGCACTATCCAACGTTAACGTTGAGCTCGTCGCACCCGCAATCGCCGTCCCACCGGAAGTGGCATTAGTCTTGGAATAATACCATTGGTAGGTGAAGTCTGACGTATCGTTGATGCCCCCAACCGGCTCCATCGTCACCGTCTCACCCGCATTAACGGTCTGATCTTGTAACCCAGTGCCGACCATCACGTCCTTAGTGGCCGAGAAGGTTGACCCATCCGCGTTGGTGATTGTTGCTGTCAACGTGACCTTACCAAATGCAGTGTCGGAGGTCGGCATCAGCAACCCATCTTCGTTCACCGTTGCGATGGATTCGTCACTCACGGACCAAGTCACCGTTCCCGTAGCGTTACCAGGGTTAGTGGTGGCCGTGTAAACGCCCAATGAGGAATTTAACAGGTAATCTGCCCCGGAAATTTCGATCCCCGTTGCAGCGATGTCCTTGTCATAGACGTTAACCTGAGCCAAATTACTGTAGAAGTTTGTCGTCCATACGGGCAGTGGCTGAGGAGACAAACTGTAAGCGCCCCGGAATTGGGAGACTAAGCTTCCCGTGAAGTCGCTCTTGGTGGTTACCGTCAGCGTGTTAGAAAGATCCGCCAGGTTCAAGACGCTCGTGTTGCTCTTCTTGGAATAAGACTCGATAATCCCTTTTTCCTGAGCCGTATCCATGTCGTACCAAACGCCTTCATACTGCACATACCAGAACGATTTAGTTGTTGCACTCACTGTCATTAAACCGGTTCTGGAACCAGCCGTTAACGTAAACGTGCTCCCCGAAGTAGTCGAGGTAACCGGCGTTGGCTGTTGCGTCATTCCCCCGGTAATCACCCAGCCGAACAAGGTACCGGCATCCCCATTAGGGATGAATTTACCACCATCCAGATTGTTTGAGTAAGCCTGGGCTTCGATGGCCGCCGAACTTGCTAATTCGGCAGCGGCCGTCGCTTCTACCGCATAGGAACTCGCATCTGCGACCGACTCATTGGCCGCCGAAACGTAGGAACTCGCTTCATTGAAGTTACCCGCCGCCACGGCTGAAGACGCCATGGTCATATAGTTATTGGCTGCCGCAGCCGCTTCCGTTCCTAACATCGCCGCAGATTGCGCGTCTTCCGCGTAGGCACTGGTTAAGGCCGTGTAGGAGGCCCCTAAGGCGGTATTCACCGTATTCGTGGCCGCTAAAGAGTTAGCCACTTGTGCGGCCGAGTACCCCATCGAGTTGGCAAGCGAATTTGCGACACTCGCGGCACTGGCCATGGACGCGGCATAGGAGAACTGCGTATCGACCACCGTTTGGGTCGTCATCGCCGCTGCACTAGACGCTGCGCTTAGATTATCTTTAGTCAAAATCAGGTAAGTGTTCGCATCATCCGCCGCGCTGGATGCCGAGGCAAAATCTTTCCCCGTAAACGTCGCAGCTAGCGATGCAGCTGAGCTGGCCGCATCCGCCAAGGAACTAGCGGTGCTGGCCGCTGAGTTGGCCTGATTCAGATACTCCAGGGCCGCCGAATTCATGCCCGGTGCCGAAGAGTAGGCGTTATTGGCATTGTTGGCGTGTGATCCCGCCGCCACGGCCGCACTAGCCGCCGCGCTGGCTGAAGCCGACGCGGCCGCCGCATAACTGGAGGCCAGATAGTCCGCCGTGCCCTCTTGGCCCTCACCTTGGGCCGCCTTTTCCAGGGCGGTATCCACTAAGCCCAACGTTTTAGTTGCCGCCGTACTGGTCAGAACATTGTAGGAACTAGCTGCCGTTGCCGAACTCGCCGCCATAGCCGCGTAAGAGCTAGCCGCTTCATAGTTGCGGCTCGCTTCATTTTCGGCCGCTAAGCTTTGGGCCTGACTGGCCGCCGTCGCTGCTGATTCGGCTAACGTGGCGTAGGAGTTAGTTTCCTGGGCACTGCTGACGGCCTGATTGGCCACGGAACTCGCTGTGATTCCGCTCATGTCCGCGATTTCATACATGTTATCGACCGCGGAACTGGCCGCTGCCGCCGCTGCTGCCGCTGCCGAGGCGTATTCACCGGCTAAGTTCGCCGAACTGGTCGACTGGGTCGTGTAATCCCCCTTGGCATCCGTGACCACTACCGTCACTACGTTAGACGCCGAGGAGAAGGACGAACCTAGAATCAAGGTCTTGGTTCCATTGGCGACCGTTTGATAATAGTAGGTTCCGGCGGTGTTCATCGTGGCCGTATAAGTGCTCCCCGTCCCGTCAACTGCGGTCCAGTTCTGACCATCCGAAGACACGTACCAGGTGTAGGTCACTTTGGACGTTGAGTACCCCCCGCTGGTTTTCAAGCTAGTGGTCAACCCAATCGTTTCCCCCACGTTCAGCGTATCGTTTGCGATGGCCAACGTCGTGGTCACGTTTTTATCCGTATCCGTCTGCTGGTTGGTTACGTTGGTTTCAAACGACTGGGCAAATGCCGCCGCACTGGAGGCCTGTTGCATGGCTTCTTGAGCCGTGTTGGCCGCCGAAGACGCTACCCGGTAAAGGGAGTTGGCTTCCTTAGTGGTGGTCGCTACCGCCGCAGCGGCGGCCGCACTACTAGCCATCGTAGACGCCGTCTGGGCATCGACCGCGTAACTGGCCGCCGTAGACGCGTACAGAACGGATTGATCCCCGCTGTACTGGGTGGCATCGTTAGCGTAACTAGCAGCTAACGTTGCGCTACTGGAAGCTAACTGGGCACTACTGCTGGCCAAATTCGCGGCGTTGACGACCGCCATTCCAATGGCAGCGTTTGCAGCGGATTGTGCGGTACTATCCGCGTCGCTAGCAACTTGGTAGTTGGTCGTAGCTTGGCTCGCTAAATCACGGGCCGTGACCAGCGCCTCACTAGCGGCTAAATAGTCACCGCTAGTTGCCGCACTATTGGCCGCGTTGTAAGCGGATTGCGCCGCACTGGCGAGACTGTTCGCCGTAATAGCCACACTGGACGCCACCATTGCGGCGCTGTTAGCTTGCGAATACGCCGATAAGGCCGCCGAATTGGTCTTGTCGTACTGCGTGGCTTCGTACGCAGCACTGGCCGCGGCCGAGGCCGTGCTAGCGGCTTCGTTAGCTGCACTGGCGGCCGAGAACGTGGCACTGTTGGTGCTACTGATTAAGTCCTTGATATTTTGCGCAGCCGCTAATTCGGCCGCACTAGCCGCACTGGACGCATCGCTAGCATAACTTACGGCGACTAAGGCGTAAGATTCCGCGGCCAACGAAGCGGTCGCATATTTCGTCGCCATATCTGCGGCGCTAGACGATACCGAAGTCGCATTAAGATACATGGACGCTAAACTATTGTAATGCAACGCCAAATCGGCGGCCGTCGAAGTGGCCGCATAGGCACTCTGAGCCGCACTATTGGCCGTCTGCGTGGCCGTCACATTTACCAGTTCGGCGTAACTACTAGCCGCCGTCGCGGACGACGAAGCCCCCGACGCGGCACTGGACACCGTATTAGCGATCGAATCGAAATTCGATTCATCGGTAGCAGCTGAACTAGTCGAATCAGTGATTGCTGGCGTTGCGACTTTCGTGGTGACACTCTTCTTGGTGGTTACCGTGCGACTAACGGCCGAGGTCACGTTCGTGGTCAACGTCACGTCCGTCACCGTTTGCGCCGCTAAACTAGCGGCCGCCGATTGAATAGCCGCCGTGTTATCGGTGGTCTGATTAGCCGCCGTCGCTGCCGCACTGGCCGCGGTCGTTACGGCTGCCGTGGTAGTCGCACTCGTGGCGTTGGCCGTTGATTCAGTCGCCGCGGCACTGGTCGTCGTCACCGAACTGGCCGCGGTGCTTTCGGCCGTTTGATTCTCGGTGGTATTAGTCGTCGTTTCTTCATTAGTAGTCGTTTCACTAGTGGTCGTAGCTTGTGAATCGGTCGCCGAGGCGGCTGACGAATCAGTGGTCGTGGTCTCACTAGTTAGGGTCGTTTGCGACCCGGAGGTATGTTTCATACTCTCCGAATCAACGTTTGCTGAGTCATCTGCCGAGCTGGTCGTATCCGCATGCCCGGTCAACTGTGGGGCGCTTAAAAGTGAGAATGACGTGATGGCGGTGAAAACCCAAACCTTCCCTGCCTTAAACATCTTATATCTCAACTTAGGATCGCCGTTCACAGCTTTATTCCGCATGGATTTCACTTAGGACGTCCTCCTTTAGCCTGTGTCTGCACTGGGGTATAAGTCTGAATAATTATTTTCAGTAAGTAGATAAGCGATTCACCAACAACACAACCTGCCGTTAGTCCGGATTAATCAATCGATAATCGCTTATTTATTGAGTTATACTAGCACACATGTACTATGTATACCATTAAATGAAGAACACTATTTGACCATAATTGTACAAATTAAATCTTTAGTTTGTCAGGTTTACGCCGAATAATTCCGGAAAATTAAATTTTTAATTGAAGTCTTAATTTTCAAAAATATCGTCTAAAAGTCTACCTAACTAACCAGTTGTAAGCTTTTAAAACGTTGCAGGTAAGCACTTGCAATCTGTCTTTTCATTCTTTATTTTCAAAATTAACGTTTTGAAAGCAGTCCGGTACACGCGTCTTAGGATTAAAATTTCAATCATTTCGTTTCTATCCACATTGGTGTTTTTGTGCAAATAGGGCTTTTTTATCTGTAAAATTCATTTTTATTTTTAAAATTCTCTGTGCAAAAAATAAAATAATTGATTCAAAAATTGCGTCAAGCGGTTGAACCCCCCCGGTTACCCCAGCGACGGCACCGTTCCCGCGTCAACTTTTCCGCTCAAAAAAACACCCATTCTAACAGGTCGCTAGAATGGGTGTTAAGGGATTCATTTTAAATTAAATTAACTTCTCTTGGCGGATGACCCGGGCCATATCCGGAGGTAACGGCGCGTAGCAGGTGATCCACCGTTCCAAAAACGGCTGGTAGAAGCGCACCCGCGCACAATGTAGGGCCTGGCGGTGAATCCACGGATTCGTGGGTTCACCGTACAACCAATCTCCCAGTAACGGGTGGCCAATCGCCTGGCAGTGCACCCGGATCTGATGTGTCCGCCCCGTGTGCAACTTCAGGGCCAACAACGTGGCCGTTTGAGACCGGGAACGTACCCACAATTCCGTGGTGGCGGCGCGACCGTCTGGACGGACCTGCCGCTTGATAAACGATTCACCAGCCCGACCGATGGGCAAATCGATCATCCGGTGATCCACTGGTACTCGTCCCTGGGCGACCGCGATGTAGCGTTTATCCAGCTGACCCAACTTCAACTGCTTATCCAAGATGGAGTGCGCAAAATGGTGCTTGGCAAATAAGACGGCGCCACTGGTCTCCCGGTCCAACCGCGTCACGATGTGCGTCACGTAACTGGGCGCGTGAATGGCCATCAGGTGCCCCTTGACCCGGTTGGCTAACGTGTCATCCGGATAAAGGTGTGACGGGACCGACGCCATCTCGGCGGGTTTGTTGACCACCAAGAAATGCTCATCTTCGTAAAGAATCTCCAATGGTCCGTGAGACACCGCCACGTGGTCGTTGGGTGCTTCCGGGGGCAATTGTAGCCCGACCCGTTGACCGGGCCGCGCCATGGCGATCACGCGGACCTCTTGACCGTCCAGCGTTACGATGCCGCCGTGAAATTTCACCCGTTTCAGGTAGGTCCGGGTAACCCCGTGGGCCATCAAGACGGTCCGGACGTGCACGGGACTGGTTCCGCCCACCGTCCACGCGAACGCCGTCATGGGCGCTCCCGGCCGATAAACGACGTCTCGACCCGTTGCCAGAAGTGCGTGTGCCGGTATTCCGCAAAGGAAATCCGCTGCTGGGCAATTCGGTAGGTGATGGCCTTAACCGGCCGCCCCTCGATGCTGAGTTGGTCACACATCAAGACGTTGCCCGCCGATTCCGTGGGTTCGATGCGAATCCATTCGTCGTCGGGGATAATCAAGGGCGAGCCTAACGTTCGAAAGACTAAATTGTTAATCGACGCAATTTCCGCCATTTGAATCGCGTTGAACCGCGGGTTGATGACCGCACCACCCACGGACTTGTTATAGGCCGTTGACCCGGTTGGCGTGGAGATACACAGGCCATCCCCCCGAAAACTTTCGAAGAATTCACCCTTGATGTAGACGTCCGCCACCATGGTCCCCGACACCTTTTTGATGGTCGATTCGTTCAACGCGAGTGCCTGGTCGGACTGGGTCCCGTCCGCGTAGTCGACCTGAATGGTCAGTAACGGATAGCTGACACTCTGCCCGTTGTCCTGTACCAAGCTTTGAATCAAGTCGTTGACCTCGTAGTCGCGCCAATCCGTGTAAAACCCCAGGTGTCCGGTGTGAATTCCCACGAACCGAATCTTGTCTAACCGGTCGGTGTAGTGGTGAAACGCCGATAATAGCGTACCATCCCCGCCGACCGTAACCACAATGTCGGGATTTAAACTGTCGATTTCGACGCCCCCCGCGGTCAATCCGCGATGTAACGCCGCGGCCACCTTACGCGAAGACTGGCCGTTATTACTATAGATAGAAACCTTCATTATTAGTCGTCCTTATCGTGAGTTGGTGTCGCGGGGTCCGAATTGCCCTGCGGTGTATAATGTTGCGCCTCTTGAATTTCTTCGCGAATCTCGGACATTTCCGTGTCGAGCTTAAAGGCCGCCTCGGCCGCGCGTTGCAGGCGCTGACTGAGATCCTCCGGAAACGCGCCCTGGTACTTATAGTTTAATGAATGCTCGATGGTCGCCCAAAAGTTCATGGCCAGCGTGCGGACCTGAATCTCCGCTAAAATCTTTTTTTCACCCGTGACCAATTGTACCGGGTACTCCACCACGATATGGTAGGACCGGTAGCCACTAGGTTTTTCGTTATGGATGTAGTCGCGCTCTTCCAAAATCGTTAAGTCCGTTCGTTGACGTAACAAATCCACGACTTGGTAGATATCTTCGACAAATTGGCACATGATACGTAGTCCCGCAATGTCTTGCATATCCTGCTCGAGTCGTTCTTCGGTCACGTGGCGCCGCGTCATTTTTTCCTTGATGCTGGCAACCGGCTTCACCCGACCGGTCACAAATTCGATGGGTGAGCGCTGATTCTGGTTTTCAAATTGCTTACGCATCCCGCGTAGCTTCACCTTCAACTCACTAACCGCTTGTTGATAAGGTAATAAAAATTGATCCCAATTCTCGATCATCGCAACTTCCCCCAACCTTAATTCCACATTTCACTTCTCGATTTTACCATATTTCGGCCCCAACCGACTCTAATTACCCACTTTCCCCGGAAAACTTGTGAATTATTTTTCAAATTCCAGAATTGACTTTTATAAGGCGTTTAGCTTTACCTCGATTCAAAAATGTTGCATGATTAGGTTGCGCCAAAACGTAACGGCCCTTAACGACCGCAAACAAACGTTCTGATTGCGTTTTTTTCATTTTTTGCTAATGTAGTGATATTGTGACTTTTAAATTTGGTGCCTCAACGCGCCAATTGAGGACAGATTATAGGAGGAAGCAATGTGTTAGAAGTCTATTTGTTCGTCAACCCATTTGGCGCGCGGTGTATGCGATCCGAGCGTAACATTATGAAGTTGGCCGACCACCTCGATAGCAAGGTTTCGTTTCAATTTGTGCCGTTACTCAATCAACAAATTGTCGAACAGGCCCTCGCTTCAGTTCACCCCACGTTAGCCCAACGAAATACCTGTTTTAAAACTTATTATCAAGCCATTTTAGCCTATAAGGCAGCACTGTTTCAGGGAAAACGTAAGGGGCGGAACTTCTTACTGGATATGCAAACCGCCATCGTGAATCAGCACCACACTTTTTCAACCGCGTTAACCCTCGATCTCGCGAAAGCATCGCACCTCGATTTGGACATGTTCCAAGAAGACTGGGCGTCCGACCTCGCGAAACAAGCGTTCCAGACTGATCAGAAGTTAGCCGCGGAGATGAAGATTCAACAAGCCTCATCCGCCGTGATCTTCAACTGCGACGTTTCGCAATACGGCCTGTTACTCAACGACGTGACTTACGAAGCTCTGTGTGACGTTTGCGAGAATCAGGGTGTGGCCACCAAGGCCTCCCTCATGCAAGAACTCAACTACACCGAACCAGCCGCTGCCGCGGGTGCCGCCCACCGGCCCCACCTGCACGTTCTTTAACGGTAGCTGACTCGGTTTACCCCCAAGACCTCCCCCAAGGACGGTCTTTTTTTCTGCCCAGCTGACCCTACCGGTGAGCCCCCACAATATGGTATGATGAACCCACTAATTACTGAAGGGGCGACACTATGTCTATTGCCATCGTTACCGACTCCGCGGCCTACCTGACCCCGGCGCAGCTCAAGCGTTACGCCATCACGGCGCTTCCAATCACGGTCATCTTGGGAGCGCACCAGTACCCCGAATCCGACCTGAGCGCCACGACCTTTTACGACTACCTTAAAAGCGACCAGCCGTTACCTACCACCGCTCAGGTTTCCTTAGGCCAGATTGAAACGGCCTACGATGACCTAGTCTCTCAGGGAGTCACGCAGATCATCTCGATTCACCTGTCCAGTGGTATCACCTCGTTCATGGATAACCTGCGGGCCTTTTGTCAGACCTACACCAAGGCCGAGGTCTACCCCATCGACTCGCTACTGGCCAGTGCCGGCGAGGCCAACCTGTGCCTGCTAGCGGGCCGCTTGATTGAGGCCGGTTACGACGCGCCGGCCATCGCCCACGCCCTGCTTACGTTGCGGGACACCCAACAGGTCTACTTCGCCGTCGATAGTTTACGACATCTCGCACGTACAGGACGGTTGAGCAACCGGTCGGCCATGGTCGGGAGTCTGTTAAACATTAAACCCCTGCTGACCTTTGACGATGCCGGCAAAATCGTCGCCATTGGTAAGGAACGGACCATGCGCCGCGCCTTTCAATACATGGAAAACCACCTGGCCGCCGATCTCAAACAGGTCGACTATCCCTTATTGGCGACGATCATCGACGCCAACAACCCGGAACTGGCCCAGCAGTGGGAGACCCATTTGGCGGCTCAGTTCCCTCAGGTCCGCTTCAATCGTAGTCAACTGGGTCCGGCCATCAGCGTCCACACCGGTGAGAAGACCATGGGCCTCTTCTGGCAACAGGACTGGCAAGAATTTTAACTTAGCGCTAACAAAAACGCGACTCCTGCGGGAATCGCGTTTTTTTAATGGTTTCAATTAGTTTTATTTAAGCTGCCGGGCTAAGTCGCCGAATTCCTTTAACCGGTCGGCAAAGGTTTGAAAGGCCGTTTCCAGGTAATCTGGTTGGGTCATATCCACACCAGCGTGCCGCATCACGTCCAACGGTAAGGACGAACTGCCGGCCTTCAGGTAACCCAGGTAGGCGTCGCGCTTGGCCGGGTCCCCACTCAAGATCCGTTGGGATAACGTGGTGGCCGCCGCAAAGCCGGTGGCGTACTGGTAAACGTAATAGTCGTAATAGAAGTGCGGAATCCGGGCCCATTCGTCGGCAATCTGGGGATCCGAGATCACCGCGTCGCCATAGTAGCGCTGATTGAGCTTGCCGTAAAAGTCGCTCATGAAGTCGGCAGTCAACGACTTTCCCGCCGCGGCTTGTTGGTGGATGTAGTCTTCAAATTCGGCAAATTGGGTCTGCCGGTAGACCGTCCCCTTGAACCCGTCCAGGTAATGGTTCAGAACGTAGGCGCGAACCTTGGGATCCGTTTGGGTCTTCAACAGGTAATCGGTCAACAGATTTTCGTTGGTCGTCGACGCAATTTCGGCCACGAAGATCGAGTAGTCCCCGTACTGATAGGGCTGATTGTGCCGCGTGTAGTGGCTATGAATACTGTGCCCCATTTCGTGGACTAGCGTGAACAACCCTTCCAGGCTATCTTGCCAGTTCAATAAAATGTACGGCTTAGTATCGTACATCCCACCGGAATAGGCCCCGGAACGCTTGCCCCGGTTTTCCACCACATCGATGGCGCGGCCATCAAACATCCGTTGCACGTTAGCCACGTAATCGGGCCCCAATACGGCCAGGGCCTTTAATGCCTCCGCCTTGGCCTGGTCGTAAGTGTACTTCAGACTCGGCTCCCCGGTGATCGGCGTGTACAGATCGTACATGTGTAACTCGGGCAGTCCCAATAAGTCCTTGCGCAACGCCACGTATTGGTGTAGAAGGTCCAAGTGATCATTGACGGTACTGACCAGCGTCTCATAGACCACGGCCGGAATCTGGTTGGCACTCATCGCGGCTTCTCTGGCGCTCCCGTAATGCCGCACCTGAGCCGTGAAATTATGCGTTTTGACCTCACTAGCTAACGTGGAGGCAAAGGTGTGCCGGAATTGCTGATAAACGCTGTAGAGGGCCTTAAACGCCTGCTCACGAACTTTTGGCGTCGTCGACTCTAGTAAGACGCCGTACAGGCCCTGCGAAAGCTTCACGTCGTTGCCGTCTTCATCTTGCACCACGGGGAATTGCAGATCGGCGTTGTCGAGCACGCCGTAGGTCTTCTCCGACGCCTCGAAGATGTCGCTGGCTCCGGCCAACAACCGTTCTTCGGGGACCGACAAGGTGTGGGCGCGCTGTTGGCCCAACACGTCAAAGAAGTGTTGGAATTCGGCTAATTTCGGTTCGGCCGCGATCAGCGCCTGCAGTTGGTCGGCGGAAAGGGCCAGGACCTCGGGCTCAAACCACGCGGTCGCCGTGGCCACCGTAGCCACCAAGGCACTGGTTTGGTCGGCAAAGTCTTGATACTGGGCATTCCCGGTATCCTGATCATTCTTGAGGGACGCATACACGTAGGCCCGTTCGAGTTGCCGGTTCAGCGCAAAAACGGCCGTAGTGACCCGGTATAACTCGGCCCCACTGGTCGCTAAATGCCCTTTCAACTGGGCGACCGTTTGCGCCTGCTGTTTGATCTTGGCAATGGCTTGAGTAAACGCCGTGTCATCGGCATAGATGGGCGTCAGGTCCCACGTCAAGGCCTCGGGCACCGCTGAGCGTTCTGGAATTTGTCGCATAAATGATTGCCTCCTTAAAAGTTCTCTAGGCCTAGTTTAGCACTTTCACTGCCAAACCCTGACGGCAAGCTCTCGGGGGCTCACGCTAAAAGTTGGGCCGATCGCCAGCGGGGCCGGTGCACGATACGCCAGCCTCCCGGCACGACGCTTAGATACCCCTGTTGCACCAGTTCGGCCACTAATTGGGCTTGAAGGTGTTCGATCAGGTGCGGAAAACTTACCCGTACGGTCCGTTGGTGGCCGTTTACCAGGTCAAAGCAGTCCTGCGCTAAGGGGGCCAGGCGCGCCGGGGTCACCGGACCCGTTAATCCAAAGAGCGCTGTACCGAAAACGATGCGCCAGAGTAACAGTCCTCGCCCCAGCACCGGTGGCGTACTACCGGTCGTGCCAAACGCCGTGGGAAAGCCCAGCAAATGATGGCCCCGCAGGTACAAGAACTCCTGAATGCGCCGTAAATTGGGGGTCGCGCGGGCAAGTTCTTGCGCCCAATGATAGCGCACTCGGTTCAGCGAGATTCGAGGATACGGATCCACTTGCGCCGGTCCCGCCATTAGCGTCGCCAGATTCGCCACCACGGTCATCTGACCCCCAAAATGCCCCGCCGCGTCCTGGTAGAGGTGGTGGGTCACCCGTAACCGGTGCCGGCGCACGTCCCAAAACAATAGGCAGAGTTCCCAGTGGGGCAGCCATCCCATGAACCGTTCGATCAACGCCCAATTCAGCCGTTGCCGCGCGTAGCGGTTCCCCAGCAGCCAAAACGGGTAGCACCCCACTTGGTGATAACCGGCCGTCCGCTCGCTGACCCCGTCCAGGGCCAAGGGACTGCACTGAAATTCCACGGCCACCGGTTGGGACGTTCGGGCCACCCAGACATCGGCACGTTGCTGAATCGTGGGTAAAACGTGTTCGAGTTCGGTGGGCCCCCAATCCGCAAAAAAATCTGCTAATTGGCGTTTTCCCGTAAGGTGTTCGGTCGTTTCACCCTCCCCCTGGATCACGCACGGATTCCGGGGTAAGTGGGCGAAGTACGGGATGACCTGCCGGCCCCGGTGCAAGCGAACCGGTTCGTGACAGGCCGGACACCGGTAATCCTGGCGCCGCGTTGCATTCTGGGCGTCGACTAATTGATCTGCGAGTTCTGCAAGTAACATTCAGCTCACCTCCTTACCGGTAGGGTCCGTAACCAATCGCCATTTGGACGAAAAAAAGACCTCATTCCAACAGAATAAGGTCCCAGTAGGTAATTTAATCAATTAAGCTTGTTGGGGAAAGTGGGCGATCACCTGGTAGATGGGCCCCTTCGCCGAGAATTTTTGTTCGTATTCGGTCTGGATATCTTCTACACCATCGGTCGCCTGGTGCAGGTCCAACCAAACGCCGTCAAAGACCATCGGGAAGTTGTTCAAACTCTGCAAGGAGTATTCGAACAAGCCCCGGTTATCGGTCTTGAATTGGAGTTGGCCTTCGGGCGCCAAAACGTCTTGGTAGTGGGCCAGAAAAACGGGCGAGGTCAACCGCCGCTTAGCGTGCCGCGACTTCGGCCACGGGTCGGAAAAGTTGAGGTACAGTCCCGCGACTTCCCCGGCGGCAAACAGTGTGTTCACGGCCTCGCCATCCGTATGGACCATCTGAATGTTGGTCAGTTCGCTAGCCACGACCTTCTTGAGGGCCACGGCGATCACGGACATCTGGATTTCGATCCCGATGAAGTTGCGTTCCGGATGTTGCCGGGCCATTTCAACGATGAATTGGCCCTTCCCCGTTCCGATTTCCACGTACAGGGGTTGGTCCGTTGGGAACCGACTTTCCCAGTTGCCCTTCAAGGCTTCGGGCGCCGTGACCATCAAGTCGTCATGTTCGGCCAGGTAATCCTTGGCCCAGGGTTTATTACGCACACGCATGTAAAACGTCCTCCTTAAGACGAACGGCGGGTATGGAAGTTGGCTCCCACCCCGCCGTCAAAGTTAATCATGTACTGACTCACGTGTCAGTTTCTCTAATAAGATCAAGTGTTGGTTCATCAATTGGAAACGCTGTTGCCGGTAACTTTCGGCAATCACAATGATGCAATGCATCCGCGCGTACCAATTAACGCGGGCCGTCAGAGTATCCGTGACCTTCTCGCCGTAATCGCGCAACCACCGTTGCCATTCTTCCAATGGCACGTACTCACACAATAACGATCCTAAATCGAAGGCCGGATCCGCAAACGTCGCGGCGTCCCAATCCACCAGGTATAACCGTTGGCGATCGGACAACAACCAATTTTTATGGTTTAAATCACCGTGGCAAACTTCATACGCAGTCGTGGGCAATTGCGGCTGTTCCGCGTTCAACGCCTGTAACGCGCGTTGAATCAACGGGTGTTGGCTTAACTCCGGCGCAATGGTCGGGGTCAACCGTTCCAGCAATTGGGCGGGCGTCGTAGAACGGCCGCCGACTTTGGTCAACATGTTATGAAGTAATTCGGAATGGTGCACCTTGTGCAACAAGCGGGCGACGCGTTGTTGGCGCATCTCGATGCGGTGAAGGGTGCGGCCGTTGAGCCACTCTTGAGCGGTCATCACGTCGCCGGTGGCTAACCGTTGGGTCCAGACCAGCCGGGGCGTGATGCCTTCCATGGAAAGCGCGGCTAAAAACGGTGACGCGTTTTGTTTTAGGAAAACCTTCTGGGAGGCCTTAGTCCCCATAAACGCCGTTCCGGTATTGCCACCCAATGGGGATAATTGCCAGCCATCGCGTATATTCGGTGTCATCGTGCCACCCCTTCCTCAATTTGTCAGCTATTGTCCATTTTAAGGGGCAACGGTGACAGCGTCAACCTTTATTTTTGGCCGCGCGCTTCAAGCGTTGCGGCGTGTAGAGTCGCGCCAAGTACCCGACCTCTAATGCGGCGACCACTAGCGTCACACCAGCCGTCATGAGGTCGCGGTTAGCGATCACGACCACCAGCCACAACAGAATGGCCGTGGTGGTCAGAATCCCGGTCACCAGGGTCACGAAACTTCCGAGTCGCTGGGCCCAGGTCAGCGGATAGACGTGGGTGAACACGACGTCATCGTATTGCTGGAAGAACGGTAAGAGTTGAAACCCAATCAGGTAGATAAACAGGGCCGTCAAGATGACCGGTAGCCACCGCCCCTGAATGAAGGCGAGCAGGAGCATGCCAATCACGGTCAACCGCACCACGAGACCACTAAATTCGGTGCCCCGTAGCATCCCGCGACTATAGAGGTAGAGATACGTCTTGTCGCGTTGGACCGGAATCCGGCGCAAGAGGCCATCCAGATAACGCCGCCGGTGAATCGTTCCCTTGACCATCGGCACGTCGGTGAATAGGTTAAAGAACCGGTAAATCCCAAGCATCCGGTTATCTTCGCTGGCGATTTGTTCCCGCCAACGAATCTGTTGGTGTGCCCAGTGTTGGTGGAACCACCCGGCCACCGCGATATCGGCGACCAGGCTCAAAGCGCCGGCAACGTACGGCGTCACCCACAAAGCCACGGCCAAGATGATCAGGCTCATGCCCCATTTGACCGTCCAATGATTCATGCGCCGTTGGCCGGTCACCTGGTAGGCGCTCGCCAAGTCCAGCCGCAGTAAGGTATCCTTCAGCAGTACTTGGGCCACTACTAAACCGGCGACTTGAGCCAACGACCAGTCCAAGGTGACCCGCAGAAACGGCGTCAAAATGAACAATAAAATCAACTGAGTCGCCTGGGCCAACCATTGGCTGTACCGGCGCGCGACCACGAAGTAATCGTGCATCGCTCGTTCCTTAGGCAGCAGGAAGACCCGGTCGGCATCTTCGATCAGTGTGGCGAACCGGCCCACCTGCGCGGTGATGGCCAGTACCGCCAAGGCCACAAAGGGTGCCCACCAGAGGCCGGTCGTTAGTTGTTTGAGCACGTTGGAGTAGCCTAGTCCCAGGCCCCCCAAGAAGAACAGTAACGCAAAGACAAAGAAATCGTTAAAAACCAGCCGCAGATACTTCGCCATTTCCCGGAGATGGCGCTGCCGGCGTTGTTGAAAGAGGCCGATCATGCGCGGTCGACCTTGGTCATCGACAGGTAAATATCGTTCAGTGATTCCCCCGCTTCCGGAAGAGCGGCTTGTAATTCACTCAGCGTGCCTTCAGTCTCGACCTGCCCCGCATGCAGCAACACGAAGCGGTCACAGTACCGTTGGGCCGTGTCTAAGACGTGGGTCGACATCAAAATGCTGGCCCCCTGCTGTTTACGTTGTTCGATTAGATTCAATAAGTCGTTGACCGCCAACGGATCGAGGCCCAAGAAGGGTTCGTCGATAATGAACAGCTTGGCTTGGGTCAAAAAGGCGCAAACGATCATCACCTTTTGCTTCATCCCCTTAGAAAAGTTCGCGGGGAACCAGTCCAGCTTATTATCCAGCCGAAAGGTCTTCAATAACTCGTGGGCCGTGACCCAGGCCGCCTTTTGATCTAAATCGTAGGCCATCATGGTCATTTCGAGGTGCTCACGTAACGTCAATTCCTGGTACAACACCGGCGTTTCGGGAATGTAGGCGATCTGCTGCTTGTAGGCCTGACTATCCTGGGCGATGGTAACGCCGTTGATGGTGATCTCCCCCTTATGGGGTGTTAAGAGACCAATAATGTGGTTGATGGTGGTCGACTTTCCGGCCCCGTTTAGGCCGATCAACCCCACTAATTCACCGTCCCGCACGTCAAAACTAATATCCTTTAAAACGGGAATTTGGGAGTACCCCCCCACGACATGGCTAACCGTTAATGCCATCGAATCATCCCTTCATTTTTAAAATAGTGAACACGTTCTTTTGATTTTAGCGTCACCGTTTTTCCCGGTGGCGTCGCTCATCTGCTCTTAGTTGAACCGCCTTATTATACCATAGCTCCCCCGGCAAACGAGTAATGCGGCTGAACCCAACCCCGTTGGTGGTGTATAATGAATGAAATCACAACGAAAGAAGGAGTTTCCATGGAACCAATGACCCTTGACCCCCACTATGACGATGATTGCATCTTCTGCAAGATCCTCAAGGGGGACATCCCGAGTTATACCGTGTACGAAGACAACATCGTGAAGGCCTTTTTGGACATCTCACAGGGCACTCCCGGCCACACGCTGGTCATCCCCAAGACCCACGTTCAAGACATTTTCGCCTACGACACCGATTTGGCTGCGGCCGTCTTCGCGCGTATTCCGAAGATTGCGCGGGCCGTCAAAGCCGCTGATCCAACCATCGTGGGGATGAACATCGTCAACAATAACGGGAAGGTGGCCTACCAATCCGTCTTTCACTCCCACTTCCACTTAGTGCCGCGCTACAGCGACGATGACGACTTTAAGATGATCTTTAAGGACAATTCCGGGAACTACACCCCGGCCAAATACGCGGCCATTCAAGCTCAAATCAAGGCCCAACTGGAGGCTTAACTTATGGGATTAGGACGTTTCGTAGCTGGTGTCGGGTTAGCCGCCGGTGTTGGGTTAGCGACCTATCTAACCTTAACGCAACAGGACCCCGTGACCTGGGGCAAAAAAGTACAGCGTTCCGTTCAGCAAACGACCCAGCAACTTGACGACATTCGTCAGGCCAAGGACCGGGTCGCCGCTAACGCGCAGGCGCTTTCCACCGCGCTGGAGGACGGCACGCAAACTTTGAACGCCATTCAGACGCAAATTGACAAGTTCCAATTCAAAGTGGCCCCCCGGGTTACCGCGATTGAAGAGACTTTGGCCCGCCTGGAAGCTCACGAATCTTGAAGGTTTTGTAAAAGTTCCGGGACCTTTTTAGGTTTGCCAATTTTTGTGTTATGATGTCTGAGTATGGTGTTTACACCAATTTTGATGAATGGATGTGTTGAGGAATATGAAGAAATGGTTTATCGCCCTGGCCGGCGTGCTCTTATCTGTCACGCTTGCCGGTTGTGGGAGCCAGACCGTTGCCACGACCAATGGTGGCAAAATCACCGAAAGTGCCTACTACAGCAGCTTGAAGGGGACTTCTTCCGGTAAGCAAGTCTTGCAACAAATGATCTTAAACAAGGTCTTAGAAAAGCAATACGGTAGCAAGGTCAGCAAGTCGGCCGTTACCAAGCAATTCAACAAGTACAAGTCTCAATACGGGTCTTCCTTTAACAGCGTACTGTCTCAAAGTGGCATGACGCAATCCGGTTTAAAGACCGAAATCCGGTCGAACTTATTACTGAAGGAAGCCGTTAAGGACAACGTCAAGGTGACCGACGCGCAATTGAAGAAGCAATTCAAGAGCTACGAACCTAAGGTCACGGTGGCCCACATCTTAGTGGCTAAGAAGTCGACTGCTAACAAGATCATCAGCGACTTAAAGGACACCAAGAAGAGCAACTTGACGACTGAATTCACGAAGTTAGCCAAGAAGTACTCGACGGATACGGCCACTAAGAACAAGGGTGGCGCCTTATCTGCCTTTGACAGTACCGACACGTCTTTGGACTCGACCTTCAAGAAGGCCGCCTTCAAGTTACAGACTGACGAATACACCACGACGCCGGTTAAGACGCAATACGGTTACCACGTCATCTTAATGAAGAACAACCCTGGTAAGGGGACGTTGAAGCAACACAAGGCTGAATTAACGCAACAGATTATCGACAACGATATGAATGACAGCACTGTCTTGCACAACGTTGTTTCCAAGGTCTTGAAGAAGGGTAACGTTTCCATCAAGGATAACGATTTGAAGAACATCTTGTCCGACTACCTGTCCTCAAGCAGCGCTTCATCTTCTTCTAAGTAAGCTGAACGCAACTTTTAAAGAGCACGCTTCGTCAATTGACGAGCGTGTTTTTTATTTTGTGCCCACAACGTCAAAAATCCCGTACCGGTCTAACCTGATCGGTACGGGATTTTTTTTAGGATTCAGCATCCGGCGCTTGGGGTTGCGTTGGTCGGTAGAACCGCCGACCGTCTAAAGCAAAGACGCGTTCGGAAAACTCGCCGGGCGCCGTGTGGTCGACCACCGTGTCGAGCATCATGATCGACGCATCGAGTTCGTCGAGTTGGTGTAAGACCTCGGCTTCGCGTAACGCGGGGCGCACCGGTGAACCGTATTCTAATAACCCGTGGTGACTCAACACCATGTGCCGCAGTAACAAGACGTCTTCGGCCTGCGGGTCTAACTTCAGCGGGTCGCACGCCCGGACTAATTCGCCGTCCAACAAGACGATGTGTCCCACCAGATTCCCCGCCAGCGTGTAGGTCGTGGCTTTGGGCCCGGACAATTCGATGGTCTTCCCCAGATCATGCAGGATGGCCCCCGCGTAAAGCAACGACCGGTTGAGGTCCGGGTACTGGTCCACCACGTGATGCGCGAGCTTCAGGATGGAAATCGTGTGAAACGCCAAGCCCCCCTGAAAGGCGTGATGGTTACTCTTGGCCGCCGGATACGTAAAGAATTGGTCGCGATACTGCGTTAACAACTTGCGAACCAACCGTTGCCAAGTGGGTTGTTCAATTTCAAAGATGGTCTGATTGATGTAGTCTTCCATTGCTTCACGGGTCATCGGGGCCCGTTCGATGAAGTCCCCGGCCGTCAAGCCGGTCTCACTCGGTGCCACCTGGAGGTGAAAGATCTTAATCTGCGGGTGGGTCTGGTACTTTTCTCGCCGCCCCTGCAGGTGGACCACCCGTCCCGCCACAAAGTTTTCGATATCACTAGGCGAAGCGTCCCAGTATTTACCGGAGATCTCACCGGAACGGTCCTCAAACACCATGGCGATGTAGGGTTTACCGTTCTTCGCCGTCCGAACATCGGCAGACTTCAATAATACGTAAAGGTCCACCGCATCGTCCACGGCATAGTCTAACAACTGTTTCTTGGTCGTCATTCGAAAATCCCTCCTACTCTGAGGTTAAGTTCACTACCCGATTCGTCGGGCCCTGCGCCACGGTTGGCGCCGCGGAATCGGCCGTCAATAAAATGATCTGCAGGTGGTGGCCCAACTTCGCTAACAAACGATAGGCCGCTTGGCGACGGTCCGCATCGAAGTTGACCAATCCGTCGTCGATCACGATCGGCATGGCGGCCTGGGGCTGCATGATCACGGCAAACGCCAGCTTTACGGCGAGGTCGAGTTGTTCGGCCGTCCCCCGGGACAATTGTCCCACGGTCCGCCAAGCCCCATCGGCCCGTTGCACGCGCAGCGTCTCCGCGGTCAATTCAATTTTAGTATACCGGTTTTCGGTGAGCTGCGCATAGAATTCTCCCGCCTGAGCCACAATTTTCGGTAAGCGGTCCCCGGAAGCGGCCGCCAACGTAGCGGCGATCCACTGACTGGTCAGCCGGTCGAGGAGCCATTCTCGCGCCGTGGCTTGCATCGTGGTCTCCAGGTTCGCTAACTTCTGCCGCAAGGTCGCCTGGGTCCCACTACTGGTCAGATGGGTCAGTTGCCCGGCCAGCGTGGCCAGGTGCGTGGTCACCGTGTCCAGCTGATGTTGCTGGTCGGCCGCGGTGGCCTGGGCCGTTTGCGTAGCCTGCGTTAAGGTCGCCTGATCCGTCCGCTGTAGCTGGGCCAACCGAGCAGCGCCTAACTGCGTGGCCAGGGCCTGGCATTGAGCCGCACGGTTGCCCTGCTCCCGAATCGTCTGGTACTGGTGATAAAATTCGGCCTCGTCGGCAACGTTGCGGGTCTGCAGGAAGGTCGCCTGAGCGGCCTGGGCCGTGGTCAGGGCCGTCTGGTCGCGCTTGAGTTGGGCCGTTAACCCGGCCAGCTCGCCATCCTGTGTCGCCAGCTGTTGCTGGGTGGTCTGCAGTTGGTTGAGCTGGTGCAACACCTCGCGGAAGTCTTGATGCGCCAACGACGGTAACAGCGCCGTCACCGCCGTTTGAAAGTCCTGTTGGGTAGCGGCCGTGGCCGTCAAACGCTGATGCACGCTATCGAGCTGCTGGGTCAACCGCTCCCACTCCCCAATGGCGGCCTGCGCGGCCAACCATTGTTCGGCGGGCAACCGGCCCAAATCGTGGGCGGTGCCGATGGCGTCAATCTGGTCGGTCAACTCATCGATTCGCTGGCCGCCCTCTCGCAGTTGGGCCTGCAGATCTTTGATGTCGTCGGCCAGTGCTTGAAGCTGCCGGCTAGCCGGCGTTTGGCTTTCCACGACGAAGACCCCGTAGTAGCCGATCACGATACCTAGGGCCGCCCCCACCAATTTAAAAACGGTACCGGGCAAAAACATGGCCCCAATCAAGGCGACCAGCCCCGCGGCCAACCAGCCGACCTGCTTATCGGCTAAGGGATTCCGCCGTTGCCGGGTCGGCTGCAAGCGTCGGTAGTCTTCGTTGGCCTGATTCAGGTCCTGCTGTAAGCGCCGCCGCTTCTGATTGGCTAACGCTAAGTTATCCTGTAATTGTTTGAGCTGTTGAGTAGTCGCTAGCGAAAACGGTCGCGGCATCTGCCCGCTAGCCGTGGCGTACTGCCGCTCGATCCCCGTAGTTCGTTGTTCCAGGTCCCGTTGCTGCGCCAATAACCGGGCGCGTTCCTGTTCGGTCTCCGTCATCGTAGGTAGTTGGGCCAATAGCGGCGTCAATTGTGGGGTGACCTTCAAGGCCTCCTGAAAAATCTTGGGTAGCTGGGTGTGTGACTGTAGGTTTTGCAAACGGTGTTGGTCGGCCTTCAGCGCACTTTGCGCCGCGGTCACCTGACTGGTTACCCGTTCAAAAGCCGTCACGTCGTCTTCCGTAAAGCCCGTGGTAGCGGTGGTCGTTGTCTGACCCAGTTCCTGCCACTGTTGATAGGTGGGCCAGGCCTGTAATTGTTGGGCCAGGTCGTTCGCGTGTTGCCGGCTAGCCGCCAGGTCGTGTTGCAGTGTCGTTTGGCGTTTCCGGGCAGTTTCTTGGTCCTGAAGCAAGCGCCAATACTCCTGGTAAGCGCCGTTAGCCTTTTCGAGTTTCGCGGTCAGGTCGCGGTGTTGTTGGAGTTGCTGGTTCAACTGCGGATTGCGGCCCTGCGGTTTGTACCGTTCGTCGGCCGCCTTATCCAGTTGTTGGGCCTGCGCCAGCCAAAAGTCGCTTCCCACCGCCCCCACGTGGCGTAAGCGATCCATCACCACCTGTTTTGACGCTTGAAACACGGTTCCTAACCGCAGTTCGTTGAGCGCATAGACGTTTTCGAACAACGCCAAATCGACCGGCGCCAGTAACTTTGGCAGTTGCGTGGCGGGTAACGTCAGATCCGTGGTGAGGTTCTGCAGGGTGACCTTGCCACCCCGCGCGCCGGCGACCCGGGTGACCCGGTAAACGTTGGCGTCCTTGACCAGCTCCAAGCTTCCGCCGAACTGGCTACCATCAAGTGGTTCATACCGTAACTCGGGGTGCTTCTTGGTGGGAAACCCGAATAAAATGGCCGTAATAAATTGTGTGATGGTCGACTTGCCCGCTTCATTCGGCCCCAATAAAACGTTGAGCCCCGGCGTCAGGTCGAAGGTCCGGTCGTGAAATTGGCCAAAACCAAATAACGTCAGTGTTTTAAGATACATCGGGATTCTCCCCCCTTACCCGTTGATTGAGCCGCCGACTAGCCGCTTGCTGCAAGTCTCTCGGCGTGACCTGGTCCAGCCAGGCCGCCAAGCTGGGTTCCTGCGCGAGCTTGCCGAAAACACTCTGGACGTTGGCCGGCGTAAAGACCTGCGCGGCCCCCTGCTCCCAGTAGGACTGGTCCAGTTCCGGTGCCGTCAGCGTGGCGGTCGGCGGGACCACCGTAAGCCGCACAAAATAGCGGTTAGCGGCTCGTAACGCCGTACGTTGGGTCCGTTGAAACAGGGCAGGCCACTCCGCCAAGCGGGCCTGTTCTTCCGCTGCCAACGACCGAGTCGTGGTGATCGTCAGGGCCGTTAACGTCGGCAGTGACGCGGGATGCGCCGTGAGCCAGTCGGTCAGTTCCTGACCCAACGCCACCAGCGTCGTGGCGGCGGTCGTCAACGTGGCCGTGTCCCAGGCCAGGACCGCCGTCTCAAAGAATTCCGGGACCAACTCGTGGCCCTGACTGGTCACCAAGTAAGCCCCCTTGGCGCCAGTCTCGTTAATCGCGCGTCCCTGGGGATTACCCGCATACACAATGGGCGGATTCTCCGCCAAGAGACGATGGTGGTGAATGTGGCCCAACGCCCAGTAGTCGTAATGCTTTTGGCGCAGGTCGTCAAGGGTAAACGGTGCGTAGTGGTCGTTAGTTCCCCCCGTCGCCACGGCGCCATGCAGCATCCCCAAATGCCAGTCCGTGGCGGCGTGGGGCGGATAAGCGGCCACCACGTCGTCACTGACCCAGCGTTGCGGGTAGCTGAAACCACTAATGGCCACGGTCTCTCCCGACTTTAACGTTAGGGTCGTGGTCGTGACGTCGGGACCAAACACCGTCACGTTTGCCGGATAGGCCACCAGCTGATGTTGGTCGGTCGCATAATCGTGATTACCGAAGCTAATCACCACGGGGATCTGCGCGGCCGCTAACCGCCGGAATTGGTCGAACAGGTACGCCTGAGCGGCCACACTTTGCTCCGCGCGATCGAAGAGGTCGCCCGCCAGTAACACGAAGTCCACGTGTTCGGCTAAGGCCCGGTCGAAGATCTTGGTGGCGGCCGCAAAGGTCGATTGGCGGACCTGCGCCGCGAGCTGGGTGGGCAAGCCGGTCAGTCCTAGAAACGGACTATCCAAATGTAAGTCGGCGGCATGAATGAATTTCACGGTTGATCACTATCCCTTCAAAAAAATCGCCGGTGCGCCCCTTCGCGTGGAAGGAAAACACCGACGATTGATTTTTAGCCCTGGTAAATATTCTGAATCGGCTTGGTAATCGTACTGTTTAAGTCGTTTAAGATCTGGTTGACGTCTTTTTCCTTCGCCATCAGGTCCTTAATGGCCGGCTTAGCGCCCACTTGGGTGGCTAATTCCTGAGCCTGTTTGAGTTCGTCATCGCTCAGTTGTTGGCCGGACATTTGTTTTTGTTGCAAACTCATTTGTAAGTTTTGGAAATCTTGGAACAACTTGTAGGTGTCCGCATCCGCCTTCATGGTGGTGAAAGCAGTTTGGAGTGCCTGGTATTCCGGCGTTGCTTGTAATGCTTGGGCCACACTGGCGCCCAAGTCTTTTAGGTTTTCAGCCATAATGGGAGTTCCTCCTCGAATTTAAAACGTTCACCTAACATTGTACCATGCTTTGCAACCGCTCCCTAGGGAAGATTTACAATTCGCGCGGTAATTTAGGGGGACCACCCCGCCAACCACCTTAGTCGATCGCCGACTTGGCCTTTTCCCACCAGGACTTGACCTTGTCGGCCACGTTGTTGAACGACTTGCCGGCGTTGTCGATGCCCTTCTGGACGGAATCCCAGATGTCACTCGACGAACTGGACGAGCCATTACTCTGAGCGTTCGCCAGCGTCGACGCATCCTTGGTGTCAAACGCGGTGCCCTTGGTGTTCGGTAAGATGCCCTGCATTTCGGCCTGGAAGAGCGGCCCTTCACCGGTACCACTGACGTTTTCCAAGTGATGCTTACTGCTGGTGCTGTCAAACCCTTCCCAGGTGGTCACGACCACGTCGGGGGTGTATCCCACGATCCACTTGTCCCGGGTCGCATCGGTATCGCCGTCGGCCTCAGTACTCCCGGTCTTGCCGGCAATCGTGTAGCCGTACGGTTTAGCCGTCGCCCCGGTCCCGTAGTTGAAGACGCCCATCATCATACTGGTCATCTGCTTAGCGGTCTTGCTGGACATGACCTTGGTCGACTTGGCCGCCGTCTCGTTGGTGTCAACCACCACGTTGCCCGACGCGTCAACGATCTTGCGGATGTAGTGGGCCGAGTGCATGGTCCCGTTGTTGGCGAACGCCGTGTAGGCCTGAGCCAACTGTTGCGGTGAGACCCCGGTCTTCAAGCCCCCCAGCGCCAAGGCCAGGTTCTTATCCGACTTGCTGACGGGCAAACCGAATTTCTTGACCGACTCGTAGCCCTTATCCACGCCAATCTTGTTGAGTAACCAGACGGCCGGCGCGTTGGTACTTTGAGCCAGCGCCTGATACATCGGGATTTTCCCGCTGTACACCCCGCCATAGTTATGCGGCGAGTAGTGATTGCTACCGTAAGACTTCTTCTTATCGGTCAGCTGCGAATCATAGTAGTAGCCGTTCTCCAGCGCCGGCGTATAAACCGCTAACGGCTTAATGGTTGAGCCCGGTTGGCGCCGCATCTGGGTGGCCCGGTTATAGCCCCGGAAGACGTGTTTGCCCCGACCGCCGACCACGGCCTCGACGCCCCCGGTGTTCGGGTCGATGGCGATGCTGGCCGCTTGGACCTTGGTACCGTCACTGGCGTTAGCCGGGAAGTAGGCACTGTTTTTAAACAGCGTCTGCATCTGCGTCTGGTTTCCTTGATCCAGGGTGGTATAAATCTTGTAGCCCTTGTTCATGATTTCGGATTCCGTGAGCCCGTACTTGCTGATGGCTTCATTGATCACGGCATCGAAGAAGTACGGGTACTTATAACTGTTCTTGTACGTGTAATTATCGGTCGTGACGATGGCCGTGCTTTGGTACTGTTTAGCCTGAGCCGCCGTGATGGCCCCGGTCTGCGCCATTAATCCCAAGACCACGTTTCGCCGCTGCCGTGACGCCTGCGGGTGATCGATGGGATTATACCCGTTCGGATTGGTCAACATCCCCGCTAACACAGCGGCTTGCGGCACCGTCAAGTTAGCTGCGGAAGTGCCAAAGTAACGCTCGGACGCATCTTGTACACCCCAGACCCCGTTACCGAAGTAAGCGTTGGTCAGGTACATGGCCAAGATGTCCTTCTTGCTATAGACGTTTTCCACTTCGATCGACAAGAAGAGTTCCTTAAACTTCCGCGTAAAGGTCTGTTCCTGCGTCAAGTAGGCGTTTTTGACCAGTTGCTGGGTCAGGGTACTCCCCCCGCCACTGATGTAATCGCGACCTAACAATTTATTCTTCCCGTATAAATAGAAGGCCCGGGCAATCCCTTTAACGGAAAAGCCGTGTTCCTTGTAAAAATTCCGGTCTTCCGTCGAGATGACGGCCTGTTGAACATTGGTCGAAATTTGGGACAACGGCACGGACGTCCCCTTTTGGGAGTACAACGTCCCGGCCTTTTTGTTGTGCCGATCATAAATTTGCGTGGGGTTATCCAAAGCGGCCTTTAAATCACCGACGTTGGCGGTCTTGGCCATGAAGGTCAAATAGCCACTCATCAGTAAAAAGCCGGTCATTAGCACCACGATCAGCCACCGCGTCAACTGAAACCGATGCCAGAAGCGCTTGAAACGCGCTTTGAATCCCCGTTCGGTCGTTGGGTTTGGTTGTTGGTTATCCATGAAATAGCCTCTTCTAATAGAAAATAGACGCTAGGATTGGCTTGCCCGTCACGCTGATCACGTACGACCACGTGGGGGCCCGGAAACAAAGCAGCCAGTCCGCACGTCGGCGAACCGCGGCGAAAATCTCCCGTTACCGAGAGCTTCGCCTAACAATATGGTCTATTTTAGCATAGACCGGCCCCCGTGCTAGGCTTTCACGGAAACTTTATGAAGCTTTAATCCAGCTTAAAAACCAACGCAAAACGACCCCACCCATTGACGGGCAGGGTCGTGAGGACCTTAGCGGCTGGCTTAAACGCTAAATTTGATTCAAATCGACCAGCCCACCCCTAGTGCCACTCTTTTAAAGCCAATCTAGTGGGCAATTTCCGGGTTCATTTCGGCCGCAATCTGATCATGGAGCTTTTCGGCGACGTCCGCACTGGGACTGATAATGAAGATGGTATCGTGTCCCGCCAACGTTCCCGCAATCTCGGGCATGTTCAGGTCGTCAAAAATCGCCGCTAATAGGTTCCCGTTACTCGGCAGCGTTTTCAAAATATTGACAAATTCGACGCGGGTCAGGCCGGTGACCACTTCGTTAATGGTCTCGCGAAGGTGCTCTTCTTCACTCCGATTACCCGCCTTAAAAATGGTGTAGCGCAAATGACCGTGACCATCCTGGGCCTTCACGATCTGCATCTCACGAATGTCCCGTGAAATGGTGGCCTGAGTGGCCTGGATGCCCACGGCTTGAAGCCGTTCCATCAGTTCCTCTTGGGTGCCGATGGGATATTGGTTAATCAATTGCTCAATTCGTGCTTGGCGAATGCTCTTCTTCATGACTAATTGCCCCCTCCGCATAAAATTGCATCACGTAAAATCCAAGAATGGGGTTTTCGCCACCAATCGTTGAATATTTATGAATTCAGTGTACCAAATATTCGTTTTCAACGCAAAAAAAGGCGCCATTGCTCATCAGCAATGGCGCCCACGGCCCGTTAAAGCCTTGGTTTACATTTCGTCTGGTGCTTGGACCCCTAAGAGCCGCAAAGCTTCTTTCAAGACCGTGGAAACGGCCTTGACCAAGGCTAACCGGGCGGATAATTCCGCATCGTCGGTCAGAATCTTGGCGTGTGCGTAGTATTTGTTAAAGGTCTTGGCTAACCGAATCGCGTACTTGGCAATCACGGATGGTTCCAATTCGTCGCAGGCCATCTTCACGATTTGAGGGAAGTCGGCTAACGCCTTAATGGTGTCCCAAGCCAACGGATCGGTCAATTGATTGGCGTCGGCCGTAACGTCGACGTGGGCGGCCTTCCGCAGGATACTTTCGGCCCGGGCGTGCGCGTATTGCACGTAAGGCCCGGTTTCCCCTTCGAACTTCAACTGGTCGGCTAAGACGAAGTCGATGTTGTTGGTCCGTTCGTTCTTCAGGTCACCGAAGACGATGGCGCCGACCCCGACCTGCTTGGCCACTTCATCCTTGTTAGCTAAGGTTGGGTTCTTTTCGGCGATTTCTTCTTGAGCCAACTTGACGGATTCTTCCAGCACCTTGGCCAACAAGATGATCCGACCGGAACGGGTCGACAGCTTCTTGCCGTCCACGGTGATCAGGCCGAACGGCACGTGTTGCAAGTTTGGCGCGGACTTCACGCCCATTTCTTCCAGCACGGCCTTCAATTGCTTGAAGTAGTAGGTCTGTTCGGACCCAACCACGTACAAGTTCTTGACGGGACTGTAGGTCCGATCCCGGTACAATGCCGTCGCGATGTCGCGCGTAATGTACAGCGACGCCCCGTCACTCTTCAGAATCAACGCCGGGTTCAGGTCGTACTTACTCAAGTCGACCACTTGGGCCCCCTCCGATTCAACTAACAAGTGCTTGTCCTTCAGGAGTTGCACGACTTCGGCCAGCTTGTCGTTGTAGAAGGCTTCCCCGTTATAGGTATCGAACTTCACGCCCAATTCCTTGTAAACGTCGTTGAATTCTTGTAAGGAGACTTCCCGGAACCATTCCCAAAGCTTGTGGGCTTCGGGGTCGCCGGCTTCGAGCTTGCGGAACCATTCCCGGGCGATGTCGTCGAGTTCGGGCTTGTCCACGTCTTCCTTATGGAACCGCACGTAGTATTCCACCAACTTGTTGATGGGGTCCTTCTTGACGTCGGCTTCGTTCCCCCACAGCTTGTAGGCGGTGATCAGCTTCCCGAATTGCGTTCCCCAGTCACCCAAGTGGTTGTCCTTGATTGGGTGGTAACCGTTCTTGGTCAGGATGTTGGCAATTGAGTTTCCAATGACCGTGGACCGTAAATGCCCCATGGACATCGGCTTAGCGATGTTGGGTGACGACATATCGATTGGCACGTTACCGTTGTTGCCATCCTGGTTTTGACCGTAGTCGGCACCAGCCGTCAAGACCGTTTTTAACGTGTCGGCACTGTAGCCCGCCTTATCGAAGAAGAAGTTCAGGTAAGGCCCCACGACTTCCACCTTTTCAAAGTCGGTGGTGTCGAGCTTATCAGCTAAGTTCTGGGCGATTTGTTGCGGCGCTTGGTGCAGTAACTTGGCTAAGGTAAACGTGGGGAAGGCTAAATCCCCCTTGTCCGACGTCTTCGGCCGTTCCAACTTGGCCTGTACTTCTTCGGCCGTCAACTGGCCATCTAAGGCTTGCACCAACGCAGCGGTCACTTTTTGTTTGTAATCCATCCGAATTCCTCCTTGATCAAGCGGGCCCACGAGACAAAAAAACGCCCCTTACACTTTACTGTAAGAGACGAGATTTTCCCGCGGTACCACTCTAATTGACTTTAACAGTCCACTTAAATGATTAATTCATCTTTGACCGGCTAGTCCGTTTCGGTTCGGCGATTAGTCCGGCTATCACCCACCCGGACTCGCTGTGTAATCGACATAAACCTACTCATCTAACCGCTAAAACTAAACCTTCGAATAAAATAAGAAAGACGGCCCTAATTGGCCGCCTCATTCGAAAGCGGGTGACGGGAATCGGACCCGCGACACAAGCTTGGGAAGCTTGGATTTTACCACTAAACTACACCCGCACAACACAAATGAGTATAGCATATCATTTGTGAGTTGTCATTACTTTTTGCAAAAAAATTCAAATTTTCTATTTTTATCCTGTTTAAGCCTTGGGAGCACTGGTCAATTTGGCCGTCGACTTCCGAACCACGGCGCGGTTATTCATGTCCCCCACCGCCGTTTTATCGGCCGGATTATAGTCCCTGATTTCTACTAGAACTGAATTATCATACACCTTGGTGATCTCACCGGTAAAGCTGTGTTCCAACGGACCAAACTTCTTGGCCTTGATGTAATCGCCAACCTTGAGTGCGTCCTTTTCGGGTGCTTCCGTCTTTTCTGTCTTATCAGCCATCACTGGTCGCCCCTTTCATCATGCAATATCCCATTATAGCCAAGTTCATCAAGGACCGCAAGCACCTTGACTGGGGTTTGCAACTGAATTGTAAGGTGTTTGCAACAATTTGAAAAAGCCGAACTTTGTATCCGGTTTCGTTAAATAAACCCGTAAAACCCGATATTTCCCGTTTTTCAAGTCTCGTTGTTCCCCCAACCTAGTTTGATTCCCGAACGACAAATTTATTAATACCGAGGCGTGCCACATACCCAATCGTGAAAAGATACGTTATAATCGAACCATTGTCACCTGGAAAAAATTGAGGATGAGCCACTTACCATAAGAGGAGAAATTAATATGATGAAGACTTGGCAGCACTGGGTGGTTCGCGGAACCGCCCTGGTTGCTGGCTGTTTTGGGCTGTGGTTAGGGACCACAACCGTTGCCAGCGCCAACACAATCAACGACTACATCGCGAGTCAAAATTACGGGACCCCGACCATCACGAAAAATATCTGGTCCGGTTTTCCGAAACTGAAGTACCGGAACAACCATCCCGAGGGCGTGGTCGTCCACGAAACGGCCAACCCCAACTCGACGATCTATAACGAAATTACCTATATGAAGAACAATTACCAAAACGCGTTCGTCCACACGTTCGTTGATGCGAGCCACATCATCAACATCGCCAATACGAATTACTTGTCTTGGGGCTCGGGTCCCATGGGGAACGCGCGTTACGTACAGTTTGAACAGGTCGAAGTCCATTCCAAAGCGGCCTTCGCGAGCGAACTGAACAACGCCGCGTACTACACGGCCTACATCCTGAAGCAATACGGTTTGACGCCAAAGTACAAGTCGACGGTCCTGTCACACCACAACGTTTCCACCTTGTTGGGCGGGACGAACCATACCGATCCGGACGGGTACTGGTCCACTAACGCCCGCAATTACTTTGGCACCACCTACACCATGAGTGATTTCATGACGCTGGTCAACGCAAAATACGCTAACCTAGGTGGAACCACTACGACGAATACGGATTCGTCGAGCACTACGAGTACCACGGATTCGTCGAGCACCACGACCAGTTCCTCATCGTCCAGCGCTGCGGTGACGGCCCCAAGTACAAGCACCTCGCACGTTACGGCCGCTAAGAAGACCGTGAGCTACAACCACGGGGGCAACAACGAAACGGCCACATTGGCCAACAATTACACCAACTGGACGGTCTACAACCACGTTAAGGGCACTAAGGGCGCCTACAAGATCGGTTGGGGCCGCTTGAGTAGCGACCACCGGGGCACTAAAGTTTACGTCGATAGCCGCGGCGTCAAGCGTGGTGGTTGGGGTGGCACCTGGTACCGGATTCGGTTCGCTAAGAACTCCGGGTACAAGTACTGGGTCTACAGCAAGGTCTTAAACTTCCCGAAGGTCACCTACAGTGACGCCAGTGGGAGTGCCACGTTGAAGACCACGACTCGCCTGCCGTTATACAACCACGTCTTAAACTCGACTTACCTGTCCAAGACCACGGCCCACACCACCGACTTCGGTGCGGGAACCACCGTCAAGGTCAATAAGAAGGGCTACAAGGCCACGGACGGCTCGACCTGGTACCGGTTGACCCTCAACGGGAAAGCCTACTGGGCGAACGAAAATAGCCTAAATTTCTAATGTGTTCCTGATTTTGAGCCTGACGCCTAGCGTCGGGCTCTTTTTTGATTTACCCCGACCCACTTTTCTCGAAGTGTCTTCGGCCACCTAACCTACTGAGCAAGGCCCCAGCAGATGGTTACCAGCCACAATTATCAGCAGTTAATTAATTTTTAGTTATCAGCGGCTAAATTAATGCCGCGTTGGCGTCAAGGTATGGTAGGCTAAAGTTAAACGTTTGGGGGAAGGAAGCGATTGTATGTGGTTAACCTTGCACTTTTGGACTTGGATTGTGCTGACTTTGTCCGTCCTCATCGGGCTCACACGCCACGCCGAAAAACGGGTCACCCAGTTCCTGCTACTCGCGCGTTGTGCTTACTTGGTGATGATCATTAGTGGGGTCGTGCTCAGTATTCGAACTTTCGGGCATAACCCTCTTCTGGTCAGCCTCAAGTTCGCGTTGGGGATTGGCACCATCGCCTTAATTGAAATCAGTTTTGGCCGCAAAATGGAACGGGACCAGACCCACCTGGTGTACTTCATCATGGGCATCGTGGGCTTGATTACGGCCGGGCTAGGCTTAATGCTGGCCTTTAAGTAACGCTTAACCGGATTCACCCCCGTTTCTCTGAATCACAAAAGCGCCGCGAGAGAGTTAAACCTCCCTCGCGACGCTTTTTGAGTTTTACTTTTTCTGGAGAGCCAGCGCCTTTTCCAACGTCCGGTCCACTAAAATGGACTGCCCGTCGGCCACCGGATACGTGGTTTCGGGCTCCCGTTCGTTGGCTAAGGACAACTCCGTGCAGCCTAAGATGACCACGTCGGCGTGTTGGTCCTCGACCATCTGACGGACGATTCCGTGGAACAGTTGCGCGTCCACCGTGTTGTTTTCCTTGATGTCATCGTAAATCAGTTCCATAGTCTGGTTTTCGATGGCTGCCGTTGGCAAGACTGGCGTTAAGCCCGCACGGTTCAATTCGTCTTCGTAGATCTTATCGGCGATGGTCCCCCGCGTCCCGGTGATTCCGATTCGCTTAGCTGTCGGGTACTTGCGCTGGATTTCCTTGACCGTTTCGCGCGGCATGTGCAGGATGGGCACGTCCGTTGCCGCCTGTAACTCGTCAAAGAAATAGTGTGCCGTGTTGCAAGGTAAGGTGAAGAATTCCGGTTTCAATAAGCTCTGTTGCCGGATATCCTCTAACAGACTGGGCAACGGGCTTTCCTGGGTATGGTCCAGGATATAGGTCGTCCGGTCCGGCACCGTGGCGTGGTTCACCAAGATGTAATTCAAATACTCCTGATCAGCGTGCGCCGGTGTCCGTAAGTTCAACTGGTGCAGGTAACTTTCGGTGGCCATGGTGCCCATGCCGCCAATAATCGTAAAGAATTTTTGCATAAGTCTTACCCCTTATTTTCCGCAAAGTACTTCTTGAAGTTGACCGTGTAATTGTGTTCCATCCACTTGATCAAGGCCCAGCGTTTCAGGTTCATGTCCTGGTCGTAACGGTAAGTCGTACCGTATTGGCCCGCCGCAATCAACTTCAAGGCGCGCTCTTTATCCGCGTTTTCTCGAGTATACTGCTTAAAGACCTTGACGGGAACCCCCAGCCATAAGGCGTGGTGGTCGGCGTCCTGGTTGCCGTAAACGGTCGGGGCGTCGGTCAAACTGTGGGTCACGTAGTCCTTGACCACCCAGTCGGCCAGGTTATAGCCGTTGAGCGTCACGAAGAAGCTACTCCGGCCCTGCCGTAAGTTGATTTCAAACAATTTGAAGGACTGGTCGCGCGAATCGTACTTCATGTCGAAGTTGGCGTAACCGGTAAAGTTGATGGCCTCCAAGAACTTTTGGATGTCCTGGTAAATCGTTTCGTTGTATTCCGGAATGATCGCCACGTAGTTTCCGATGGCCGACGGGGCGCAATCTTCCAGTAAGGGGTGCCCCAGACACATCATCTTGACGTGGTGGTCTTGGTCCACGTAGGCGTTGAGCACCCGCATGTTACTGTCGTCACCGGGGATGAAGTCCTGCAAGATCAGGTCCGACGTGTAGCCGTTGGTGTAGATCTTACCCACGATGTCCTTGAACTCGGCTGCCGACTGAATCCGGAAGGCCTTCTTGCGCCCTTCAAAGTGCACGTCGAGCCATTCAACACTGTTGGCGGGCTTAAGGGCTACCGGGTAGCCAAACGGCTGGTCGATGGGCTCACCGCTGGTCGCTTCGGCCTTGGTGATGATCTTGGTGTGCGGGTACGGTAAACCGTACTGGTCACAGACCTTGTAGAAGTTTTCCTTGTTGTTCAATTGCCGTAATTGGTCGTAATCGACGTACGGGCAGATGAAGACGTCTTCGAGTTCGGCCTTATGCTTACTGATCAGCTCAGCGTACCCGTCCCCACACCCAATCAGGATCACGGGTTCGGGATGGTTAGCATAGCGTTCCTTTAATTTACGCATGGTTTCGATCCAGACGGGATCTTCGTCAAACCCGGGAATCAGTTCCAGGTTGACCACCTTGGTGTAGCGGGTCGGTGCCAATTGAATGCTGGCAAAGGCCTGAACGGGTTGGTGGTAGAGGTCATAAAACGACCGGGCCATCCCGTAAACGTTAAAGTCACTCCCCAATAAGACTGGGGTAAATTTGACGCCGTTTTTGGTTTCCATAACTAAACAAAGTCCCTTCACAACTACTTACGCAACGTTTGCGGTTGCTGATTTTTTTATACTATTATTGATGCGTGGTCCCTCTTGAGATAATCCCGGTAGCGCTGAGTCCCGGATGAAGCCGATTAGCCCGCCGTTTACTGTGAACCACGCAGGGGGGCAATTCGTCAGCGGTTTTGCCGCCGCAAACGCCCTCCTTCGAACCTACCACAACTCTTTAACAGAATCGATAGTTATGCTCAAAAAATACTTTTTCCTAATAAACAAAGTGCACCTCACCGGTTAACCCGGTGCGGGATCATTCAAAAAAATCAAGGTTGTTAGCGGACGAGTCCAATAACAACCTTGATCGTTAGTGGCGCAACTCTACGTCGTCGCCGATTATTTAGATTTGGGTCCGGTGCACCAGATCCACCGTCTTGGCCGTGGTGTCTTCTGGGAAGTACACTTCGTACCAGAGGATAAACGTGTAGATGGTGAAGATCTTTTGCATGCTGGACTTACCGTTGATGTGTTCGTGTAAGATGTCCATCAAGGCATCGGTGTTGAAGAACTTGTGGGCCACGTCGGAATTGAAGGCTTCAATGATCCGGGACTTGTAAGGTTCTTCCTTGATCCAGGTCGCGATTGGGGATGGAAAGCCCATCTTTTCCTTCTTGGCAACCCGTTCTGGCAGTTCGGCTTCGGCTGCGGTCCGCAGGGAAATCTTGGTTTCGTCCGCGTGAATCCGCGTCTTGACCGGCATGGTGGCCGCAAATTTCGCGACTTCCTTGTCCACCAGTGGCGTCCGCACTTCTAGTGAGTTCGCCATACTCATCCGGTCGGCCTTGTGTAAGATATCGTAAGGTAACCAGGTGTTAATGTCGAAGTATTGCATCTGCGTCATTTCGTCTAAGCCCTTCACGTCATCGAAGAGGTGTTGGGTGTAGGCCCCGGCGTCTTGGTTCAACTTCGGGTTCTTCAGGATCTTGTTTCGATCGTGATAGTCGAAGACGTAGTTGACCCGGTAGTACCGTTCGCTTAACGGCTCAGCCCCCCGGACTAAGAACCGGCGACCGTGGAACCGTGGCAAGCGTTCGGCAATCGCGCCTAAGCCCTTCCGAATCGGCTTAGGGACCCACTTTTGGTAACGTTCGAACGGAATGGCTTCCAAGTAGGTGTTGTAGCCCCCGAAGAATTCGTCGGCCCCTTCACCGGACAAGGCCACCTTCACGCTCTTGCGCGTCCCCTTAGACAGGTAGTACAGCTGCATAGCCGATGGGTTGGATAACGGTTCGTCCATGTAGTACATGATGGTTGGTAGGATATCGAAGTAGTCGTCACCGGTCATGTACAGTGGCGTGTTCTTCTGCTTGATTTCCTTGGCAAATTCCGTGGACCAACTCAATTCACTGTACTTGGAGTTCTTGAACCCTAAGGAGAAGGATTGGATTGGCTTTAGCTTGGACGCTTCGTTCAGCACGTAGGATGAATCGATCCCGCTGGATAAGAAACTCCCCACTTCCACGTCGGCGATCATGTGGGCCTTCACGGATTCGTCGACGATGCCGCGAATCTTCTTGGCGTCGCCTTCGACCGTTTGGCTGTTGTCGATGTGGTCGTAACTGAACTTGAAGTACCGGTGCGTTTCCGTCTTGCCCGCCTTGTGTAAGAAGTATTGGCCTGGTAGCACCTTGTAGACGTGCTTGAACATGGTGTCACGCGACGGGATAAATTCAAAACTCAGGTGAATCGGTAAGAGTTCTTCGTTAAATTCCTTCTTGAAGTTCGGGTGTTCCAAGAACGCCTTGATTTCGGAGCCCCACAAGAAGGTGTCGCCATCGTCGTAGTAGTATAGCGGCTTAATCCCAAAATGGTCGCGGGCGCCGAACACTTCGTTTTTAGTCTTGTCGTAGATCACGAAGGCGAACATCCCCCGTAACCGGTCGAGCAACTTGGGCCCCCAAGCGTCGTAACCGTGAATCAAGACTTCGGAATCCACATCCGTTTTGAATTCGTAACCTAATTTTTGCAGGTCAGCCCGAATTTCCTGGTAGTTATAGATTTCACCATTAAAGGTCAAAACCTTGGTTTGGTCCCGGTTGTACATCGGTTGCTTCCCGTGAGCTAAGTCAATGATTGACAACCGCCGGAACCCCATAACAGCTTGATCATCGCTGAAGTAGGCCTCGTCATCGGGCCCCCGGTGTTTGATGCGATCCGCCATATCGTTGATGGTATTAGCGGGAACATCCTTTTGGTTCACATAACCAACGAATCCACACATGTGCGTATCCCCTTTTGAATTTAATCTGTCTGTTGTTACTCTAAGCCTCTATTGAAACACAACACTCATCATTTTAGCAAATTTAATTTGCGAATACCATCATCTCATGGATTCTTTACCAGACCGTTAATATCTTGTGCCGCCCCGTCCACCGGGCTTACTGTGGGGCGAGCGCTTGGAGCTTAGCCGCGTCTACCACGCGAATCTCCCGGCGGCCACTGGTGACAATGGCCCCCGCCATCACCAGTTGTTTAAGCTTACGACTCAGCGATTCCGGGGTCATCCCCAGATACGCCGCCAAATCCTGCTTGCTCATGGGTAACGTCAGCGCCGTGGCCTTCCCCTGGCTCAGGTCCATCAAATACCCGGCCAATCGGGGTAACGCATCGGGAATTGCCAGTAAGGTGGCTTGGTGTTCGGCACTCTTCAGCCGGACCGCCAACGCGCTCAATAGCGACAACGCCAGCGGGGGCATCCGCTGGATTAGCGTGGTCAGTGCGTCTCGCGAAATCGTGCAAAGCTCCGTGGTCTGGGTGGCTTCGGCGTAGTTGCTGTGAATTTCATCGGTGAACAGGGCGATCTCGCCGATGAAGTCGCCAGGATTCAACACCCGTAAGACCCGTTCCTTACCATCGTCGGCCAGGTGATACAGCCGGACCTGCCCGGCGTTAACGATGTACAGCGTCTGGGAAACCTCGTCGGGCCGAAAGACGGTCTGCCCCTTCTTGGCGTGAATCGGCCGGGTCACTTCGGCGACCGAGGTCAGTTGGGGTTGCGCGAGTTGCTGGAAAATCGGCACCCCCGAGACGCATTCCAACTCACGGGCCAATGAATGATGATGTTCCGCTACGTGTTCTACCATTATCTTGCCGTCCTTTCTGTCAATCCAACCCCTATTTTAGCAAACTTAGTGCGAAAGCTGCGCAAATATGTTCCGGTTTAAAAGTGTGCTATATTAGGGTTAACTTTGGGAAGCGTGGGCTTTCGCGCTTCCCCCTCAGGAGGAATTCTTGTGACTCGTCAAACGCATCAAGCCTGCACGTCCTTTCTAGCCGGCAAACTCGCCACCCTCGATGGTAGTACCCTTATCGCCCGCAACGAAGACAATTCGGTCGCCATCTGGCCCAAGCGTACCCTGGTCCATCCGGAAAACGAAGCCCGCGACCTGCACTTCGTCTCAAAAAATAACGGGTTTACCACCACGCTACCGGCCACGGCCGCCCAGTACACCGCCGTCCCCGACAGCGATCCGCGCGAGGGCGACTACGGCGAAAGTGGCATCAACGGCCACCAGGTCGCCATGAGTGCCACCGAGAGCGCCTACACCAACAGCCGCGTCTTAGGGGTCGATCCCCTGATTGCCGACGGGATTGCCGAAGACGCCATGCTGACGGTGGTCCTGCCGTACGTGGACTCCGCGCGAGCCGGCATCCAACGCCTCGGCCACCTAGTCAGCACGCTGGGGGCCGCCGAAACCAACGGCGTTTTGTTTAGTGACCTCAACGACGTCTGGTACATGGAGATCCTCAGTGGTCACCACTGGGTCGCTCAGCGGATTCCCGACGACGCCTACGCGGTGGTCGCTAACCAACTAGCCATCGAGGACGTCGACTTCGACAGCCCCGACTTTTTGACCTCGCCCAACCTCCGTCAATTCGTCCAAGGCCACCGGTTAAACCCGGACGGCGGGCGCTTCAACTCCCGTCACATCTTCGGCACCCATAGCGACCAGGACGCCCACTACAACACCCCGCGGGTCTGGTTCGGCCATCACCTGTTGACGCCCAGCGCCTTCGAGGAACCCACCAGTATGGATCTGCCCTTCATCCAACACGCCGAACGTAAAATCGGCCTGGACGACGTGGCCGCCATTCTGGGCTCACACTACGCCGAAACGCCTTACGATCCGTTGGGCACCGGCAGTCCGGCCGACAAAACCAAGTTTCGGGCGATCGGTCTGGCCCGAACCGAAAACAGCCATCTCCTGCAACTGCGACGCGACGTCACGCCGCAGCGGGCCGGCATCATCTGGCAAGCCTTCGGCAATCCCGCCTTCAATCCCTACGTCCCGTTCTTCGCGGCCGGCGATCAACTGGCTCCGGCCTACGCGGCGACGAACCCGACTTACAGCGCCACCAACCCCTACTGGCAGGCCAAGTTATTAGAAGTGCTGAGCGAAGCGCACTATCATCAAAACCGGGCGTTATTGGCCGATTTTCTGAAAACCAGTCAAAGCCAAGGCTTCCAACGGGTCGCCGCGGGTGATCAGCTCGCCGCCCCGTCCGCCCACGACCTGGGCACCTTTAACGCCGCGACCGCCGAAGCCTTTGCGACCGCCCTTCAGGCCCAAATCGGGCGCCTGGTCCAGGCCAACGCCGAACAATCCGCATTATCGTTTACCATGGACGAGAATTTGTAAATTGATATCGTTTTCATGACGGATGCGGTATAATAAAGCTAGAACCTGATCCTGAAAGGAATGATTGTGATGGATGAAGTGGTACTTTTCAATCCCGGCGACTCTATTGGTAACTTCCACGATTACAACGAGGCCATTCAAACGGCGCAGATCTATCGGGACCGGCACCTGGACTCGGGGCACGTTCTGGTGGTGAAGAGCCAAAAGGGCGAACCGTCCTTCGATATTTTCTTGGCGGAACAAAAGCTCAACGACACCAACGTCAAGGCCTCGAAGAAGTATACCGTGTCAAAGGAAATTAACTAGTGAATACGCAAAGCGCCGTGGTCATTGCCGCGGCGCTTTTTTGTGGCTCACGCTGAACACGCTGAAATCGTGAAATGATTAACGGCAGTCTCTTTCCTAAAACTAAAAATGGAAGTATAGTTCCTGAAATATAAAAATATATGAAAAATGGAAGTATAGTTCCTGAAATCCTAATATAGGTTCATTTTGGAATCATACTTTTAAAATTACGAAAATGTTGTTAAAATGGAAGTATACTTTTATTTTTGAATAAGCCTTGCCTACTTATGGTTGAAAGGGGTTGCCCAATGATTCAACGTGATTATTACCTGGCTCAATTAATCAAATTCAAAGATATCGACGCAATTAAAGTAATCACCGGTGTTCGCCGTTCCGGAAAATCAGTTTTGTTAATGCTTTATCGTGACTATTTAGTTAATCAAGGAATCCCCACCGAGCAAATCATCTATCTAAACTTTGAAGACATTGACCTTTTCGATGTTAGAAACGATCATCAATTACTGGAAATCCTAAAACCCAAGTTAACTAAAACCGCTCACTTCTACCTGATGTTTGACGAAATTCAGATGGTTTCCGGCTGGCAACGCGTCATCAACGGATTACGCGTGAGCTATGATTGCGATATCGTGGTCACCGGTTCCAACGCTAAAATGTTATCGGGCGAGCTAGCCACTTTACTCAGCGGTCGCTATGTCGAAATTCCAATTTATCCGTTCTCTTTTCAGGAGTTCCTGACAGCTAAAGATTTAAAGCCTAACCGCAATAACCTAGATACCGCTTTTCGCGAATTTGAACAATTCGGTGGTTTTCCAGCCGTGGTCTTAGCCGACCCAGCTATTAAAGACTCAATTCTATCCGGGATTTATGACACCATCGTTTTAAATGACGTGATGACCCGAGCTAACATTCGTGATGGTGAATCGTTACGCGGACTGGTCCGATTTTTGGCTGACAATACGGGGCAACTGACCCGACCAGCAAAAGTCGCGGGCACCTTAACCAGCGAAGGACTGAAGGTCTCAAACCATACGATTGAAAAATATCTTCAGCTCCTTCAGGACGCCTTTTTATTTTACCGCGCCCGCCAATACGATTTACGGGGACGTAACTATCTTAGGACTTCTGGTAAATATTACGTCGTTGACCCCGGACTACGTCGAAACGCGGTCGGCCGCCGTCCTGGTAACTATGCTGGGCAATTAGAAAATATTGTTTATTTAGAACTCGTTCGCCGCGGCTATTCCGTAGATGTTGGTAAGTTAGATGCTAAAGAGGTCGATTTTGTAGCCCGTAAAGTCGATGAGCTAAAATACTTTCAAGTCACTTACGAACTCCCCCAAAATAGTCACGAGACTGACAATCTCTTACAGATTCCCGATAATTATGAAAAAATTCTGTTAACACAACGTCATTACCCGGATGTTCAAAATATCGATGGTATTCCTGTGATTAACGTGATTGATTGGCTCTTAGAATCCCCCACCAACTAATGAGCACAAGAAATATTGCCACTTGGTTTAGTTTAATAATGGTCGAAAACAGCCCTGCCAAATCAGAAATTGGCAGGGCTGTTTTTCTACGTCTTGTCAATGGAAATGTTGTTAAATCAACGATTCATGATAAGAA
>NZ_AZDW01000017.1 GCF_001434115.1 Levilactobacillus zymae DSM 19395
CATAGGAGCACCCCGTCGGGTAACTTCTATGCCTCTAAGCTTAGTATTTTTAGATTGACCCGTTTACTTGACGCAGGCAATCCCCTTCTTACTGTATTTTGGCTGCTATGAACAAAGTGAGTGTCTCTAGCAAACGTAATTTCTGAGTAAAGTCTAAAAAGTTGCTCAGACAAAAAATCAGTAACGGTCCCGCCGCTACTGGTCTTTAGTCTTCTAGTCTGCTGTTTGGTTTGGAGGAAGAAACTTGAGAGGGAGAAAACTGGGGGTTATTTCAGCTGGCTGTCCTTGTGCTTTTGGTCAAGATTCAACGCACTGGCGTCAACCGCCGTTTGGACTTGCGTCGAAAGTTGCTTAGCACTCGTCCGCTTGAGGTGGATTTTCGTCATCTGGACCGTGGCTGCGGGACGGTCGTTTAAGGTGATTGTAGCTTGGACGGGTTCAGCCGTCACCGTGGTCTTGGTTGCGGCGGAAGCTCCCGCGGAAGTTGCCATCAACATCGTTGCCGTCATCGTCCCCAACATTACCTTTTTGATCATTGACGTTAATTTTTTCATCATTACCACTCCTCAATGGATTTGTTAGTGTTAAGCTGTTCGCTTTCGATGTATTAGTTATACCATCGTGCGCCCTACCAAATCTTGAAGCTTCTTTAAGCTTAAAATATGAATTTCTTATTTTCGAAACCGGTTAACATGCTAAAATACGGTTAAACCCACTCATAGCGCTTGATTCGTTCTTTAAGTGGGCCACTTATTTTCTCACCTTAACGGGTGAAATTTCTAACTTACTGGTATTTGTTAAGCTCTCCGGGGTAAGCTTTATCTATTAAGGGGGCGCCCGGTCCCCGTCACTATTCTCGTCACTAAAGGAGTTTTTTCCCTATGAAAAATACCATTTTATTAGTCGAAGATGAAGAAGGCCTCGCCAGTTACGTGGCCAAAGAATTAACGTTCGAAGATTTTCAGGTCTTAACCGCCGCTGACGGAGAAGCCGCCTGGGAAACCTATCAGCAGCACAAAGATGACCTTCTATTAGTGCTACTCGACTGGATGCTGCCGAAGATGGACGGCATGGAGGTCCTGCGACGCATCCGTAAACACGACGAACTGCCCGTCATCATGATGACCGCCCGCGATTACCTGGGCGACAAGGTCACCGGCCTGGACAACGGGGCCGACGACTACATCACCAAACCATTTGAAATCGAAGAACTCCTGGCCCGCATTCGGGTCATCCAACGGCGTACCGCTCACCAAAGCGGCCTGGACCAGACCTACCACGTGGCCGACCTGACCCTGGTCACCAAGACCCGCCAGGTCACCCGGGGAACCGAGACCTTACAACTGACCCAACGGGAATACGACTTACTCCTCTTCTTGATGCGTCATCCCGGCCAAGTCTTCACCCGCGACGAACTGCTCGACAACGTCTGGGGGGTCGACTTCCTGGGACAACAAAACGTGGTCGATGTCTACATCGGCTACCTGCGTAACAAAATCGACGTGGCCGACCTGCCGCCGTTGTTCCACACGATTCGCGGAGTCGGCTACAGCTTAAAGGAAGCTGATGCCTGATGAAAAAAGTTGCTCAACCACCGCGTTCCTACGCGGATATCATCCGCCGGTCGTTTACCAGTCTCCTACTGACCATCGGGCTAATCATCGTGTTGACCGTCTCCGTGACCCTGACGATTGACCAGCTGGTGCGGGCCCAGGAACAGGCCGCGCGGCTCAGTGCCAACCTGCAAGTTACCCAGGTCAGTAATTTTCAAGACTGGTTGACCGTCAACCGGGGCAGTGGGCTGAACTCCCACAACACCTTTATTTTAATCAAGAACACCAACGGCTCCACCACTTCGCTGCTCCCCAACGGGAAAAATCCGACGCTCGCCGGGAGTTGGCAGGTCCCGTTCACCCACCTGATCTACATTAAGAAGATGGGGCTCTACTTCTCGGAGACCCTGACCGCGGGCAATAAAACCTACCTGCTCTACATCGGGATGCACGTTCTGTTGGGCAACCTGCACGTGTTGATTGCCGTGCTGATCATCGCCATCGGCCTAAGTCTCCTGATTGGCCTGCTCTTTGTTCGGCGGCTAGCCAACCGCATCAGTCAGCCGACCATCGAGCTGGCCCACGCGGCCCAACAGGCGGCGGCCAACCCCGAGGTCACCCAACCGAAGCTCCCGCAACCCACCGAACCCGTAGAAATCAACCAACTAGCGAAAGACTTCAACCAACTATTGGCCGCCCAAAACGACCGGCTGCGTCACGAGCGCCAGTTTATTTCCGACGCCTCGCACGAACTACGCACACCCATCGCCACGATTCGGGGCAACATCAAGTTGATTGAACGCCACAGCGCCAAGCACCCCGAGGTCATCCCCGAGTCGCTGGGTTTCATCGACCAGGAGTCCCTGCGGATGCAACACCTGATTGAAAACCTGCTCCACCTCTCGCGCGCCGACCGGGCCACCGTCGACCTTCAAGCCCTCGACGTGGCGACCCTGGCGCAGGGCGTGGTCAACCACTACCAGCCATTAGTCTCGCAACCGTTGACCTTTGACGGGCCGGACCATCCGGCCATGGCGCTGGGCGACACCGACATGTTGCACCAGATTCTGACCGCCCTATTAGACAACGCCCACAAGTATTCGCCGGACGACCAGGGCATCACGGTCACCGTGGCCCAGGCCGAAAACACCGTGACTCTGGCCGTGGCCGACCACGGGCGGGGTATCAGTGACGCCGACCGCCAGCACATCTTCGAGCGGTTCTACCGGGTCGACGCCTCGCGCTCCAACCAGGTAGAAGGTAGCGGTCTTGGCCTCTCGATCGTCGCCCAACTGGTCCAGCTCAACCAGGGTCAGATTGCCGTGACGGCGAACCAACCCCAAGGAACCGTCTTTACCGTTACATTACAGGCCGCCCCACAATCCTAAGAAATTCTCAGACAATCCTTAACGAAAAGCGATAACTTTCAGCCGATGTTTCCGCTATACTGAATTCATCAACTGAAAGGAAGCGTCTTAATATGCTGATTGATAACAACCCGCAAATCCACACCATTACCCCCGCCCAGATTACCAAGGTCTTCTACCCTTACGTGATTGCGAAGACGGAAGCTGGGCGTTACGTCAACATTAACCTGAGCGATAAGGAACGCCGGGACCCCCTGTTTTGGGAGTCCATCGCCAACATCGCCAAGGCCAAGTTATGGGTCCCGGTGGGCGAACGGTTCCACCAACTCCTCTCGTATGACTGGATGCTGGTCTAAACTTCAAATTAAACCACTAACGCCGCTCGGCATCACCGGGCGGCGTTTTTTCTGTCAGACACTCCGATTGGCTTTAGTCATCACTATCCGGAATATCCTCGTTATTTTCCATCTCATGAACCTGACCGTACTTGGCTGGATAATTCATAATGATTAACGTGGCCACTTTATGATTCGGCAGGAACTCTACCGTGTAGCCAATCTTGACCGGCGTGAAGTAGTTGGCCGACGTGATGCCGTCGATGCCATAGGCGCCTTCATCGGGACCATTATGGTACTCCAGATTCATGTACGACGACCATCCCTGATTCGTTTCCCGCATATACATGACCTGATAGCGGTTCGGGCCGTACCCAAAGTGGACGATGCCGTGTTGGCGCAACAGCTCTTGCAGTAAAACGTTATCCGGGCGGTCACCCGTATCATCATCTTCAGCCATCCAGGCCGAGACGGCATTGGTGTTCGCAAAGGGTGCGGGCAGCAGAACGTTTTTCATCAGGTATTGGGCGAAGGCCGTGTACTGCGGATCAAGCGTGGCCCCGTGACCCAACTCGGCGACCGCTTGCTGGGCGGGCGAGTCGGGCAACGGCGTCCGGTGAGCAAAGTCAGCCAACGTGAGCCCCTGGGTGGCACTAGACGGAGTCGATTGTGCGGCACCGGTGGGACCTCCAGGAATCAGGTACCCCCGCCAAATCCAACCGGCCGTGGTCTCGTTTTGGTTGTGGACGTGATAGTAGATATCCTCGGTCTTGGTGTCACGGTTGTAGAGCTTTTCGTGGGCGTCCGTGATCCAGGTCACCCCGGTCGTTGCCTGGTTTAACCCGTACCGCACGCCTAGATGTTCGGAGTACCGCGCCCCGGTCGCCCGATTATGGTAGACGTGAGCGCCCATTCGGGTCCGCCAAATCAAACGAACACTCGCGGACCGGGCCGCCGAATAATTCCGACTGCTGGCCATGGCCGGGGCCGTCGCGCCCGTCCACAGGCCAACGCCCGCTAAACTCGCTAATCCTAATTGCATGATTTTATTCATACTGAGACTCCTTTCACTAAGCAGTGTAGTCAGTCTGCGCCATGAAAGACGTCTGAGGGGCCTAGACTTACCAGGTTTGAACGGTCGGTCAATCATGCTACGAACTAGCTCAAGGGGTGATGGATTTCTTGTCAACGCTATGGTTGCCATGCAAAAACGGGTCTTCAGCCCTGAAATGACTGAAAACCCGTTTTGAACTGTTTAAATTTAGTGACCGTTTCCGGTTCATTATTGACCGAATTAGTCCGAAAACCCTAGTATTCGTCCGGTGCCTTGTCCGAGGCGTTGAACGGCGATGGGTTCAACTTGAACTCATCATCAACCGGAATCGTCGAGTCGTTCAACTCGCCGTTGGATTTGTGTAACGTGACCGTGCCGTAAGCCGGAACCGTCACGTTTTGCCAGTTGGCGCCGTCCCCGTTGACCGTGACCGCCGCCGTCAAGGGTTGGTCGGTCGGGTTGTACAGGTGCGCCGTGATGTCACCGGTCGGGCTCAAGAAGGCTACGGAGCCCAAGCTACCGGTATAGCCGTCTCTGGTGTAGTTGGTCGAGCCAATCACCTTAGAGCCCACCGGGACGTCTTGACCGAAGTTGCGCAACATGAAGTATTCCAGGTTCCGTTGCACCTTCCCGGTGGTGTGGTCGATGGTCACGACCCCCTCACGGCCGGTCGAATCGGCGGCGTTTGGCAAGCCCCGTTCGTCCAAGGCCAGGTTCCACAGGGTGATCATGTTCAAGCCGTTGTGGACCAGCCAGTTACCGATGACCCCAAACATGATATTGGCGGCTTCCTTGACGGGGTCGGTCATCATGCAGCGCCGTTCGGTCATCACGACCTGCCAGTTAGGAAAGGCGCGACTAGCCTTGTAGAAGTTGTCGTACGGCCCGGAGTAGGTGTGTACGGCAATTCCATCGAAGGCGGCGGCTTGAGCCGGCGTCACTTCGTCGGTGATGGGCTTGGTGATGGCGTGGAAACTGTCATCTAACAAGTAGAGCTTGGTGTCCGGGTACGACCGGTTCAAAGCCGGCCGCAGGTAATCGTAGCCAAACTTCGCTAATTCGGGGACCGTCCAGATCATGGCTGGCCAGTGGGCGGCGTTAGACGGTTCGTTTTGGATCGTTAACCCGTAAATCGGAATGCCCAACTTCCGGTAAGCGTCGATGTAGCGAACGAAGTATTGCGCGTAGATGTATTCGAACCGGTTTTCCTCAGTGTAGCCGTTGCCGGTAAATTCGCCGAAGCGTAACCGGCCGCCGTGAGTCAGGTGCTGGGTGTCCTTCATCCAGGCCGGGGCGGACCACGGTGAAGCGATGACCTTCACGGCCGGGTTGATTTTCAGGATGGCCTGCAGGACGGGGACGATGTGTTTCAGGTCTTTGGTGGCATCCTTGGCACCCGGTTGGCCCTCACCAATTGAGAACTTTTCTAAGGTCGCATCGTGTTCACCGGCCGGCACGTCGTCGTAGGTATAGAAGTCTTGACTCTGGAAGTCACAGGACCCTAACGGCACCCGCACGCTGGAAAAGCCCCCCTGTTCGGGATCGAAGAGTTCGTGGAGTAGCTTGTCGCGTTGGGCCGCATCCATCACGTCCCAAATCAGGTAGGCCGCCGAATCGGTGATGGCCGCCCCGGCACCTAACCAGTCTTGGTGCTGGTCGGTCGGATCGATGATGATCTTTTTCGCGTCCGCCGCGGCGTCCCGATAAGCCGGTGTGGCCAAGTGGTCCCGCCGTTGTGTCAGGTCACCCGCAGTCGCTGTCCAAAATTCATTTTTAAACTTTTGCATACCCGTATGCCTCCGTAGGACCCCACGTGGCCGCAAGGGGGTCTTTAGTCTTAACAGCCGGCCAACTGTGCGTTTTCATCAGATTACAGCTTTAATTGTAATCGTTTTCACAGGCGCCGTCCATAGCCATCGCTACCCTGAATTTGTCCAAATGGAAACTTCTAGTTGTGTTAGCTGTTGCGACCTGCTAGGCTGAAAACAAAGGAAGTGTCGCGTCATGGCCCAACAGCCCCTCTTTCAAACCATCGAATCCAACATCTACCTCCACGGCGGCCACCTGCAACGCAACCAATTTCCCAGTTGGCACTATCCGCGAGAAAAACACCAGCTGTTCGAACTGATCGCCGTGATGCAGGGGCAGGTCACCCAATTCATGGGCCCGCGCAAACGGGTCCTGCTCCCCGGCGACGCCATCATCATCACGCCGGAAACCTGGCACGAGAGTTTTAACTTTTACGGCGCGCAGTTGCAATTCTTCTGCGTGCATTTCAACGTGGGCGACCTGGCCTTAAAGACCCGAATCATCCAAAACCTGGGCAACACCGTCCTACCCAAGGACACCGCCGTGGCTCAGGCGGCCCAACGTTTCGCCCAGGACGTGGTGGCCCTAGATACCGTCCACCTGGCGACCACCGAACAAAAACTCCGCACGGAAATCGCCTTTCTGCACTTCATGGTCGCCCTCGCCCACAACAAATCGGTCCTGACCGGCCAACACGAATACCCCGAACGCGACGTGGTCTTGGCCCAGCAGTTGGCCAGCCACTTGACCGACGAGACCGGACCGCAACCCCCGACCTTTCTGCAGGTCTGCGCCCAACTCAACATCAGTTCTACCTACGGGCACCGCATCTTCAAGCGCGTGTACGGGGTCACCCCCAAGACCTACGCTAGCGAGCGCCGGTTCAGCCAAGCCAAGGGGCTCTTGGAGATTGGGGAAAATTCGATTGCCGACGTCGCTCGCCAGACCCATTTCAGCAGTCAAGCCAGCTTCAGTAAGCAATTCAAACAATGGGCCGGGATGACGCCCAGCGCCTTTCGCCGGACCACCCACCGGGACCAAGCCACGGCCGATTATTTACGCCCACACACTAAAAAATGAGCTGAAAGGCGGTTAGCACTCGTTCCGACACCAATTGTCAGGAAAAATAAAAAAGGCCTTATCCCAAGCGGGACAAAGTCGCAGTAGTAGCTTGCATGAATAGACCATCTTTCAGTACTGTTCTATATATTCCACGCTCCATTTAGCCGTGAGGGCGGTCCTGAAGGGGCTCAGTGGTGTCGTTTGGGTTATTCGGGGTTCTTTCCCGGATTACCCAAAGGCCGAGCTTGAAGACCTGGCACTTTCAGGGCTTCAAGTCGTGCCCACCACGATCCAGCCCCTTCAGGACCAACCGGTAAGGCGGATAATTTCCACAATCTGCCCTTGACTAAAAGCAGTAAAAGGAGCCTGAGAATTCCATCTCAGACTCCTTTTCAAACTGATATCAGACAGGTCAAATTCGGTCCTCTACCGCTCAATCGGTTTACCCTGAATCTCCGCCTTGCGAATCAAGTCGCGGCGGGTCTGGTAAGGTAAGATTCTGGTCTTGTGAGCCACGCACCCATCAACGGTGCCGCCCATTCCGGCCAGAAAGAAGCTCATGGCGTTCCAGATGGCTTGCGGCCAATCCGGGTTAAAGTTCATCGCCAACAACGCGAGTAACGCGAAGAAAGCGAGATCGATCAAGGCCAGAGCCCCCTGGCGATTGACTCGGTTGAAGTACGGATAGTTCCGCGTGAACAGTCCGTCCACAACCAAGAGGGCCACGATGGTCCCCAAAGCCATTCGTAAGGAATGCCCCTGGTTAAAGTAGTAGGCTGTGCTAAACAGAATCATGAATGTCAGATAGAGCCAAAAGGCGTGAAACGCGTATCGCCAATCAAATTTCATCGTGATCACCTCGATTTATTGGGGGAGTTAGTCCCTCTAAATTGAGTGTAAGTTTATCACGTGAAAGCCTTTCCTGAACACCACCGATACTTCTATGGTTAAGACACCGGCACTACTAACCTACCGGGCTGGAACGGCTTTCTTAGTCGTCCCCTTAACGATGAAAACCATTACCAAATTTAACCTAAATCGCCTGATTATTTTTTGGTAAAGGTTCCGGTCTGGCCCAAAGCCCAGAGCATGGTGAACCAGGCAATCGCACTGGTCACCACCAGCACCAACAGCGCCGTTTGGGAGCCGCTGGCCGTCTTGATGGCCGTGGTCGACCCGGCAACGGCTTGGCTGGCCGCGATGATGGCCGAGACCAACGCCGTGCCCATGGCCCCGGAGAACTGTTGCAGCGAGTTCATCAGGGCGTTCCCATCGGCCTTCAAGTCGCCGGACAGGTGTTTCAGGCCGCTGGTCATCATGTTCCCGAAGCCCAGGCCGATGCCGATCATGTAGATCACGTACAGGCTCAGAATCATCCAGGCGCTAAGGTGCCGCGCCAATAACGTCATGCCGAGTAGCGCCAGGACAGCCAAGGCCAGACCAAGTAGAATCGGCCGTTTAGCCCCGAAGTGGTCCAGAATCTGGCCCCCCACGGGTGCGAAGCAGGCCCCAATCACGGAACCGGGCAAGACCACCAGGCCCGCCAGAAACGCCGTGCGGTGGTCGACCAGTTGCAGGTAGTTGGGGAGAATAAACGACAGGCCCAGTGAGGCAATCTGAATCAGGAAGAACGCCAGCAGGTGACCGCTGAATGCCTTATTCTTCAAGGCCTGTAAGTGAATTAATGGCGCGTCTAACCGCAATGAACGGTGGCTGAAGTAAATCAGGCCCACGATGCCTAACGCCAACGACCCCGCCACGGACAGGCTGAGCCAGGCGTGACTGCTGATGGCGCTAAACCCGTAGATCAGGCCGCTAAAGGTCACGATGATGCCCAACATGCTGGGCCAATCAAAGGGCGTCCGCTGGGTCGGCGTGACTTGTTGGATGGTTTTGACCCCCACGAAAAACGAGGCCACCAGAAACGGGACCAGAATCCAGAAAATGTAGCGCCAGTTCAGCGCGGTGACCAGAATCCCCCCGTAAGTTGGGCCAATCGCCGGGCCGATGGCGGTGACCAACGTCCCGATGCCGGTCATCAGGCCAATCCGGCTGAGCGGGACCTGTTCCAGGATGATGTTAAACATTAGGGGTAAGGCGATCCCGGTCCCGAACCCCTGAATCGCCCGGCCAGCGAGCAGAATCGGGAACGTAGGGGCCACCCCGTCGATGACGATGCCGGCGATAAATAACAGGTTAGCCGTGATGAAGAGCCCCTTCATCGGGAAACGCCGTTTGAAGTAGGAAGACACCGGCACGATGCAGGCCACGATCAAAAGATACAACGTGGTCATCCACTGGACCGTGCCGGTGGTGATGTGAAATTGCCGCATTAAGGTCGGAAACGTGATGTTCATCGCCGTTTCCACGATGACCCCGCTCAACGACATCAGGCCGGTCGCGAGGATCGCGCCGATGACTCGGGGTTCGATGTGATCAGATTTTACCGTTTGGGTTGCCATGAAAGACGTCCTTTCTGAATTACCATTGTTTGATGCGTTGCAGCGCTTGCCGAAACCCAGCCGCCGCCTCGGGTGAGAGACCCGCGACCATTTTGGCGTCCTGCTGTTCCAAATGAGCCGTAATCACGGGGACCAGTTCGCGACCCTTCGTGGTGAGTTCGAGTTGCCGTTTACGACTGTCGCTGACCGCGACCACCCGCGTCACCAGCTGCCGGTCGACCATCCGCCGGACTAATAACGATGCCGTCGACCGTTGAATCGCAAATTCGTGTTCGACGTCGACTTGGTAGGTCGTGGTCGTCCCCCGCCGCGCCAGGTAATCGATCACCGACATCTGCATGCCGGTCAACCCGTACGGCCGGGCAAAGTTGTTCAGTTCCAAGTTCATCTGATTCGTAGCGTCCCGTAACAGTCCGCCTAATCGTGGTGTCATGAGTTCATCTCCTTATTTCGTTAGTCAGCTAACAATTATAAGCCAATTCTCTGAAAATACAACGGGAATTAGCGCAAAACTCCATAAAAAAATTGCTGGTGGGTTCACCAACAATTTTAAAGAAATTAGAATACCTTCAGTTTTACCAGAAGTGCCGGTGGCGCAGGTACTGGGCAATCCCCACCATGAAGCCCACGGTAATCGCAATCGTGAAGATCCACGAGATTGGGCTATTCGCGATGGGCAGCTTAACGTTCATGCCGTAAAACCCGGTCACAATCGTGGGAATCGTCAGCACCAACGACCAAATCGTTAAGAACTTCATGGTGTCGTTCAGGTTATTGTTCAAGACGTTATTAAAGGTACTCGAGATGCGGTCCACGACGTCGGCCTCGGTGGCCGTCATTTCGGAGGTCTGCCGGGCTTCAATCACAGCATCCATCAGGAGTTCGCGGTTCTTATCCGAGAGCTGCTTGCCAAACGGCGTGTTGTCCAGGTTGATCACCATCATGGTGTTGTTGCGCGTGGCACTGACGAAGTACGCCAGGCTTTGTTGCAGGTTGGACAGCGCGATTAAGTCCTTGTTATCGGGCGACTGGTTCAGTTGCCGGTCCAACCGGTTTTGTTCCGCGTTGATCCGGCGAATCGGGCCAATGAATTGGTCAAACAGGATAAAGAAACTGATCAACACGAACTGGTTGGTGTCCGTGATGGTTTCGCGTTTAAGTTTTTCTTCGAGGAGTTCGTTGACCCACTGCGTCCGCTTGGTCGTAATGGTAAAGACCCGGTTGCCCTTCAGCAGCAACGTAATGGGCCGGGTGATCGACCGCTGGGCCACTTCGTCGATCACCACGGGCACGTGCAAGACGAACAGCTGGGTGTTGAGGTACTCGTCACGGTCGTAGTGGGAACGTTCATTTTCATCGGTCACGTAGGTCAAAATCTCATCGGTCAGCCCGTAAGCCTGTTGGAGTTTCTGCCGGTCGGCATCCTGCTCCACCAGCGTTTCGACCCAGACCAGACTCTGGTCGTCCGTTCCCAATTTGCGTTCGACAATCATGTGCGCGTCCTCCATCTTCACTAAATATAATTTTAGTATGCGTAATACTAGTTAGGCTACTTTCACTGGCTGAACTTTGGAAAATAAAATTCACCAAAGAATTAAGCGTAACCGGATTTTCACCCTAACTCTTTTATCTACTAGAATTGATCTTAAAAATCAGCTACTAATGTAATAACCATTCGCTATCGTTTAATCAAAACTATTTGAACTGCTGGTGCATCCAGTGTGAGCTGGAGGGCCAGTCAGAAATGGGCTCAGGGGTGAAATTTGCTTTGGCCGGTGTTTTTTACCGACCTAGGCAAAGGTCGGTCTTCAAGACCTGGGCTACGGGCTTGAATCCGTGCCCACCCCGTTCCAGCCCGTTGCTGGCTGGCCCGGAAGCGCTGAACCCTGCTAGATTAATTCTTTAAGACGCCATCTAATATTACATATAATTTTAGTGTACCACGCGCCCAGCAAAAAAGTGATGCCGGTCGTTAAAACCGCACCACTTCCCGTCAAACTTAATTAGTTTCGTGCGCCAGTTGCCCCGCATAGGCCGTTTCTTGGGCCATGACGCGGTGCCGTTCCTTCTCGTTGTACCACGGTGATACCGTGAAGGCCAAGATGTCGTTGACCAGGTAGATAGAACTGTTGATGAACATCGCCAGCGTGGCCGAGCCCTGCCGGAAGGAAATGAACCACAGGACCATCTGGGCCACCCCGGACGCCAACCACCAGATGTACTGGTTGTTAAAGCGTAAGAAGCAGATGACCCCGGCGGTCAGGCTAATCGCAAAACTGATGGCGTCGATCCAGGGCCGCGGGTCGTCGGTAAAGGTACCAATCCCCCAGCCGGAAACCAGGTAGATGACCACTGTCGACGTCAGGGCAATCACCCAACTTCGCCCGGTAAACCGCCGAATCTTGGCGGCCATGTTGACGTTCCAGTTGGCACTGATCAACACGGGAATGTCCAGCGTAGCCACGTAGGCCAGCTGTTCGAAGATACTGAGATAGTTTTTCGCTGCGTAGCCGGTAATGATAAAACAAATTGCCGACAGCACCCCCAGCACCCCGTTGACGGACTTGGCCGCGTTAATGGCCAAGACGCACAGGACGCCCAGAGTGGTGCCGATAAAGGTCAGGATGGTGAGCGGCGTGATGGCTTGGCCGACCAGCGTCATGACCTGACAACCCAGGCTAAAGAAGAATAAGTAATAGTTCTGTTGGGGCCAACCTTTTAATTGGTGGGCCAAAAACTGAAAATAATGTTGCATGCGAAAAACGCTCCCTCATCGTTTGATTCGCCACATGTGGTATTTTATCCGGATGATTTTAAAAATAGATACAATATATTGTATGCCGCCTTTGAGACAACGTTTTTGATTATAGCATGAAAATTCGCGCTGACCAGCCCGTTTTGAAAATTGTTTCATGCTCGTTTGGCGCTCAGAAAACGTTACCATGCCAGTTCTACGGACCGTGAAACGCCTTTGACGAGAGTTGAATGTTCTCACACATTCACCAATGTGGGGGACTAATTGCAAAAAAAATAGCCTTCCCATAAGGAAGACTAGTAATTATTGTATAACGTTTTACTTATATGAAACTACTTTTGTTGCGTGTCAGCCGCGCCCCGGGCCGTGACGGCCGCCAACATTTGGGTCAGTTGGCCCATGGTCAGCGGACTGCCGCTATCGTTTAACGCCACGTCGCTCATCAACTTAGTCGCCGATTGCAACACCTTGTAGCAATCGATTTCCAATTGTTCGCCACTCGCCGTTAACGACAACGGCCGCACGCGCCGGTCGGTCGATTCGTAACTTTGCACCACGTAACCGCGCCGAATCAGCTGAGAAATCCCCCGCGAAACGGCCGCCCGGGAAATACCCCGACTATCCGCCACCGTTGCGGACGTCAGCTTACCCGGTTGTTCTAAAATTTGGTGCAATATTGCAAACTGGTCCACCGAAATCCCCGTCATTCGTTGGAACCGCGTGGCTGACTTTTCTAATTCACGCTTTAAAGCCATGTAGGCTTCAAAAAAACTTTCTGCATGTACAGTCTTACTCTCTGCCATTGTATCAGATCCTTATCTCCACTTTATCGGTCAGGGGTCCAACGATGAACATGGCCGACTAATGATTAAATAATTCACAACCCCATAAAATTATCTATACAATTGATAATAAAGAACATTGAGGTAAAAAGCAAGGCCTACATTCATAAATTCCGTATAAAAGTGATATCGTAAACCTTTTCAAGGTGGCAAGAGATCGTGATTTTTCTGACCGGGTGACCACACTTGCCCGTCAAGTCGCCTATTCTAATTGTCGGAGATGGTAGAGCCGGGCCTCCCAGGGCTGAATCTGCTGGGCGTCCGAATCCGAATCAACTAATAAGTTCGTTAAAATGAGTTCACTGGCGGTCAAATCAAATTCCTGCGTCGTCGCAATCTGACTACTCATGTTGACCATTACCAACCAATTGTCACCGTTGTATGTTCGGCGATAAACGTAGAGTTGGTCGTCGTAGGTGTCGATCAACTCGTAGCGCCCCGTTTGGAGGGCGGGGACGGATTGTTTGACCCGAATCAATTGTTGGTAGAACGTCAGGACCGATAATGGGTCGTGACTCTCACGTTCCACGTTGCGTTGCGCCACGTCCGGCCCCATGTCGATCCAGGGCGTCGTGGTGGAGAAGCCCCCGTACGCCTTGCCGGTCCACGGAATGGGCGTCCGCGCATTATCCCGGCTTTTGGCGGCGAGCTGCTTCAACGTGTTGGCCACCGGGGCGCCGGTCGCTAACTGACGGTGATAGTAGTTACAGCTATCGAGGTCCCGGTACTGGTCGATCCGCGTGAAGTCGGCGTTGGTCAAGCCTAATTCCTGACCCTGATAGATAAACGGCGTGCCCTTCATCAACATGTACCACATGCCCAGCGCTTGTGCCGAGCGGCGAGGATAATCGACCGCGTCCCCGTAATAGGACACGGCGCGCGGCAAATCGTGATTTTCGATAAACAACGCGCTCCACCCGTGCCCTTCTAAGGCGACCTGCCACTTGGTCAGGTTCGCCCGTAAGGCCGCCACCGGTAGCTTCGGCTCCGCCATTTCCCAGAAATGCACGTGGTCAAATTCCAACAGGAGGTCGAAAAAGCCAGTGGTCGGGTCCAGCCATTGCTTGGCCGTGGTCATGTCGACGCCCCCGGCCTCCCCAATCGTCAACAGGTGATTAGCGGTGAGGACCGGGCGCAAAGCCGCCAAGTACGGGGCCACACCCGCGAGATTCTGGTAATAACCCGTTCGGGGGTCGGTAACGTCCGCAAAGTCGGCACGCTTCTTCAGGTGGGTCACCCCATCTAACCGGAAACCGTCCACGTGGCGGTCCGCCCACCACTGGATAATCTGAACCATCTCTTGTTGAACCCGCGGATTTTCCCAGTTAAGATCTGGTTGGGCCGTGGCAAACGAGTGGAGGTAGGCCTCATGCGTCGCCGGATTAGGCTGCCAGGCCGAGTCGCCGAACACGGATTGCCAATTGTTTGGCGGTGTCTGCCCATCGCTGGGTTGCCAAATATAGTAATCGTGGTAGGGATTAGTCCGGCTCTGCCGCGCTGCTCGAAACCACGGGTGTTGAGCCGAGGTGTGGTTCAAGGCCAGGTCAATGACCACCTTGATGCCGGCAGCGTGCAAAGCCGCGACTAGCTCCTCAAAATCGGCTAAGGTGCCGAATTGGGGATCGACCCCACAGTAATCCGTGACGTCGTAACCACTATCCACGTGACCGGAGGGATAAAAGGACGCTAGCCAGACGAAATCAACCCCCAAATCTTTAAGATAGTTAATCTTAGCTTGGACGCCGGGCAGGTCCCCAACGCCGTCGTGATTACTATCGAAAAAGCTCTGCGGATAAATCTGATAGCCAACGGCGTGACGCCACCATTGTTGCGTATCGGTCATGGTCATCTTCCTTTCGTGGACTTCGGAGTTGGCAACCGGTTGTGCAGGTCGTCGTCAGTTGTTGCATTCGCTTTCAATTGTAACTTTTCTCGGCGCGTTTGTCCGCTGGATTGGCCAATTTTATAACCAATCTTCGCTTGTTGATGATACGCCACCCCCGCCGCGCCGTCTAGAAATTTTGCTGAATCTTATTAAATTATATTATAATTAATATTATACTAATGGAATATTCCGTTATAACTTATAAATTTAAAACGCCCGACTTCCGTTGTTACCGGAAACCGGGCGTTACCCACATTAACTTTAATCAATTTTACGTTTAGGATTCAACAGGTTCATGGGGTCGAACAAGGTCTTGATCTGGTGTTGTAGGTAGTCCACGTTGTCCCCCAATTCGGGATTGTTCCACTGGTTCTTCATCATCCCCACGGCGTGTTCGCCGGAGATGGTTCCGCCCAGTTCCAGGGTCTTGCGGAAGATGCGTCGCAGGGCTTCCAGCACGGCCGCCGGAACCTCGGGTTGGTCTTGGGGCCACACGAAGCTGGGGTGGACGTTGCCGTCGCCCGCGTGTCCGGCGGTGTAGATCTTGAGACCAAGATCTTGACCCACTTGCTGGATGTAGTCCATCATCGGCGCCAACTGGGACAGCGGCATAGCCATGTCTTCCATCAAGTGATTCTGACCCGCAAAGACGGCCGGTAACATGTCGCGGCGGAGCTGTTCCAACTTCGCCTGTTCATCAGCGTCGGCGGTCACCTGGACGTGTTGACCGTGGTACTTGGCCAAGAGGTCTTCGAGGACCTGGACGTTGTCGTCGCTACTGCCGTCCAAGCGGAAAATCAACATGGCCCCACTATTGTCGGCGTAGTGGGTCTTTTCGTACTTATCCAACGCAATCACGGTGTTGCCGTCCAAGGCTTCCAACATGGTCGGGTAGACCCCGGACATCCGAATGGCGGTGACGCCCTGGGCCAACGCGGCCATGTCCTCGAAGAAGGCCAGGCCCATGATCGACTTTCCCAGCGGAATCGGCATTAATTTGACCGTGATTTCGTAAACGATGCCCAGTGTGCCTTCGGAGCCCACAAACAACTGCGTCAAATCGTACCCAAAGGCCTGTTTCAGGGTCCGGCCCCCTAACGTGACGGTCCGCCCGTCCGCCAAAACGGCCTTCAGCCCCAACACGTTATCCTTGGTGGCCCCGTAACGGACGGTGCTCATCCCACCTGCATTAGTCGCGACGTTGCCCCCAATGGAGGAAAACAGCTTAGAACCGGGATCCGGCGCATAGAACAGCCCCTGCTTCCGAGCTTCCTGATCGAGGTCGCCGTTCACAACACCGGGTTGCACCACGGCCACGGAATCTTCCTTACTGATTTCCAGAATCTGGTTCAGCCGCCGGGTCGACAGGATAATGGCCCCGTCAATGCCGTCGGACCCCACCACGGTGCTAGTCGCGGTCGTTTGGGGCACCACCGGAATGTGGTATTTCCGGGCCACGGCCAAAACGCCCTGGATGTCCGCCACACTTTGGACCTCGACGAACGCTCGGGCCAGGCCGCTTTCCACACCGGACGCGTTGGGGTTAAAGGATTGTTTCTTCAAAATCGTCGGGTCCGTGGTCACGGTCCCATCCTGGACTCGCGCGGTTAAATCAGCGAGAATGTCATCGTTCGAATACGCACTAAAAACTGTCATCAGCTTTACCTTCTTCGTTAGGATAGATTCAAACTTGCGATTATTATAGAACTAAATTTTAACCAAACCTAGTATTTTTATCTTTGGGTCAGACCAATTGAAAGCTTGCGGTTACAGGCTTTCTGCCCATCAACCAGCTGAGTAACCCAAAAGTGACCCTGATTCCAAAATTCGGGAATCAGGGTCACTTTGACGTTAGCTTAGGCTAACTGCGTAAATTGTTTGTTTTCCAAGCGGTATTGGTGGTCACACTGCGCAGCCACGTCCGGTTCGTGAGTCACGATGATCACGCACTTTTGTTGGTCGTGGGCAATCTTCTGGAACTGGGCAATCACCGCGTTGGTGTTGTCCTCGTCCAGGTTCCCGGTGGGTTCATCGGCCACCACCAATTTGGCGTCACACGCCATGGTGCGGGCAATCGCTACCCGTTGTTGCTGGCCCCCGGAGAGGTGCTGGACGTTACGGGTAATCAGGTCTTCGCCGATGCCCAGGTCCCGCAGAATCTGACCGGCGTAGGCCTTGTCCCCCGCGTGTTCGGCGTTCGTAATCGCCATGGCCGTCAGCAAGTTGTCTAACGGCGACATGTAGGTGAACAGGTTGTAGGCCTGAAAGACGATGGCCACGTCATGGCGCCGATAATTGGTCAGGCCAATCTTTTTTAGGGACCGGTCGCCCAAAAAGATTTCGCCGTCCTTGGGGCGGTCGAGACCGGCAATCAGCGACAGAAAGGTGGTCTTCCCGGTCCCACTGTGTCCGAGAATCGCGTAGGACTGGCCCACTTCAAATTCCAGGTTGACGTCTTTAAATAGGGGTTGGCTGGCATCTTGGTACCAGTAACTTAAATCCTTGGTTTTTAACATGGTCCGCCTCCTTAGGAAATCAGCACTTTACGGGGTTCGAGTCGCAGGATCCCGCCCGACGCAATCATGATCGACAGGAAGGTAATCGCCAACCCAAAGCCGCCCAGTTCCGCCAGGTCCACCGCACTCACGGTGATGGCTAACTTGGTATCGGCCTTCGTCGTGCTATTGGACGACGATCCGGGACCACCCGTATGACCGCTCTGGCCACCGGGTTGCCCGCCACCTTGGTTTCCGCCGCCCGGTTGGCCGGACGTGGTACTCGTGGTCTGGGTGGTCGTGGCCGTCTGGGAAACCAATTGGCTCCCCAGCTGGTTGCCGACAAACTTGCCACCAGCTCCGGCAATCGCTAGGGCGACGACCAGCACCATGATCATCTCGGTGAAGAACTGCGCCACAATCTTCCAGCGCGCTTCACCTAGAGACAGGAGCACCCCGATTTCAAACCGGCGTTCGCGGATCATCAGGATGACGATCAACGCCAAGATAATGGTCCCGGCGATGGCGACCAACCAAACGATCTTGTTGGCAAAGCTTTCGACACTGCTCATCGACGCCTTGACCGTCTGGTAACTGGCATCGTCGGTACTCAACGTGTACTTGCTGGTACTGATCAGTTGGTTCCCGGCCTTCTTCACGCTGCTGACCTTGCTAGGCGTCGTCACGTTAAAGGTCACGGAATCCGCCGTGCCCGCGTACTTGCTGCCTTTGATGCTATTAGCCAGGGTGTAGGACGTGTAAACCGTGTTCGACGGGTCGGTACTCATCGGACCGGCCGTGCTGGAAGAACTCGAGCTGGCCTTGTAGATGCCGACGATCTTGACCTTAACCGTGGTCTTGCTCCCGGTCGTCTGCTTAAAGGTCATGGTGTCGCCAACGCTTAAGTTGTTCTGGCTCGCCAGTTCCTTTTCAATCACCACGTGGTTGGTATTCTTGTCACTTGCGGTGATGCCGCGCCCCTTCACAATCTTACTTTGCTTATCGCTAAAGTCGCTGGTCAGACTGGTCGCCGTGACCCCATCGATTTGGGTGTCACCGGAGCTACTGCTACCGGACTTCATGCCACCGGGGCCGCCACTGTTGCTACCACCCATCCCGGTACTGGTCGACACCGTATCGTAGGACTTGGCGTTCGCCGAGGTGGTACTGGTGACGTTATAACTGCCGACGTTGCTCAACTTGGCAATCTTGGTCGCGTCACTTAACTTCACCGGCGTCAGCGTCAGCTTGGGACGGCTGCTGGTCGAACTCGACGAGCTGCTGCTTTTACGCATCTGCTTGAACGCCGCTTGCCGGTTTGCCGACAAGGTCACGGTAGCCCCCACATCGGCCTTCGCCTGATTGGTGGCCTTAATCGCCGCGCTCCGAATCAAGAGCCCGGCTAAGACGAACATTAGGATTGCCGCCGATACCAGAATCAACAGTATCGACCGGCCCTTCTTGGCCCAGACATTTAGCCAGGCCCGTTTACAAAAATTCACTTGGGTCGCCTCCATTCACTTTTTGACAGGGGTCGTCAAAAGCCATGTTACGGTTATAGCAAATGGGGCTTATCGCTAACTAAAAATGATTGCGGCCGTTAATAAATCGTTAAGCCTTGGGCGCTGGATGGTGCCAGTGCAACCAGCCCGACCAAAGCGCGCAGATCAGACTCAACCCTAAGAAAAACGCCGCCACGGAACCCGATAACTGCTGTTTCTGCGCGGTTGTTACCACCCGAAAGAACGGCTGGTCGCTAAACCACCACATGATCAGCGCGTCCAACAACCAAACAACCGTTAACCAGTGAAGTGCTTGTCGCATGCTGTTTCCCCCTATTTCTTCGTTGTTCGCTTCAGCCGACGACGCAAATAGACCGAGTACCCCAGTGCCCCGCATCCCAGGACCAAGCAGAGCGTCGCCGTCGACCCATCAACAAAAATTCCCCGCGGTCCCACGGAAAACGTCACGAACGCCGGTTTGACCAACACGCCTAAGATACCGGAAGCCAATAACAACAGGCCACCTAACCACCGCCAAATCATCACCATCTGTGCCATCATCATTTCCCTCCACAACTTTTTCTTCAGGATAGCATGGCGGGCCGATTAACCGTGCAATTGTGAGACTAAGTGGTTCTTGGGTTCAATCGACCAGCCTTTAAAATACTAAACGGCCCACCGTCAAACCGACGATGGGCCGAACAGATTTACTTTTTAGGGGCCGGGGTCGGGGGTTCCGGCGCGTCCGGCGTTGGGGTGGTGGTCAACGCCTCGTTGTCCGGCAGCACATCCGGATACAACGCGGAGTATTCCTGGTACCAGTGGAAGGTGGTAATGACGAAGACCTTCAGCACGGCAAACCCGGGAACCCCCAAGATCACCCCGGTCAGGCCAAACATCTTACCGGCTGCCAGTAAAACGAAGACGATGGTAATCGGGTGCATTTCAAGACTGTTGCCCATGATCAGTGGCGACAGGACCTGCGTTTCCAGAACCCATTCGACCAGGTAAACGATGACCACACCCAGTAACATGGATGGACTGGTAATCGCCCCGATGATCAGGGCGGGCAGTAACGCGATGGCCGACCCGAAGTACGGAATCAGGTTCAACGGTCCGGCGATGACCCCCAACAACAGCGCGTATTTCAGCCCGATAATCGAATAACCGGTGGTAAAGATGATCAAGACGCACAACGCCACGGTCAGTTGGCCCCGGATGTAGGAACTCACCTTGACGTTCATCTGGTCAAGCATCACGATGAAGCGGTCCCGGTAGGCCGTGGGCACCACTCGACTGATGAACTGGGGGAACCGACTGCCGTCCTTTAACATGAAGAACAGGACCAGCGGCGCGGTAATCAACGTGATGACCCAGTCGCTGACCGTGGTCACCACGTTACCGATCGAACTCAGCGTCCCGGTCAGTAGGTTCCAGCCCCGCTTCGAGAAGTAGGTGGTGACCCGTTGGTTGATCTCGTTTAAATTATCGTTGGTCAGCCAATGGTGTTGCTGGTTGGCCTGGTTGAGTTGATGCATGATGTCGTTGGCAAATTGCGGCAACGACCCGATCATACTGGCGGTCTGACGGGTCAGAAACGGAATCAAACTCAGAAAGATCAAGACCAGAATCGCAATGGTGAGGACCAACGCAATCGTGATGGCCAGCCCTTCCTTGATATGTAGTCGCCGTTCCATGAAGTGCACGAACGGGTCCAGCACGTAAAACAGAATCCCCGCCACAATAATCGCGGGGGCGGCGATGCCGATGAACCGCCAGACCGGGTCCAGCAAGCCGGCGTTTTGAACGAGACCGTGAACCACTAATAGGAAGAGAAAGAGGTTTAACAATAAAATTGTAATGTGATTATTCAAAAATCGTTGGTAGAACCAGGAAAAGCCCGATTCGGGTTGGCGCCACTTATTCAAAGGTCATTCCCCCTGCTAAATTTCAATACCCCTAGTTTACGGCCTGAACTTAAGCTTGACTAGTCTTAAACCTCCAAATGCTGAAAAAAGCCGGTTGCTGCAAACGAGACTCGCAGCAATCGACTTTCTGATGATGAGCTTGGCGTTAAAAACCTAATCTGAGTGGGCTCGGCCGGCGAGCCTAACCGCGCCAACCCCCGCCGCTGTTCTAATCTGCACTCTTCTGCGCGAGCTTGACCGTATCGGCCGCCGTGGTGCCGTTGACCGCGTAGAGTTGCTTACCGGACTGCCACTTGACCGTGTTGGCCTTAGCACTTTCCGTGCCGCTGTACACCGTCACCGATCCCGTCTTGGCGGTGTCTGGCAGACTAGCTTGCTTCAATTGCGAATTGACCTGCTTGGCAAATTGCGTGGGCGTACCACTGGTATCGGCGTTATCCGTGACCGCGGTGACCGACCATTTACCCGTATTCCAGTGAACGTAGGTGTGCCCCATGGTGCCTTGGACCACCGCCGTGGTGTTCTTGGTCAACTTGACGTTAGCGCCGTCAGTCTGGCCCACGTAATCCACTTCATCCGTGGCCGTGCTGGTCGTGCCCAACGTCTGCTTCTGGAAGGTCGCACTTTGCTTCCCTTGCTGGTCCGTGTAGGTCACCTTGTAATTGCTTTTCGTGCCGCTAGTACTGGTGGCCGTTAATTTAGTCCCGTCCGCCGTGGCCGTCTTAGGTGCCGCGGTTTGGCTGACCGTACTAACGTCGTTGGCCGCATGCATGGTCAGGTAGGTCCCCGACCCCAACGTTGCCAGTGCCGCCAAACTAGTGGCCGCGGTTAAAATCAATTTTTTAGTCCGTGAATTCATTTCAAATGTACCCCCTTACTCTTGCACGTAGCTTTGCAGCGCCGTGACGTAATGGCCGTTGCTCAAGACGAAGTAGCGCGAACCCGTCGAGCGTTTCTTGACCGCCGTGACCGTCAGGGTCTTGCCCTTGGCGACCTTGGTGGCGCGCTGAGACTTCTTGAACCCGCTACCGGTGTATTCGTACAACGCCTTCTTGGTGGTCAGTTGCTTGCTGGAATTAAGCGATTCGTAATAGGCATGGTCGGAATACTGGGTGTTACCCGAGATGTAGCCCAGGCTGGTCTTGATGCGGTACGACTTTCCGCTCGGGGCCTTGACCACCTTCCCCGCCACCTTATCGCCGGAAACGTAATAACTCCCGGTCTTCTTGGTCAGTGACGAATCCGAATAGATGTAGAGTTTGTGTTTCAAGTTAAACGAGCCGTGTTGGCCGTACCAGTACCCGGTCCCGTCCTGCGAGAGGACCCACTTTCCTAATTCACTGATGTACAGGGCCTGCTTCGACTTGGATTGGGTCAAACTCTTGACCTTACTAATCTTATAGAACTTCTGGCGCGCGGACGTTGGAATCGCCGTACCGTCAACATATTTGGTTGCATTATTATGTAAGTAAATATGTTGGCCCTTCTTATAACTGCTGTACGCGTAGGTCGTGGTGTGGCTCAGCGCCGTGGTGACCCCGTCCGTCCACCAGGAAATCGGGTGAACCGACGTGATGGCCTTACTGTTGTCCGTGTATTCGCTCAACGCGGAGAGGTAATTGTGGTCGGTGTACTGCCACAGGGCGAGCGAAATCGTGGGTTGCGACGAATAGTTGGCGATCCACTGGGCGTCAAAGTTCTGACGTGCGGTGTTGGCGTAGCTGGTCGCAAACGATTGGTACGAATAGAAGACTAATTTTTTGTTGGTCAGCGCACTCATTTCGTCGTACCAGGCCTTGACCGCGGCATTGGTGGTGCCCGACGTCACGTCGTTTTCTTCAAAGTCCAGCACGTAGAACTTGGCGTTTTTGTTCGACCGATTATAGAAGTCCTTGGCTTCTTGCTTGGCGCTGGCGGCGCTGGTGAACCGCGCGTAGTCGTACTCGCCAAACGGGATGCCATACTTCACGTACAGGGCCGTGTTGTTGGTGGCGTAGAGGTCTTGGTACGAGGACCCGTATTGCCGCCGGTTGATGACGAAGGAAACCTGACTTTTCAAATTAGACACTTGACTGGCGGACAACTTGCCCTGCCATTCCGAAATATCCGGGATGGCGAGGGTACTGGCGTGCGCGACCGTTTGACTGCCCCACGCCAACCCGGTGATGGCGCCAAATAAGGCCACCGCTTGGGTCAACCGCCGCATAAAGTGATGCTGTAAAATCATGTTGGCACTTCCCTACTAAGTATTTGTTGCCTACTCCTGAGTTGTCGAACCCTGTAACTCCCCGGCTCGACCGCTGTCTCCTGCTCCCTGACGGCTCACCTCCCAACGACTCATCTTCTTCACTGTACCGAAATTAAGTGTGCAAGTCGTAACAAGGTAGTTGCAGTTCAGTTACCAAACGTTACAGTTTGATTGACCACCGGCCAGGGTCTTAACCGCCGAGTTGCCGGACAATTCGGCGGTTCAATCAGTCGCCATATAGGCTAAAAAAGCGGGGCGCAACCGACAATGATTTGCCCGTTGCTTCCCGCTTCAAAAATTAATAATCGTCAGTTCAAATGTCAGAACTCGGCCTAGTCGCTGTTCTGGGCCAACTTGACGGTTCCGGCCGCCGATTGGCCACTCACCGTATAAAGCTGGTGACCACTCTGCCACTTGACCGTGTCGGCTTGGGCACTGCTACCAGTCGTCTGGCTGTAAACCGTGACCGCCCCGGTCGTGGCGTCCGTCGGCAAGTGCTGTTGCTGCAACTGATTGTTGACCTGGTCGGCAAACTGTGTCGGCGTTCCGGACTGGTCGGCGTTACTGGTGACCGCCGTAACCGACCATTTGCCGGTGTTCCAGTGGACGTAGGTGTGACCCATGGTCCCCTGCCATGGTCCCCTGCACCACGGCCTGAGTGCCGTGCGTTAATTTCACACTAGGTCCCGCCGTGCTTCGGCCGAAGTAATCAACCTGGTCCGCCGCCGTAGCCGCACTCCCCAACGTCTTCTTCTGGAAGGTCGCCGCGTTACTTCCCGCTTGGTCGTGATACTTGACCGTGTAATTCTGCTTGGTCCCACTAGGGTTGGCAGCCGTTAGCTTGGTCCCACTAGCCGTGGCTGTGGTGGGCGCGGCCGTCTGGCTGACCGAGCTGACCCCGTTGGCCGCGTGCATGGTCAGGTAGGTGCCCGACCCCAACGTGGCCAGGACTGCTAAGCCCGTCGCCGCCGTCATTAAAATCTTTTTAGAACGTTTGATCATGGTTAAACTCCTCTCGTTTCCTCAGGCTAACGTCGAATCCTTCACGTTGGCCGTCAGGTAACCCAACTTGGTCTTGATCCGATAAGCCCGTCCGTTCGGGGACTTGACCAGCTTGCCGGTGACCGTATCGCCAGTTACGTAATAGCTACCCGTCCGGCGGGTCAACGCGGCGCTGGTGTAGAGGTTGAGTTTATGCGTCAACTTAAACGTTCGATGACTGCCGGCCCAATACCCGGTCACGCTGCTGGCCTTGACCCATTGGTTTAAGCCCTTGAGGTAGACCGCCGTACCGTTAGCCTTGACCCGACTAATGGTATAAAGCTTCTGGGTGTTGCGCTTCGCCACGGCCGCGCCAGTCAGGGTTACCGCGTGCCGGTGCAGGTAGGCGCGTTGGCCCTTCTGTAGGCTGACCCGAGCCGGAGCCGCGGGTGTCGCTGGCGCCACAGTACTCGTGGTACTGGTTCCCGTTGCTGAAGTAGCTGGCGTCGTAGGGCCCGTTGAATTGTGCGTTAACGCGGTCGCCACGCTGTCGTCCGCCCACCAAGTAACCGGATGGACCGACGTGATGACTTTACTATTATCCGTATATTCGTTTAAGGCCGCGAGATAGTTGTGGTCGGTATATTGCCACAACGCCATCGGAATCGTGGGCTGATACGAGTAGTTGGCAATCCACTGGGCGTCGAAGTTTTGTCGCGCCGCATTGGCGTAGGTCGTCGCGAAACTCTGATAGGAATAAAAGATGACGTGCTTATTGGTCAACGACCGCATCTCGTTGAGCCAAGCTTGTACGGCGCTGTTGGTGCTCCCCGCGGTCACGTCGTCTTCCTCAAAGTCCAGCACGTAGAACTGGGCGTTTTTATTTGACCGATTATAGAAGGTCTGGGCTTCCTGCTTGGCGCTGCTGGCGCTGGTGAAGCGCGCGTAGTCGTATTCGCCAAACGGAATCCCGTACTGCGTATACAAATTTGTATTATTGGTGGCATCCTTGTCCTGATAACCGGACCCATACTGGCGCCGGTTGATCACGAAGGAGACCTGATTCTTCAGGTTAGCGACCTGAGTGGCCGACAATTTCCCTTGCCATTCGGAAATGTCGGGGACCGCTAAAGAACTGGCATGAGCGACGACCTGACCACCACCGGCCAATCCCGCGGCCACGCCGAGTAACGCCACGAGTTGAGCGGTGCGTTTCTGCCAAGTCTGATGCCGAATTTTTCTCATCAAAAGACCTCCCCAGATTCTCTTGAGTTGCCGGTCCGCGGGAAACCCCATTCGTCCCCCTGACAGACCGTAATGTTCAGGTCCACTGTAGCCCCTCTAGTGTGTCTTTGGTGACAAAAACGTTGCAGTTTGGTTACGCTTAACCCCCGGCTCCACACCGTTTTACGGCTTAGTCGTCACCCACCACAATCACCACTGCTCACCGACCCCGTCCAGCCACCATTCTCCTCGTCAGTGGTCGTGACTCCCCGTCACCATCCCCCCTGAGCAGCGCAGACGCACAACTAAGCCCCCGCGTCACGGCTAACGCGACTAAATCGTTTCAGTTGTGAAGGTTAATTTCGCTAAGATACAGTAAAATTCAAGCTTAATTCCACCGCTTTTCCCCCTAATCAGCTTATGCTTTAGGCATATTCTTAACTAGCGGGGAAACTAGCTAAGTAACGTGACGCTTTCAGGGGAGGAATACCATGTCTGACAAAAAGTTACCACGGCTCACCTTAGTGGTGCCGTGTTTTAATGAAGAAGCCGTTTTACCTAGTAGTGCGAAAACCTTAGACGCGATTCTGACGCAACTCATGACCGAACAACAGGTCACCGCCGATAGTAAGATTCTCTTCGTCGACGACGGCAGTCACGACCAGACCTGGGACGAGATTCGTCGGTTACAAACCACCAGCGACCACTTTACCGGCTTAAAGTTCAGTCGGAACTTCGGCCAGGAAGCCGCGCTGATGGCCGGCCTGCAAACCGCTGCCCCCTACTCGGATCTGACCATCACCATCGATGCGGATCTCCAGGACAACCCGTTTTTGATTCCCAACATGGTCCAACAGGCCGCCGACGGGTTCGACATCGTCTACGGAGTCCGTAACGACCGGTCGAGCGACACCTGGTTCAAACGCAATACCGCCGAACGCTTCTACTGGTTAATGAATAAATTGGGCGTCCACCTGGTGCCCAACCACGCCGACTTTCGGTTACTCAGTCGCCGCGCATTGAGCGCCCTACTGGAGTATCATGAAAATGACCCCTTCTTGCGGGGCATCGTGCCGCAACTTGGGTTTGCCTCAACTAAACTGTATTACAAACGCCGGCCGCGACTCGCCGGGCAATCCAAATATTCCTTGAAAAAGATGATGAAGCTGGCGTTGGACGGAATCTTTTCGTTTTCCATCGCGCCCATCCGCGCCGTTTTGTGGGCCGGGGCCGCGATTTGTGTGGGCGCCGTGGCGATGTTTGCCTGGATTGTGATCCAACACTTCCGGGGCGCCGTGGTCACCGGCTGGTCGTCCATCATGACCTCGCTGTGGTTCCTGGGCGGGTGTCAGTTGATCGCCATTAGCATCATCGGGGAATACGTCGGGCGGACGTTTACGCAAACCAAGCGGCGTCCCCGGTTCATCATCCAAACCGACACCTACTCACACGCCTTTGCGGCGGGAACCGCCACGGCGACGACCGCGGCACCCAAGTCCCTGCATCATAGATTGTCAAATTAAGGAGATTGGCCATGGAACGACGGCAACATTTAATCAATAGCCTGGGGCTCCTCATCACCCTCGGGCTCAGTGCGGTCTGGGGGTTGGCCTTATTAGCGCCCGTGGGCTACCGCACTGATCAAAACTGGTGGCCACCACTGTTGTTGGCCCTCACCAGTTTGGTGGCCCTCGGCATCGTGGGCTGGCTCTGGCGTCGCTGGTCTGTCCGGCCGGTCCGCTGGCGAGCCCCTCTACTGTGGGTCCTCCTAATCGGCGTTCAGTTGATTGTGGCGGTCACCTGGGTCGCCACACCACACGCCGACCTGTATTTCGTGCACCAACAAGCCCTCAACCTGCTGCACCACGACACCACCTGGAACACTTACTTTCAGACCTATCCCAATAACGTCAGCCTGACGCTCCTCCTGGCGGGGCTGTTACAGATTGGTCGCTGGTTGGGGACCGATAGCGGCGTGTGGCTCAACCTGCTGCAATTCGCCTGGTTGGACTGCGGTCTGGCCGTGATGGCCCACCACCTTCGCCGCACGAGGCCCGTGGCCGCCAACACGTTTCTGGCCCTAGCCCTGACCTGTGTGCCCTTCTACGCTTACGGGCTCAACACCTATAGTGATATTCTGGTCCTACCGGCCGGCCTGTTCACGCTAGTCTTAATGACCCGCCTCCGTCACGCCACCACGGCGCGGCGCTGGTGGGTCACCGGTGGCTTATTAGGCCTGGTCCTCACTACGACCTACCTCTTTAAAGCCAACTTTATCGTGTTAGTCATTGCGGTGGTCCTGAGTCTCTGGTTGCTTCCCGTGGTGCGACCGCGGGCCGGCTGGGCCAAATTAGGTCTGACCGTTCTGTTGGGGCTTTGCCTGCTGGGTGGGAGCGCCGGTAACCACGCCGTCCAACGCGCCGCCGGCTACACCAGTGATCCGCAAAAAACGTTACCGGCCGTGAGCTGGATCGCCATGGGGGCCAACCCGTCCTTTCACGGCGACTATAACCATTACGACGCCGAGCCCGTGATCCAAGCGCCCACCGCTCAGGCGAAAAAACAACTGGCAACGGCCCATCTCAAGGCCTACCTGCACCAAATGGGACCGCTGGGTCTCCTCAACCACCTGGGCAAGAAGGCCCGCCTCTTCCTCGCTACCGGGACCTTCGACGCCTTTCAGGTTAATTCCAGTTTCACCCGCATGCCGACCTGGTACCGCCAACACAGAGCCACCGTCGAATGGCTACTAGCCAACTGGGCCCAACTGAGCTACTGCGCCCTGCTGTTGGTCAACCTATTCTGGGGCTGGCAACAGTGGCGCCGGCGGACCTTCCATCCCGGCTACTTATTGGGAGGGCTCTTCGCCCTGGGACTGACGGCCTTTCACGTACTGTTCTGGGAGACCGAGGAACGTTACGCCCTGCCACTCCTACCCCTCCTACTAGCGGGAGCGGCCCTGAGCTTGCGGGTCCCGGACCGGTTACCGGTCGCCCGGCCCGCCGTGGTCCAGCGACGATTGACTGGCGGCCTGGTCCTCCTGTTGCTCGCTGCACTGGGGACCGGGGGCTGGTCGTTGACCCGACCACTAGATAAGACGGTCCAGGTCGTGAGTCAAAACGAGGGCCGCTACTATCAGGACCGCCGGCACACGCTGCGTCCCGGTCAACACCTGACCCAACTCTTTACGGCCCCGGTGGCCTTTAATCATCTCTTGATTGATCCCGATGGCACCCGTATTGGCCAGGCCACCCTGCGCCAACGCGGTCACATCGTCTGGCAGTCGGCCCCCCTGACCAATCTCAAAAGCCTCACGCTTCCACGCCAATCCGCGGGGACCTACCAACTCACGGTCACGAACCGTTACGCCCACCGGAATTTACCCGTGGTGGTCGCCCCGGCTAACTTTCCGTTGGTGCCCCAGTCCCTGACCGGGGAGCCCGGCCACTATCTACGGTTCATCGTTCTGCGGACCGTCACGGCGCCCGGCCTTTCCTGGCCCCAATACGGCCTCTTCGCCGGCGCCCTCGCCTTACTGACCCTCGGCGTGGGGACCGCTTACCGCCGTCTCTGGTGGTCTTGAGGAATTTGTCAGGCAACCATCCTCACCGGTAAATCATGACCACTGCAAACAAATCAGTTGCCTTCGAGTGGCTCGAAGGGCTTAGAATGAACTTATTAGGCCTTGTTTTAAAACTCAAGCACTGATTTAAATAACCATTCATAACCTCTTAGTTGAAAAGAATCCAGCCTAGCTGTCTCTATAACTTGTGTAAGCTGGAGGGCCAGTCAGCAATGGGCTCAGGGGTGTGATTTGTCTTGGCCGGTGTTTTTTACCGACCTAGACAAAGGTTGGACTTTGAGACCTGAACTTCGGGCTCAAAGCCGTGCCCACCCAAAACCTGTTTCCGCCCGTTGCTGACTGGCCCGGAAGCGCTGAATTCTCCAGATTAGTCTTTTAAAGCAGACCCTAGTCAGACAAAGGAGTCGAACCCAATTGAAAGAACTTAACCAGCAATCATTTACGGGGGAACGGGCCCTCTTTCAAGCCCACGACCTCCACATCACCAATAGTACGTTTCACGACGGCGAGTCCCCGCTGAAGCACGGGCACGACTTAGCCATCGACCACACCATTTTTAAATGGAAGTACCCCTTGTGGTACGCCAACCACGTCACGGTCGACCACACCACCTGGCAACCCGACGCCCACGCCGGCATCTGGTACAGCCAGAACCTGACCTTACAAAACACGACGGTCCGAGCCACCAAGACCTTCCGCCACGCCCAACACCTCAAGATTCAAAACGTGGACTTCGCCAACGCCGGCGAGACCCTCTGGTGGTGCAACGACGTGCAAATCGACCACGTCACCGCTAACGGTGACTACTTCGGGATGAACACCAACAACGTGGTCGCCCACGATTTAAAGGTCACCGGGAACTACGCTTTTGACGGCGGCAAGAACATCGAGGTCCACGATTCCACGTTCATCACCCACGACGCCTTCTGGAACTGCGACAACGTCACCATCTACGACTCGACCATCATCGGCGAGTACCTGTCCTGGAACACCAAAAACATCACCTTCGTCAACTGTTGGCTGGAAAGTGATCAGGGCCTGTGTTACGTTGATGGTCTCACCATGCGGGATTGTTCGCTGATCAACACCGACCTGTCCTTCGAATACTGCAAGGACGTCGACGCCACCATCGTGACCCAGATCGATAGCGTCAAGAATCCCGTTAACGGGAAGATCACGGCGCCGCGTATCGGCAAAGTCATCTTTGACGATCCGGCCATCGATCCCGCCCGCACCACCATTACCACCCAGGAGGCTAACCATGACTAAATTTGATTTTTCCGAAATGATCGACCGACGCCACACCAACTCCGTCAAGTGGGACGTCAAGGACAACGAACTGCCGATGTGGGTCGCCGATATGGACTTCCGTACGGCGCCCGGCATCGTCAAAGCCATTCAGGACAAGGCCGTCACGGGCATCTTCGGCTACGAAGAAGTCCCCGAAGCCTACTTTGAGGCCGTCCAACACTGGTACGCCACGGAACACGACTGGGCGCCCAACACCGCCTGGATGCGGTTCGCCACCGGCGTCGTGCCCACCATCTCCTCGGCGGTCCGGCGCGTCAGCAACGTGGGCGACAACGTGTTGATTCAGGCCCCCGTTTACAATATCTTCTATAATTCCATCGTCAACAACGGCCGCCACATCCTGTCCAGCGACCTGATCGACCAAAACGGCACCTACGCCATCGACTGGGACGACCTCAACGCGAAAATGGCCGACCCGCTGACCACCATGATGATCTTGTGTAACCCCCACAATCCGGTGGGCAAGGTCTGGACGGCGGCCGAACTGACCCGCATCGGGGAACTGGCCGCGGCCAACCACGTCACGGTCTTATCCGACGAAATCCACGGCGACATCACCGACGCCGACCACCCCTACACGCCGTTCGCCTCGGTCAACGACGTCAACGCGCAGAACAGCATCACCTGTGTCTCGACCAGCAAGACTTTTAACGTGGCCGCCCTGCACGCCGCCACGGTCATCATTCCTAACGAGGCCTTACGCAACCTGGTCGACCGGGGCCTCAACACCGATGAACTGGCCGAACCCAACGCGTTTGCCATCCCCGGCGTGATCGCCGCCTACACCACCGGCGCCGACTGGGTCCACGGAATGAACGCCCAGGTCACCGCCAACAAGCAGACGCTGACCAAGTTCATCACCAAGCACCTGCCCGAACTTCAGGTCATCGAAGGCCACGCGACCTACCTGGTCTGGATCGACTGCCGCAACGTGACGCACGACACCACCGCACTGTGCGACTTTATTCGCGCGCAGACCGGCCTGTTCATCACGGCCGGTGCGGTCTACGGCGGCGACGGTCACGACTTCGTACGCATCAACGTGGCCTGCCCGGCCGAACGGCTCAAGGACGGCCTACACCGGCTGGCTAAGGGCGTTGACGCGTTTAAGGCTCAAAACGATTAACGGGCTCTTGAAGTTAACTTAACCAATTTTCGGCTCACGGACGCTTTTCCGTGGGCCTTTTATATACTCATTTTGACTGGTCTCTTCCAGGAATATTCCCTGATAAATTATTCGCAATTCACAATATTCTTGGCATATCTCACCATCGGCCCCACCAGGACAGGCTTTATACCTAACTGGCTAGCGGTAAGCCAGTTACCATATAGAATATTGAATAATCGGTACCGTCCATTTGGCGGTTCTTCCGGTGGCCCCGTTGACCTTTGGTGGATTTTGCCGTTTAATGAATGGTAATGTTACCGTTAACATTTTAGTGAAGAGGGTCTTCAACGTGGATGAAACTACTAAAGCAAACGGGCCGTGGCGCCGTAATTTACATATTCTCTGGTTTTGCTCCTTTATCGTGGGCATGGCCTTTAGCGAAATCATGCCCTTCCTGTCGCTGTACGTCAACAGCATGGGCGACTTCACCAAGGCCCAAGTCACCATGTACAGCGGGCTGGTCTACGCCGCCGACTTCTTCGTCGGGGCGATTGCCGCACCGCTCTGGGGGATGCTGGCCGACCGCACCGGCCGCAAGGTGATGCTGTTACGCACCTCGCTGGGAATCGCCGTGGCCATGGGCCTGATGGGCCTAGCGACCAACGTTTGGCAACTGGTCGCCCTGCGCTCACTTCAGGGCGTCTTTGCCGGCTACATCCCCAACGCCCAAGCGTTAATCGCCTCGCAGGCCCCACAGGAACACAGCGGGGCCGCACTCAGCACCCTGATGACCGGCGGGACCAGTGGGAACCTCTTGGGCCCCGTGCTGGGCGGCGTGTTGGCCCAGATTTTTTCCATCCGGGTGACCTTCTTCGTGACCGCCACCCTGCTGCTGATCACCTTCTTCCTCAGCCTATTTTGCGTGCGCGAGCAGTTCGTACCCGTCACCAAAAGCACGGCCACGGCCAACGACCACAATCCGCTGAAGGTCCTGACCAGCTCCCGTTTGATTTTTATCCTGCTGTCGTCGACCATGATCGTCCAATTCGGCAACACCTCCATCTCGCCGATCATCAGTCTGTACGTCAAGGAACTGATGCACAACGTCGGGCCGATTACCGTGGTCGCCGGGATTTTGGCGGCCCTGCCCGGTATCTCCAACATCTTCGCCGCCCCGCGGTTAGGACGCTACGGTGACCGCCACGGTTCCGGTAAGGTGCTGATTTTCGGCTACATCTTCGCGGCCATCGTTTACCTGCCACAGGGCCTGGTGACCGGCGTCTGGATGCTGGGGATTCTACGGTTTTTGGTCGGGTTTGCCGACGGGGCCCTGTTCCCCGAGATTCAGACCCTGCTGACCAAAAACACGCCCAACGACTTGACCTCGACCGTTTTCAGTTGGAACCAGTCATTTCAATCGATTGGTAACATGCTGGGCGCGCTGATTGGCGGCTGGATCGCCGGGATTTTCGACTACAACGCCGTCTTCTTCTCCACGGCGGCCTTGATGCTCCTCAACCTCGCGTTGATTTGGTGGGGCGCCCCGCAGATTCGTCGGACCCCCGCAGTCAAAAATTAAGGAACGCCATAATGGCGAAGCTACCGGCAATGGGACCGGTTCCGTAATTAATTTAATTATTGCGAGCGCATCCAACTAGCCACAAATCATTGATTTTTCGGGGCTATGGGCGTATTTTAGTAGAGATGTCCAATGGAATAAATGGTTTCAGGATGGGTCGTCACCCCCGGGGTGAGGCTCATTTTCAATCTAATCATAAGGAGTTGACGCACCTTGGATGAAGCTGAAAGGGAGCGCAGCCCGTGGCAAAAAAACCTGCACGTGCTGTGGTTCTGTACCTTCGTCGCCGGCATGGCGTTCAGCGAAATCATGCCCTTTTTATCGTTATACATCAGTAGTTTAGGCGACTACACCAAAGCTCAGGTGACCATGTACAGTGGGCTGGTCTACGCGGCCGACTTCTTTGTCTCCGCCATCGCCTCCCCACTCTGGGGAATCCTAGCCGACCGCAAAGGCCGTAAGATCATGCTGTTACGCTCATCGCTGGGGATGGGGATTTCGCTGGCCTTGATGGGCTTTGCCACCAGCGTTTGGCAGATGGTCGCGCTACGGGCCCTACAAGGGGTCTTCGCCGGTTACATCTCCAACGCCCAGGCCTTAGTCGCCTCCCAGACGCCCCGTAAACACAGTGGGGCCGCGTTAAGTACCCTGATGACCGGTCCGACCAGCGGGATGCTCCTGGGTCCGGTCGTGGGTGGGGTCTTGGCGCAGGTCTTCACCATTCGGCTGACCTTCTTTATCACCGGCTTCTTACTCCTGATCACCTTCTTCATGAGTTGGGGCATGGTGCAAGAGAAGTTCAAGCCGGTGGCTCCCAAGCCTAAGGAACAACGGAGCCTTAACCCGTTGGCGGCCTTTCCGAAGCCAAAACTGATTTTAGTGCTGCTTTCCTCAACGCTGATCGTGCAGTTTGGGAACATTTCGATTTCGCCCATTATCAGTTTGTACGTCAAGGAATTGATGCACAACGTCGGCCCAATCACCGTGGTCGCCGGGATCATCGCGGCATTACCCGGGATTTCCAACATCATCGCCTCACCGCGACTAGGTCGGTACGGTGACCAACACGGGTCCGGGCGGGTGCTACTGTTCGGCTACATCTTCGCCACGCTGATGTACCTGCCCCAAGGGTTCGTCACCAGCGTCTGGATGCTGGGACTGTTACGGTTCATGATCGGGATCTCCGACGGGGCGCTCTACCCCGAGATTCAGACCCTGCTGACCAAAAACACCCCGGTCGAACTCACCTCCACGGTCTTTAGTTGGAACCAGTCCTTCCAGGCCGTCGGTAACATGTTGGGGTCCCTGATTGGTGGCTGGATCGCCGGGGTCTTCAACTACAACGCCGTCTTCATCTCCACGGCCGCGCTGATGTTGATCAACCTGGCCCTGGTCTGGTGGCTCGTGCCCGAGATTCGGCAACGCAAAACCCAGACCGCTTAACTCAACAACAACGATTAAAAAATCCGTTTGACCGGGATGCGCCGGTCAAACGGATTTTTGAGTTGCTGGGATTAGGGGGACCGCCGTCGCGTGCGCTGCCAGGGTCAACGCGGCTCCCAGACCGTCGACAAAGTCAAACGGAATCTGGGCCGCCATTAACGCCTGCCGAGCGGCGCGCAGTTGCCGCGGCAGTTCCACCACGTCGTCCGTACGGCTAACGACTAGTCGCGGTTGGCCCGCGGCCCGTAACGCCGTGATCAGCGTCGGCACCAGCCGGGCCAGCTCAATGGTCGGGACTAGCGCAATCACTTGGTCCTGCCCCAACATCGCGGCGGTCAAGCCGCCCTCGTCTAAGGGCTGACCCGTTAACGCCAAAACGTCGGCGGGTAAGGTCACGCGACTGGGTGAATACACGGTCACTGTCACCCGGTCCAGTCGCCGGAGCTGGTCAATTAGGGTGCGGGCCGCGTGGTCCAGGGCCCCTACTAACAAAATATGGGACATTGTCTGTCAACTTCCTTTCGGTGTGCGGCAAGTCACTAGTCAGCACTTGCCAGTTATGCACAGCATACGACTTAGTATACCGGGTTCGAGTCACTCGAAGGCAACCCCTATTTTTAATCAATTTTTCGGCGAATAACCTGATAATGCTCACGACTTTATAAGGAGCACCTTATTAAAAGCTCATTTATATTTGTTATGGTTAGAGTGTTCAATTTAAGTTTTTTTCGCAAAACCCTTTCATCGGCTTAGTCACGCGGCTAACTAGTGGTTCATTCCACACGATTATCAACACTAGGAATTGTCTTTCCTTGGTAATCGTTCTTGAGTCGTGTACAATAGACCCAGTTAAGTCTGTCAACGAACAATCACATACGACCGGTCTCTGGCCCACCGTTTCACGGAAGCCGGTCCACCGATCGTTATTTTTATATCTCCGGCCAATCTGCGGGGATAATTCAATTCAGGAGGTTAATCAATGCTACTTTCAATGGAACATCTACGTAAGGAATATCCCAACGGTAAAATCGCCGTCGACGACTTCAATCTCGAAGTCGGTAAGGGAGAATTTATCTGCTTCATCGGAACTTCCGGCTCGGGAAAGACCACGACCATGCGGATGATTAACCGCATGCTCAACCAAACATCCGGGACCATCAAAATCAACGACCAGGACATCTCCAAGATGGACCCGGTCAAACTGCGCCGCTCGATCGGTTACGTGATTCAAAACATCGGGCTGATGCCCCACATGACCATCCAGGAAAACATCGAACTGGTCCCCAAGTTACTGGGCTGGTCGAAGGAAAAACGGGCTAAGCAAGCCCACAAGATGATCGAACTGGCGCAACTCCCCGACGAAATGCTGCAACGGTACCCCGGCGAACTTTCCGGGGGGCAACAACAACGGATCGGGGTCGTGCGGGCCTTAGCCGCCGACCAGGAAATCATCCTGATGGACGAACCCTTTGGGGCCTTGGACCCGATCACCCGTGAGTCGTTGCAAGACCTGGTCAAGCATTTACAAGAAGACCTGGGCAAGACCTTCATCTTCGTGACCCACGACATGGACGAAGCCCTGCACCTGGCGACCCGCGTGGTCATCATGAGTCAGGGGAAGCAGGTCCAAGTCGACACGCCGGAAAACATCTTACGGCACCCGGCCAACGAATTCGTCACCAACCTGATTGGGGAAGAACGCCTGATCAGAGCCCAACCCAACATCTTAAACATCAACCAGATCATGCGGAAGAACCCCGTGGCCATTTCGCCGGACAAAACCCTCTCCGATACCATCGACCTGATGCACGAAAAGCGTGTTGATACCCTGCTGGTCACCGACGACCAAGACAAGCTGATCGGCTACATCGATTTGGACGACGTTAGCCGGAACACCGACACCAACACGCCGGTCAGTCAGTTGATGAACCACCAGGTCTTCTACGTGCAAGACAAAGCCCTAATTGGGGACACCGTGCAACGGATCTTGAAGCTGGGTGTGAAGAACGTGCCGGTCGTGGACGACGACCACCGCTTAGTCGGCATCGTCACCCGGACCTCGCTGGTCGACATCGTCTACGATGCATTGCGGGGTGCCCCGGCGACCGACGAACAACCCGCCTCACCCATCAACGCCGACATTCACGCGGCGGCCACCCGTGAGGGAGGTGACGCGTAGTCATGATGCATTTCTTAGCGACCTACGGCACCCAACTGATTGCCAAGACCGGCCAACACCTCTACATTTCGGCGTTTGCCCTGGCCCTTGGTGTCATCGTGGCCGTGCCCCTCGGGATTTTACTGACGCGGATGAAACGCGGCGCCAACCTGGTGATCACCTTAGCTGGCGTGCTGCAGACCATCCCCGCCATGGCGTTGCTGGCCATGATGATCCCCATCTTCGGGATTGGTTCGACGCCCGCCATCGTGGCGTTGTTCATCTACTCGCTGTTACCCATTTTACGGAATACTTACTTAGGCATGCAGGGCGTGTCCCCGACCGTCCGCGATGCCGCTAAGGGGATGGGGATGACCTGGTGGCAATCCATGCTGCGGGCCGAAATTCCCCTGGCCGCCCCGGTCATCATGTCCGGGATCCGGCTGTCGGCGACCTACGTGATTGCTTGGGCCACCCTGGCCTCATATATCGGGGCCGGTGGGTTAGGTGACTTTATCTTTAACGGGTTGAACCTGTACCGTTCCGACCTGATTCTCGGCGGCTCGATTCCGGTCATTTTATTGGCCCTCTTGGTCGACTACCTGTTAGGTAAAGTCGAATTCGCCGTCACCCCCAAGCAATTTAAATAGGAGGCCTGTCTTTATGCAAAAACGTTTACGTCAATGGCTGGCCGGACTCCTGGTCGTCATTTTACTCTTACCACTAGGTGGCTGTGCGCTGCCCGGCTTAGGCGGTTCCGGGAAAAATACGGTTCGCATCGCCGCGCAAAACACCACCGAACAGCAAATCATGGCCTACGTGATTCAGGGCATGATCGAACATTACACCAATTTAAACACATCCATCATCAACAACTTAGGGTCCGGGAACGTTAGTTTTAACGCCCTAAAGAACGGTAACGCCGACATTTCCTCGATTCGATTCTACGGAACCGATTTAACCACCATCCTGAACGAAAAGTTCGAACGGGACCCACAAAAGGTGGTCGGCACGGTCACCAAGGATTTCCAGGACCGCTACCACATGACCTATTTCAAGACTTACGGGTTCGCCGACACCTACGCGTGGATGGTCAAGCCCGCCTACGCCAAGAAGTACCACTTAAAGACCGTCAGTGATCTGCAAAAGTTGGCGCCGAAGATGACGGTCGGGATCGACCAAATCTGGCAGAACCGTCAGGGGGACGGGTACCCGGCCTTCCAGAAGACTTACGGTTACAGCTTCGGGACAGTCAAACCCATGCAGACCGGACTACTCTACGATGCGTTAGCCGCCAACAAGATGGACGCCATTCTGGGCTACTCCACCGACGGCCGGGTCGCCAGCTACCACCTGAAACTGCTTAAGGACGACCGGAACTTCTTCCCGCCGTACAACGCCAGTGCCGTCACCACTAACAAGATTCTGAAGCAACACCCCGAATTACGGGGCGTCTTGAACCGGTTGGTCGGCAAGATTTCGTTAAAGACCATGCAGACGTTGAATTACCAGGTCGACGACGAACTCCAAGAACCACAAACCGTTGCTAAGCAATTCCTAAAGGATCACCACTACTTCGAAGGGGGGCAATAAGATGAAAGACATGGGACTTTGGAGTCAACTGATTTACTACTTCACCCATAACGGCATGTACGTGCTCAGTCAATTTAACCAAACCTTTCTGGTCTCCATCTACGGCGTGCTCTTCGGGGCCATCGTGGGGATTCCAATTGGGATCTGGGTCTCCCAGCACCGGCGGCTCTCCCCGGTCATCATCGGGATCGCCAACGTCATTCAAACCATCCCGTCACTGGCCATGCTATCAATTCTGATGCTGGGTCTTGGGTTGGGACAAAATACCGTGATTGCCACGGTCTTCCTCTACTCGCTGTTACCCATCATCAAAAACACCTACACCGGAATGCTCAGCGTCGACGCCGACGTGCTTGACGCCGGTAAGGGCATGGGGATGACCCGCCTGCAAATCATGACCACGATTCGGATTCCGTTATCGTTATCCGTGATCATCGCCGGGATTCGCAACGCCCTGGTTCTGGGGATTGGAATCACCGTGATTGGCTCGTTCATCGGGTCCGGCGGTCTGGGGGACATCATCGTCCGCGGGACCAACGCCACGAACGGGGGCGCCATTATCCTCGCCGGCGCCTTACCCACTGCGCTGATGGCCATCATCACCGACGTGGTGTTGTCCTTCGTTGAAAAGCGTTTAACGCCGAAAACGTCTTCGGAAGCTTAAAGTTGACGCGTCGCCGCTAGTTGGGCGACGCGTTTTTCTATGGCCTAAATTTGTAAGGCCCGGCGCTAGGCGTTTAGCGACCGGACTTGCTATACTTAACTTATATCTGAACTTGCCTAAAGGAGGCCGTGGCCGTGGAACGCCTCAAACAAGCGGGCATCGATTTTTCGGTGGGGACCCTGAACTTTTTAGCCAACACCGGTGTCATGTTGCCCTACATCCTGATTTTATTTCAGTACCAAAAAACACAAAGTGCCACCTACCTGGTCGCCCTAGTGACCGTCTACATCTCGCGGGCCGCCAGTATCTTCTATACCAAACGCTTCAACTTCCGCTCCAGTACCTACCTGATCCTCACGCTGGTCCTCGGCGCCCTGGGCAGTCTGCCCTTTGCGCTGACCCAGTCGGTAGGTTGGCTGATTGTCGGGAGTCTGTTGTGGGGGTACAGCGCCGCCACCATCTGGCCGTACTTTCTGACCGTTAAGCTCCACCTGACCCATACCACTCCGTTCAAGATGAAACGCGTGTATTGGTTGGTCTTCTTGGGGCTGATCATCCTGTTGGAACTGGACTTCGTGCTCAAACTCAGCTTCTCGCTGACCTTCGCGCTGTTAGCGCTCCTCAACCTGGCCGCCTTACCGGGCGGACTCCTGCTAAACGAGTTCACCCACGACTTCTACCGCGGGCAACCGAACCAACGCCACGGGCTCAAGCAGTTCTGGCGTTGGTGGCTCTCGGTGGTCTTCTTCGCCGCCATTGCGGTGTTGACCACGTTACGCAAGTCCAACCTGGCATTACCCGCCTGGTTGACTCTGGTCATCATCCTGGTTGCCCTGGTCATCGCGCTGATCGAACTCTACGCCGACCGCCGCAAACTCCGTGAATTCAAGCTCCGCTTATTGAACCGCGGCTTTCTTCTCAGTTTCGTGTTGCTTTTCAGTAGTTTCATGGCCTACTTCTACTGGGGAAAGCTGGGGATGTACCTGATCTTCGTGGTTTACCTGATTGGCTTTGAAGGCGGGGCCGGCATCATCAACGCGTTGGCCCACCACGACCCCACCCGCAAGCAACGCCTCAGTGGGGCCCTGTTGGTTTTGGGGCACCTGCTGGTCCTGATTCCTTGGAAGTACCCGTACCTGCTCGGCTTGCTCCTGATGGCGCTGTACATCGGCTACGACAATCCCACTATCAACCGGGACATGTACGAATCTCAGGTGGTCGATAACGATACGGCCATGATCGACAAATACCGGTTCTCAACCGCCGGCGGGCTGATCTGTCAACTCTGCTTGTTCGGCCTGCTGGCGCTGGTCGGCTGGCTGGGTCAGCTTCCCATCTTAGACTTCTTCAAGCCGACGGACGCCACCAACTGGTTCCTCTACACCTGGGCCGTTAACTGGCCCCTGGTCTTGACGTCGTTGGCGCTTTCTCTGGCCAACCTGCGTTCGCACCGCGCTGTATGATTGGACGCAAAAGCGTTCCGCCCCCGACTCACCGGTCGTTGGCGGAACGCTTTTTAACTTCGATTTAACGGTTCAGGCTTAGCCCCGAACGAGTTCTAAACTGTGGGCGTGGTACTTGACGTGCCAGCCTTGTGGCAAGCCCTTCACGTGGGCGAACTTCCCTTTGACGCTGCCAAACTTCAAGAGAACTTGGTGGGACTTCAAGCTCTTGGCGTTAGTGATGGTCAGGGTCCCGGCTAACTTCGCTTGGCCGCGAATCTTCATGGCCGTGGCCTTCGTGACCGTCAAAGCCAGCGTCCCGCGCTTACTTTGTTGGTAACCCTTTTGCAACTTGGCCGCCGTATTGGTGGTCAGCGTGCCGCCCTTCACAGCAACATTCCCTTGACCCGCCGCGTTCGTGGCGTTCAGGTCTAATTGACCGTTCGTGACTTGAATTCCACCCTTAAAGGTGTTGTTCCCGTTCAAGGTCAGATCACCGGAACCTTGCTTGACCAGTTGGCCCGTGCCGCCGATGTTGTTGCGCCAAGTATCGTGCGCGTTGAAGCTCCCCTTGGTTGCATCCATGTTGACCTTGGTGGTGTCCCAAAGTTGGCCGTAACCGTTGGCCGCGGAGAAGAGGTCGAGGCGACCCCAGCCTTCCGCGTCATCCAACAGGTGGTAACCGGAAGGCAAGCCCGTGGTTGCCAGGACGGCCCGCCGTTGGTTCGCACTCAGGTAAGGTAACCGGGTCGCCAAGAGGACTTCGGCGCCCTTAGGAACGCGCATAGCTTGGTTCGAGTCGCCATCTTGTGGCAAGCCGTAAGTCATCCGGTAACGGTAGTTCTTTTGGTTTTCTTGGTAGTTGCTGTAGTCGTCTTGCGCGTTAACCAACGGACTACTTTGTAATAAGTTAGAGTGGGCTTCTTGGTACGCCTTCTTCATGATGTCGCGGTTGGCTGGGTCGTTCAAGACGCTGGCCGTCACCGCCGTCCCGAACATCCGACCACCCATCACGGCTAGTGGTGAGTGCCGACCGGCTAAGATTCGATCATAACCCATTTCGGAAGAGCGCGTGACCAGTTCTTGGAACCGTTCTGGGAAGGCGTAAGCTAACATTTCCCCGGTCTCAAATCCGGCCGTGGTGTGGCCACTTGGGAAGTCAAAGTCGCCGTCCTTCGGGGAAGCCGCCATCACGTTGACCAAGTAAGGGTTAGGTAGAACGTCCTTGCTCAGCTTGTAAGGCCGCTTGTACTTGAAGGTGTTCTTCGGTACCCCGGTACTCCCGTAAGAGCCCCGTGTCAGTTCGACTAACTTGACCATGTCACCGAGCTTGGAGTTTGGATCCGCCCACTTGACCTTCGAATAAGGGGTCGTGGCGGGTTGGGGTTCCGTCGGGACGGTCGTGTAATCGGTCTGCGCGTTGGCATTCTTAATAAACGCCTTGGCGTAGGGGCCTAAGCCGGAAATCAAGCTGTAAGACAAGGAACGCCGGTCCGTTAAGAAAGACCGGGTGACCTCGGCGCTCGTGCGGTTCTGGGTGATCTTCGCCGCAATCGCCGTGTTCTGATTCAAAAAGGCTGGATCCAATTGACCCTTAACGGGTGACCAGTACTTCGAGAAGTTGTTCAGTAACCCGTAGGCTGGATTCGTGCTGGGGGTCGTGTTCTGCTTAGTGTTGGCCTTATAGTTGTCCACGTAGAACCCGTAGCTGGCCTCGTGGGGGGCAATTAATTGGTCGACCGGACTGATTGTCTTGGCCTGAGCCACCGGGGTCATCATCGGCAACAACACCAGCATCGTGGCCAGGGCCGCACCGAACCGTTGTTTCTTACGCATCATCATAGTATCAAATTCCTCCCTACTCCGTTTGGTTATCGCGCTAACCTGAAACTAGTGTACCCGCTTTGCCCACTGATTTGGGCCGCTTTACGGAGTCTGTACAGGACCTCAACCAAATCTTTACGTCCCCACAATCATTTTGATATTACACGGTTGTGATGCACAAAAAAGAGTCTGGGACAAAAATCCCAGGCTCTTGGTCGTCTCCGAATATTTGGTGTCGAAACGTGCGCCAAAAGGCAGCTGGTTCCGCTTAACCCCGTAAGGCAGACAATCCAGGCCCAGGATTATCCGCCTTACGATGTTAATGCTCGCCAGCTAACCGCCTTTTGTCCCACTCTTCCCTTAGTCTTCTTCTAATAGTTGCTGGAGTAACCGTTGCGTCTGGGCCCCGCGGCGGTGTTGGCGGTCCCGTTGTCGTAAATAATACTGTTCCAACGCCGACAACGTCACGGCTTCCTCAGCGGCCGGTAACGCGTAATCCCGGTGAAAGGTCGCTTCGACGGTCGTCCAATCCATGGTTTGTTGCCCCAACCGCCGTAATTGCCCGGGTGTCACGTGCGCCTTCTTGGCGGGCACCCAGCGGTCCGCCGGTTGCCGTTGCAGGCGGACCCGAAAGGCGCGTTGCAACGGTTCTGGCCAGCTAGCAGGCACCTCCACTGGTCGCGTGACGGTTGCTTTGAAGCGGGCCAGGTCACGATACACGGCCGCGGGCACCTGGCGTCCTTCCCAAGACTGGCGCAGTGCCATTAATTGAGCATCCCGTTGGGCCGGCGTCAATTCGCTCCCCAACGCCGCATTGAACACGTCATCGTCCCAATCGCGTTGCCGTTGGGCGGCCAAAGCGCGGGTCCGGCGATCCAGATCCGCCACCAACTCACGGGGCACGATTTGAAGGCGTTGCGCGTGGATGCGCCCCTGATGCGCGAATTCGGTCGCCATCACACCTAGCTGATAGGTGTTGACTAGGCGTTTGACCGCCGGTGGTACGGTAATTTTCGCCAGTTGGGCCTTGAACTCGGCCAGGGCTAACCGGTCAACCATTAACGCCGTCACCTGCGCCAACCAATCCTGATAAGCAGCGGATTGGTACACCTGCGTCTGGGCGCTATCCTTGGCCTGATTAGCCGCCTGCCAAGCCCGCTGTTGCGCCCGTTGTGCATCCCGTTGGGCGTTGGCGGCCTGGGCTTGCTGCCGGGCGACGGCTTGTTGTTGGGCGGTCCGGTCGATGGCCTGTAAGCGCGCGTAGTCCCGAAGATTCGGGGCTAATTGCGTCTCTGGTAAGACCGTCGTTCGCCGTTTCAGGTATCCCGTGACGGTCGCCTGCGTCCCCCGGCGAACCCGCGTCTGCGCCGGTCGGTGTTGGGCCGGCAGATGCGGTAAGGCGTCTTTGGTCCACAGGATGTCCGGCACCTGCGGATACTTTGCCGTTAGGGTGTCATACTGGGCCACCGCGTGAAAATTGTCCTCGGTGGTGATGGTCATCAGGTACTGCATCTCGTCACTCATGAACTTCTTGACGCACTCGGACCCCACCACGATCTCCCGGCCATTCAGGCGCAGGACCACGTGATACTCGTAGCGCACCGGCAAATGACACAACGCACAATGGCGCCAATCGCGGCGTTGTGCGCTGGCGTTCACTTTATACGGTAATCGCGCCAGGAGCTTCCAGGCCGCACTACCGGCCACCAACCAGTCCACCCGGTTGGCCGCTAAGTCGGCCTTGGCACTCCGCGTCAAAAAGTCGCTGGTGGTCTTGACCGTTGGGTGCTCCCGGAGTTGCGGCATCAACCGCGTCAGCGCCGGAATCGGCAAGGCGGGATAACTTAATTGTAGAAACCGGTTTTCGGCCGGCGTTAAAATCGTGGCGGTCATCCGGTCACGTCCTCTCATTGCAGAATGTTCTAAGCATAGCATAATTTAACCACAAAAAGAACATACGTTTCCTATCATTTTAAAGTGATGGTTACACAAAGTTATTGCATTCAGCCGACCGGACCCGTAAACTATAAACTGTTTAATAGTCAGAATCATTGAGGAGGAGACTTAAACATGGAATTTGCTAAAGTTTTACAACGTCGGCGGGCAGTCCGCCACTTTAACGCCGATCCAATCAGCGTTAACACTCTACACTCTATCGTGGCGGCAGCCCAGCAGGCCCCGTCCTGGGGGGATTCGCAGCCATGGCGGGTGACTATTGCCACCGGGGACACCTTGGCACGAATCAAAGCGGCTCATCGTCAACGGGCTCAGGCCGGCGTGAAGGGCCACGCCGAGTTGACCGCCGGCACGCCCACTTGGCCGGCAGCCTCGCGGGAGAACACACAGACCTGGCTGACCGGAATTCAAGCCTTTTTAGGTGATCAGGCCCCCCAGTTAGATGCCATTCAGGCCGATCTCTTTGATGCGCCCGTCCTAGTTTACTTAACCATCCCGCAAGGCTCACCCGCTTGGTCGGTGTACGACCTGGGGGCTTTCGGCCAGACGTTAATGCTGGCGGCGGCCGATTACGGCGTAGCGTCGATGCCGGCCTACGAAATTATTAAATATCCGGACATCGTCCGTCAGTTCACCGAACTCCCGGCCGACCAACTATTGGTCATGGGCATCGCCTTAGGCCACCGGCAAGCCGATCGCCTCAACGACTACCCCGCCGGCCGCACCGACACCCACCAAATCTTAACCATTAAAGACTAAAAAACGTGAGACCACATCCCCCAACGGCATGTGGTCTCACGTTTTAACTTATTCTGAAATCCATTGTTTTAACGCGACCCCGGTGCGCGAGGTCGGAACGGTCACTGCTTGGCGCGGTACGCCACTGTACTGGATTTGCCCACCGTAACGCCCGGCGTCGGGTCCCACGTCGATCAACCAGTCTGCCTGACTGATGACCGCCAAGTTGTGTTCGATGATGATCAACGAGTTACCGGCTGCTACCAAGTCGTTAAAGAGTTTCAGCAAGCGCTCGGTGTCCTGTAAATGTAGGCCGGCCGTGGGTTCGTCCAACAGGTAAACGGTCCCCTGTTTGCCCAGTTCGACCGCCAACTTCAAGCGTTGGAGTTCTCCTCCAGACAAGGTGGTCAGCGGTTGAATCAACGTCAGGTAGCCCAAGCCAACCCGATCCAGGTTCGCTAACTTGGTCGCGACCTTGGGCGTCTCGGCAAAAAAGTCGCTGGCCGCCGTGACCGACAGCTGTAAGACCTCGGCAATCGTTTTACCGTGATAGGTGTACTGTAGGGCGTCTTGGCTATACCGTTGGCCGTGGCAGAGTTCGCAGACCTGCACGACCGGGTCCATAAAGGCCATGTTGGTGATGGTCACGCCCTTGCCCTTACAGCGTGGACAAGCGCCCTTGCCGTTATAGCTGAACCACCCGGCCGCAACGCCGTTAGCCTTCCCGAATAATTGGCGAATGTCGTCCAAGATGCCCAGGTAGGTGGCTGGCGTCGAGCGAATGTTAATGCCGACCGGCGTTTGGGCTAGGTCGATGTAGTCGGTCTTGAGCGACTGTTTGATGGCCGTGACCAACGAACTTTTCCCGGAGCCGGCGACCCCCGAAATCACGCTCATCACGCCTAACGGAATATCGACGGACACGTCCTTTAAATTGTTTTCCGTCACGTGGTGTAGACTGAGCTGACCCTTGGCCGGCCGTTCCGGTCCCCAAGTGTGCGGCCGCCGTAACCATTTCCCGGTCAGGGTGTCCGACGCCAACAACTCCGGATAGGTCCCGGTGAAAGTCACCTGACCGCCCCGTTGACCGGCTTGCGGCCCCATTTCCACCACGTAATCGGCGATGGAAAACATGGCCGGGTTGTGCTCGACCACCAGAATCGTGTTGCCCTTTTCCTTCAGCCGGGTCAACGCCTGCTTGATCAGCTGAATGTCATGGGGGTGCAGGCCGACGCTGGGTTCGTCTAAAATGTAGACCATGTCGACCAATGCGCTGGTCAGGTACTTGGCGATTTTAATCCGTTGGGCTTCCCCGCCGGACAGAGAACTGGTCCCCCGGTCGAGCGTCAGATAGCCCAAACCGATGTCGACCAACGATTGAATCTTAGTGGTCAGTTCTCGTACCACGTCGGTCGCCAGCGGCACGGTGATGGCCCGCAAGAAGGTCAACACATGATTAAGATCCATGGCCGAGACCTCCGCGATGTTCTTGCCATTAATGTGGTTAGTCAGCACTTCGGCGCGCAACCGGGTCCCGTGACAGGTGGGACACGGCTTACGGGTCACAATGGCCGCAATGGCTTCGCGATGGTGCGCCGCTTCTTTCTTCCCAATGATCGACCGGCGAATTCGCGGCACCAGGCCTTCGTAAAGCGCCGTTCGCGGAAAACCTTCGCCCGGGTGCGCCAATTTCTGTTGGGGCGCGTGCATCAGTAGCTCGTACTCGTCAGCGGTATAGTCCTTAATGGGCTTATCGTCGTCGAAAAGGCCACTGGTCGCGTACCGCCGCCAACGCCAGGTGTTCGGCGCGAAACTGACGAAGGTGATGGCGCCCTGGTTCAAGGACTTCTCCGGGTCGATCAGTTGGCTTTCGTCGATATCGTCGACGTAGCCCAAGCCCTGACAGGCCGGACACATCCCCTGGGGCAAGTTGAACGAAAAGGTATCGGAATAGCCGATAAACGGTTTCCCGATCCGTGAGAACAACAACCGCAGCAACGAATAAATCCCGGTGTACGTGGCGAGCGTCGACCGGGCGTTTTTGCCCAACCGTTGCTGGGCAATCACGATGGCCACGGGCAGGTGGTCGATGTTACCAACGTGGGGCTGGCCGTATTTAGGTAAATATTGTTGGGTAAAACTCGGAAACGTTTCGTTGAGTTCGCGCCGTGAAGCCGCCGCAATCGTATCGAACACCAACGATGATTTTCCCGAACCAGATAACCCCACGAACACCGTGGTCCGGTACTTCGGAATCCGTAAATCAACGTGGTGCAGGTTGTTTTGCGTGGCGTCGTGCACGTCGATGAACCCGCGATCAAATACTTGAGTTGGCATGGTAATCTCCTCTCCGTCTCGTCGAAAAACATTACCTTTTCAGTGTAGCACGGCTAAAAATAGATGACCGTTCTGACGGCTTAACGGGCCTTGGGATTGTTACTCAACGCGTGACTCACGTAAACGATACCGTAACGTTGGACCCGATAATGCGCCACGAACTCCGGCCGCCGCGCATTATACAGGTCATTAGACCGGTACTTATATTTAGCGGTCAATCTCCCAGGACGCGTTACCGCCTGCCGCCAAATCTTCGCGTGAACGGCCGTTTGGACCGGGTGACTTCCCCGCATCCGGTACAACAAGGTCAACCGGATGCTTCCTTCCGGCGTGCACAGGACGTAAGCCACTAAAATGGCCAGGCACACAAGTCCCAGCCGAGTTCCCCATTTTTTCATGTTCATTTCCTCCTCAATGTCTATCAGTGTATCATTTTATAACCCCCTATAATTAATAATTTAATAAACCGTCCCCGTCCGCATCACCGCTCGCCGGCTTGCATAATTGCATAGTCTCTACTGCCACCAGGCTACTCTGGAAACGCGGTCGTTTCTCGCTCGTTAGCCGCCTAACAAGCAAAATCTAGCAACTCGAACGTTAAAACGCTTATACTCAAACTAGTTTGATTGAAGGGAGTTTTTCGCTATGTCTATCTTTACCCATCATCCATTGAACCTATCCGCCGCCATCCTCGCCGGTGGGGCCGCGGGTCTGGTCTCCGGGCTGGTCAAGCTCGGCTGGGAAAACGTCTTACCGCCGCGGACCGAGGAACGTGACGCTACCAATCCGCCGCAGACGCTGTTGCAACAGTTCGGTGTCCCCGCTAAGGTGACGCACGCGACCTACCATTACTCCGGTCACGCCCTTCCCTGGGTCAGCTACGTGATTCATTTCGGCTTCTCCACCACCTTCGCCGTACTCTACCAAATCGTGGGGGAAAAGTTGCCGTTTATCAAAAAAGACGCCGGCACCTGGGTCGGCCTAACCATCTGGATTGCCTTTCACCTGGGCATCATGCCGGCGATGGGCACCGTTCCGGCCGCCAAGGATCAACCCGCCAGCGAGCACGTCTCCGAAGCCCTGGGCCACGTGGTCTGGATGGTCACCAACGACCTGGTCGGCGCCGAAGTCTATCGTCGTTTGGTCGCCCAGAGCCACAAGTAACCTCAAGGGAGGCGTGACAGATGCAAGCACCCTGGCAAACTAAGTGGCCGGAGCGGATCAGCTACGGCATGAGTGACGCCGCGGATAATCTGGTCTTTCAGATGATGACCACTTACCTGTTGTTCTTCTATACCGACGTCTACGGCCTCTCCGCCAGTAGCGCCGCCATCCTCTTCATTGTCGCTCGACTCGCCGACGTGGTCGAAAGCCTGATTATCGGCATCATGATCGACCACACCCACTCGCGGTGGGGCAAGAGCCGGCCGTTCTTTCTCTGGTACGCGCTGCCCTACGTGGTCTTTGCCATCTTGACCTTCGTCACGCCACCGTTCGGGGCCACCGGAAAATTGGTCTGGGCCTACGTGACCTACCTGGGATTGGGGTTCTTCTACACGGCCGTTAACCTCCCCATCACCTCGATTCTGCCGACCCTAAGTCAAAACGACCGGGAACTGACCCTCTTGGGGGTCATCCGGCAGTTCGGGGGTAGCGCCGTGCAGATCATCGTGGCCATCTTCACCCTCCCGCTGGTCGCCTACTTCGGCCACGGCAACCAACAACGGGGCTTTCTCCTGACCATCGCCGTGTTCGGGGGGATTTCGCTGATTCTCATCTGGAACACCTTCTTTCAGGTGCGCGAGCGTTTTACCAATCCCGAACACGCGCACCAATCCTGGCGCGCCGTGGGGGCCATGTTGCGGCAAAACCAGCCCTGGTTGGTCATTTCGGGCGTGATTTTGCTGTACTGGCTGACCACGGCCATCAAGAATCAGACCACGATCTACTACTTTAAATACCTCCAGCACAGTGAAAAGCTGGTCCCCATCGCCAATAGTTTTACCTTTGCGGCCTTGATTGGCGTGGTGCTGATCATTCGGGCCGCCAATCACTGGGGTAAAAAACGGACCATGTTGGGCGGTATCGTGTTAGCCCTGGGCGGTCAAGCCGTCCTGTCCATCGGGGCCACGGTCGACCAACTCGGCCTGATTTTTGCCGGAACCCTGGTCAACGCCATCGGTAACGGGTTGATCATCGGGTTAGTCTCCATCATGATTGCCGATACGATTCGTTACGGCGCCACGCTGGGGATTCAAGCCGAAGGAATCCTGGCTTCGACCGACGACTTCGGAGTCAACGTGGGCTTGGGTCTGGGGGGCCTGGTCACCGCGGGCCTCTTCCACTTGTCCGGCTACGTCGCCAACCGGCCCCAAAACCTAGCCACGCAACACATGATCATCTTAAATTACGCGTGGTTACCGCTGATCTTGTACCTGGTGATGCTGATTGTCCTGCTGTTCTACGACGAACGGCGGATTCAAGCCGCGTTGACTCCCACTAACCATTAACCCTTTCGCCGGTTCTCCTGAAGACTTGTTCTTTGGGGAACCGGCCTTTTTTATCTAATTCATTGCTGGCTTATCCGTTTATTTGGATAAGGAACTCGGTGGCCCGCGAGCCGCTCTTTGTACGGGTGATTTCCGCCGCCAAACCGGTCAAGCTGCAGGTCACTTGTCAGTGAATTTGGCCGTTGGTGGCCCCGCGTAGTCCCCCAAAAATTCTCAAAGATTTGGCCATTCAGTTTGTTCGGTAACCTTTCTAACTGTTTTCGGCCAAAGAAAAAACCGCAGTCCACCTGAAGGACTGCGGTTACAAGCCAATTCAATTTACAGGTTGCCTAAGCGACCATGATTTTCACTGTTACGGTTAGAATTCCGACGTTTGTCATGTAAACTATCGAAGCCCACGAAACCGGCAGCAATCGCGCGTTCGTTAGCCTTGTGCAGCACGTCGATGAAGTGTTCCGCTTCGTCGCGACCGAAGAAGCCTAACCACCGGTGGAAGCGTTCCGCCGTGGCCTGAGCCAAGTTCCGTTGGACCCGGCTCCCCGCCGCCGTCAAGGTAATGTACTTCACCCGCCGGTCGTTAGGGTCGACCTTTTGCATCACGTAGTTTTCCTTCAATAGAACGTTGACTTGCCGGGCAATCGCACTCTTGGAGACGCCCTCTAGCTTAGCCAATTCCACCAAAGTTTGGCCGTTCTTACTACGGGCGACGTTTTCCATCACCATATAAGCCTCAAACGTCAGATTATACTTCTGCGTGGGAATGGAGACAAAGTCACCAATGTATTTAAAAATATGCATGTACAGGTCGTCAAACTCCTGCTTCAGTTGTTCTTCAGTTAATGCCTCGTTCGTCGTTTCAGTCATTATCTTTCCATTACTCCTTCTAATAGCTTCTACCCGTCGCCGTTACTGGTCCTATGCGCCACCTCAGTGGTGTTGCGGACTGCTGTGTCACATCACGCCGTTGATCCATGTGGCTAAGTATATATCATCTGACGGACAGTTAATCGGTAAATTAACTTATCCCCTAAGATGCAAAATAAATGGTTCCCTGGTCAGAACATATGTTCTATAATAGACGTTAATCTTGTAACCAAGGACGTGACGGATCCAATGCAACTTTATCAGCAAATGCGAGCATTACTCCAAACGGCATACCAAAATAACCAAGTAACCTCACTCATATTTCATGGCACAAAGTACACGGGAACTGTGGATTTTCTCACCCCTAAGACCGTTTATCTCGGCCTCCGGGCAGGGCGTTCCTGTCAGTTACCACTCATGCAGATTAGCCAGGTTCACTTGCATCAATCTCAACCCTGGTGGCACCTTTACGATTGATCGACAATATCCCCCTCATAGTATCTCCTCTCAGTCGTAAAAAATAAACCCTTTTTTCAATATTGTCTGAACTTTCTTTACAATTTACGCTATGAAAGCATTCAATAGCATATTATTTTCTCCACCAAAGTTTGGGTCGAACCACGACCCAATTGAGCCAGTCTACCTAGTAACCTAATGTTAATTATAACGCCATTGAATTGTGAAAGATAACCCCACTTTGCCCTATATGGTAACAATCCAAACCTTGTACAGGATAACTAGTTCTTGGCTACTAACCTTTATGGGCTTACAATTCCTCAATAAATCGCCTTTGGTTTGGACCAATTAATCTTTTGGGCCTGTAAACTCACGCGAAATCCCGGTAATTACCGCTTTTGTTCGCCGGTGGTCAACAGATGACCAATTTGGTCCTTTGAAGCAAGTTACCAGGTTCGCTTCAACTGTAAGTTTAAGCGTTACGGCAAACTCACCAGAACGTTACGTTGTTTTTGGCGGCTAATCTGGCACGGCTGTCCCGGCAACTTCACAACCTTGACAGCTGACACCCCGGCGCGTCACCGTTCCGTTTGGGCGCCTGACGGGATTTCCCTGATGCCGCGGAGCGCGAATTCTTAATTCGTGACGGTTTGGCCAACTTGGATAAAGGACCATTTAAAAAGCCTAAGCAGTCCGCTTAGGCTTGGGATAAAACTAGTATGTACCTATTTTAATTCTACAAAGGCCCCTGGCAGGATACCCTTAACCGTGGTTTCCGCAAAGGCACCCTTTTGGTTGGTCAGATAGACCGGGGCGTCTTGGTCGAAGAACTCGGCGATGACCTGCCGACAAATCCCGCAAGGTGCGATGGGACCGTCCGTATTCCCGGTAATCAGGATGGCTTTGAAGTGGGTTTCGCCCGCCGCGATTCCCGAGAAGATGGCCGTCCGTTCCGCACAGTTAGTCGCTCCGTACGACGCGTTTTCGATGTTACAGCCACCATAAACTTTGCCGCTGTCGCCGACGACCGCTGCGCCCACGTGGAAATGGGAATACGGGGTGTACGCCCGGTCAAGCATTGCCGTTGCAACTTTCAGAAGTTCCGTTTGATCTGCCATGGTATTTCCTCCTTAGTCTAAAACCGGTTAACACCATTATTGTGTCATAATTTCACTGCAAGCGCTACCATTTGAACAAAATTTCTCAGTAATTCGTTAATTTTTTTGCCGAAAGTGGCTGGTCCCCTAGAAAAGCCTTAAGATTTCGCGAAAACCCGTGCGTTTGCGGGTGCCTATGCTAAAATAATGACAACTTTATTTAATGGGAGTCCTAACGAATCATGAAATTATTGCGAAGTATCCTCAGCTGGGTGGTGCCGATCGTGGTCGCCGTGATCCTGGTGGTTTTAGTGCGAACGTATCTCTTCGAAGTCGTCCGGGTCTCGGGTGACTCCATGACCCCCAACCTGGCCGATAAGGAACGCATGATCGTGGTCAAGCCCCTGGCCGTCAAACGGCTCAGCGTCATCGTCTTTGACGCTTACGGCGAGGACCCCAACGCCACGCCCGGCACCAACTACGTCAAGCGCGTGATTGGCCGCCCCGGCGACAAGGTCGTCAGCAAGAACGGCTACATTTACGTGAATAACCGTAAGATCAACCAGTCGTTTATCAGTCCCACGGAACGCACCGCGGGCACCGGGGACTGGACCCTCAGTGAGCTGGCCAAGGAACATCACTGGAAATACACCGGTAACGCGGTGCCCAAGGGTCACTACTTCGTCTTGGGGGACCACCGCAGCGTCTCCGAAGACAGCCGGGCCTGGGGCTACGTCGACGCCCACAAGGTCATGGGCGTGGTCAAGATTCCGTTCTGGCAAACCACGGCCACGTACCGGCATAACGTGAATGATCTCGCCCAATAAGGCACCAGAAAAGCACATCTCTACGACCGTTTCCATAGGTCGCAGACATGTGCTTTTTGGTTAAACAAGTTAACAGAGTTCCTGACTGACCGCTGCCCGCAGGCAACCCAGCTTTGATGCATCAGCCCGGAACCGCTGAACTTCACAGATTAACTAAACATCTTCTTAGTGGCCCGCAATAACGTCTTGGGGTCCTTGTCATACCGCGGTGTGTCGACCAGGTTATCCATTGAAACCCCGGCAAAGTGGTACGCCGCGATTTCACCGGAACGTACGGCACTTTGTTCGGTAAAGATCATCTGGTACGGCTGTTCGGCGAATTCACCCGTGAAGGCTAAGTTGGTCGAATGTTCCGGAATGACCTCTGGCCGGTCGGTCTTGGCCCGGTTGTTGAACAACGCGGAAGCGTAAGGCATGTACACCGGAATATTGTTGATGATGCTATCCATAATTTCGGCTTCCTTGTTCTTAATGTTGTTCGGGCCGGGATCGACCTTGGAGAGTTGCCCAATCAATTCTTGGGCCATTTCCTTCCCAGTCATCTTGATGTATGGTTTGTGGACGAACTCACCGGTCCGCCGTGGGTAGAGGAAGTACCCCCAAATGACCGATTCGTTCGGCTTCTGGGTGGTAAAGTGAGGCTGGTGGTGCACCACGATCGACATGTTGACGTCCTTGTGGCCCAACGGCGTGATTGGCGTGGTGGACAGGAAGGAGTTCAACGCGTTACCGGGAACCTGAGTGGTGATCCGGGTGATTTCGTTTAACAACAGGTGGTTCTTGGTGGTCAACGTAAAGCTGACCCACTCGGAACTCTTGCGGTCGTTAAAGAACTTATCCGGCGTCCCTAAGTTGTAGAAGCGCTCCGTGGCTTTCTTCCACAGGGCCGCGGAAATCCCGTATTCCATGTTTTCCGGGGCCGGGGTGTCGTAATCACCCATCGTGGCCGAATCGGTGATGGAGCCATTGGTGAAGATCACGGCCGTGTCCTCATCGATGGCGACCACTTCTTCTTCGCCACTGTCCACGTTTTTAACGTGAATGCCGGTGACCGTGATTTCGTCTTGGAGTTCGCTGTCCGCGAAGTCCCAATCCGTCACGATCCGGTTGTCGATAAAGGTGACCCCTTGATCTTTGAGGTACTTAATCAGCGGTAACATGATACTTTCGAATTGGTTGTAACGAGTCCGGTTGACCCCGACTAAGTGTTCAATTTGCGTAAATTCATAAATCATTTGGTGCATATAGCGCCGGAGTTCTTGGGCAGCACTCTGGGTCCGAAAGGCAAACGTGGTCTCCCACATGTACCAGAAGTTCGTCTGGAACATGTGCGGATCGTCCTTAAAGTATTCGGCGATCGACACGTTGTCCAGCTTGGTTTCGTCATCGTCGGGCATCATGACCAGCTTCGATAACAGGACCCGGTCCTTATTGTTCAAGCCCAACTTACCGCCATCGATAATGCCCTTGCCGCCTTGCAGCAGGCGCGCCTTATCGTAGGTCCGGTGATGCGCATCGAAATCGTGCGTATCTTCGGCGGCAGTCATCCCCGGTTCCGTGGCTGACGGAATCCGGTCTAACAAGTCCATGAGGTCAACATAGGTCCGATAATTAAGCATCCGACCACCCCGAGCGACGTAACCCGTCGTATTTTCCATGGGGTGGTTTTCGTTCCAATATTCACTGGTAAAGTCCGTGGTCGGTCCCCCGTCGTTGGCACCGTGCATATCGGCACCGTAAAACGTGATTTGATCGCCCCGCCAGTGACCTTCTTGAATCAGATAAACGGCCGCGGCCATGTTCGCCAGCCCCGCACCGATCATTACTGCTTTTGTCTTAACCATCAAAAACACCTCCGTATAGATCGTAGCGCTTTCACACCTCCATTATGCGAGCCGAGTTTGGCTTTGTAAAGGAATAACCCAAGAACCTTAGCGCACCTTTTCTACGTCTTGTCAATGGAAATGTTGTTAAATCAACGATTCATGATAAGAAA
>NZ_AZDW01000018.1 GCF_001434115.1 Levilactobacillus zymae DSM 19395
CAAATCGAGAATTTCCTTCCTGTTTTCTTATAGAATTCGAGTTATGTCCCAAACTCCTGCTTTTTGGTCTTAGTCGTGAGCCCCCAAAATTTGGTCACTAACGTAACTGACCTACCTGGTGGGGCATTCGGGCGGCTGGCGGGTAAACTGTAGCCAAGATGTGAAATTTTCTTTTCCATCTTTAATTATCAACAAATTTATGAGACGGGTGATTCGGCGGCTACCATCAGGCTCGGGATTCCCTTGATCATAAGGTTGAGCGGGTCTTCGCGGCAATGCGGGGGCCTTTTATTATTATAGACTTTGTGAAATTTGGGATTGACGGCCGATGGTTAATTCGGTGTAATGTTAAGCAGGAAGGGGGAATGGACATGGCAGAGGAGTCACACGAACTCGACTATGACCAGGCAAAACGGGGGGCGCAATTGTTCGTCAATCGCCACGCGAAGGCGCGCGATTTACGGGCTTTGCGAACCATGATCAACCATCGTTTACGGGGCCGCCGGGGATGGCACCTAGACACGATTCCCAACGAATCGTTGGTAATGATCGTGGCCGCATCGTTGGCCGCGGTGGTCACCGTGGTGCAGGTCGTCATGTTTTTGGCGTTAGACGCGTAATCACTACATACTTGGGTGGCTTTTGAGCCCCCAACCCCAAACAGGGAACCGGTAAACTTTATCGGTTCCCTGTTTGCAGTTGGGGATTAACGGTCGAGTTCAAAATGTTGAAGGGCTTTGGCGGCCGCTAACACGGTCTCTTGGGGCCGGTGTTGGGTCCAGCCCAGGTCGTGTTCGGCCGCTGCCGTGGTGTGGTGGTATTGGCGGTTCAACATCGGCACTAACGCCCGCAGACTGGGGACGAAGCGCGCCACGACGCGGGTTCCCCAGTTTGGCAGGGCGCGGACCTTGATATGGTGTTCGGGGAAGTGGGTCTGAAAGAGACGTTCCACGGCGAGCATCGTCAGGGATTGTGAAGCGGCTAAGTAGCGTTTTCCCTGGGCCACAGGACTTTCGAAGGCCAGCCGGTGAAGGTGGGCTAAGTCGCGGACGTCTGAGACTTCTAGGGATACGTGGGGCACCATTGGGAGACCCTTAAGCAACTGTAAGAGAATCTCGTTGGAACTGACGGCCTTGGCGGAAAGAATTGGGCCAAAGATGGCACCGGGCAAAATCGTGGTCAGTTGCAGGTCGTTGGCGTTGGCGTAATCCCAAGCGGCCGTTTCGGCGGCGACTTTAGAGATTCGGTACGGGTCTAGTTCGGGATTGTTGATATCCGTCCAGAAACTTTCATCTAGCGTGGCGGTGCTATCGCTAGACGGCGTGGAGACGGCCTGTGAGCTGGTCATCACGATCCGGGTAACGCCGGCGGTCTTGGCGGCTTTCAAAACGGTAAGGGCACCATTCTTAGCGACGTTGACCAGTTCGTCGACCGACTCGGTTCCGTTACCCATAGGGGAGGCCACGTGAATCACGCCGTCCACACCGGTGAGGTTAGCCACCCAGTTCCGATCACTGGTCAAATCGGCTTCAAAACAACTGAACTGGGCCAATTGGGCGGGGGTGACGGCCGCGGCAATCTCGTCGGTCAATCCCGCGACCTTGTTGAGTGAGCGCACACTGGTCGCCACTTGATAACCTGCCCGTAAAAATTCAACGATGACCCATCCCGCAACAAATCCGGTTCCCCCGGTAACTACAACTTTTTTCATGTGTTATTTCCTCGATTCGATTTAATTAGACAAATTAGACTAAATCTGTCTATTATTTAATTTAGACAAATAATACTATTTTATGTCTATTTTGTCAAAACAAATGTTATAATCAACCTCAAGGAGGTGGCTCATGGACCCCAAAGAAGCCTTAACCATTCGGTTGAATCACATTATTTTAAGCCAAGGATTTCGCCAATTATCAATGGTGGATTTGGCCAAACAAGCCGGCGTTAGTCGGGCCAAACTGTACATCTACTTTAAGAATAAGGACGAGATTGTGGCGGCGGTGGTTGAACGACGCTTACGTTTTCTGGAAAAGTATCCCGTGCCGGCGCAGGTCACGGCCGCAAACCTAATTCCGACTATCCTAAATTCCCTATTGTTGATGGGCTCGACCACGACTCAATTTGAACACGAATTGCAGGAGGTCTATCCGCAGCAATACCGGCTCTTTATGCAAGCCTACGACACCTATCATCAGCAGTTGTTGCTGTATTATCAGGCCGCACAGGCCCAACACTTGGTTGTGGCCGACGTGCCGGCAGATTATTTATTGTTTCAAAGTCAGGTGGCCGTCCGGGGAACCTTGCGGGCGGTCCAGACCGGTCAACTGACGCTGGAACGGGGGGAGGCCTACCTTAAGGCGGGCTTGACCCTCCAATTACGGGCCCAACTGGTCGATGCGAACCTGACGATGTCCTCGGCGACCCGGGCGTTCAGCCAGGTGATTCTTAACGAATATTACGATACTTACGCGCGGCGCAAACCGGCAGCGCATTAACGGCAAAGTGCCCATTACTCCTGAATTAGGAATAATGGGCACTTTGCGTTAGAGGGAAATTTAGTTACGTGGCCGGTCCAACCGCAGCGTCATCGCGTTGATGGCAACGATGATGGTACTAAGCGACATCACGATGGCCCCGACCATGGGGTCCAACATGAAGCCTAGGGGTGCCAGAATTCCGGCAGCCAGGGGGATGGCCACCAGGTTATACCCGGCTCCCCACCAGAGGTTTTCGGTCATCTTGCGGTTGGTGGCGTGGGCCAGCTTCAAGAAGGCCACCACGTCCGCGGGGTCGCTGGCGACTAAGATGACGTCGGCGGCTTCCAGGGCCACGTCGGTTCCGGAACCGATCGCCATGCCGATGTCGGCGCGAGCTAAGCTGGGAGCGTCGTTGACCCCGTCGCCGATGAAGAGGACCTGACCTCGTTGCTGGTACTGGCCGACTAAGCGTTCCTTATCTTCGGGCAATAGGCGGGCTTGCACCTGGTCGATTCCCACGGCTTGGGCGACCTTGGTGGCCGTTTCCTGGTTATCACCGGTCAACATGACCGGGGTGATGCCGTGCTGTTTCAGGTAGGTGACTAGTTTAGCGGCCGTCGGTTTGATCTGATCACCCTGGGCCACCAGACCTAAGACCTGGTCGTTACCAATCAGGTAGCTCAGGGAGTTGCCCTCGGCGGCCAGGGCCTGGAACTGCGCGTGGTCGTAGGCCAATTGGTGTTGGTCCAGGTAGGTCACCGCGACCAACCCGTAGGTGGTCCCGTCAATGGTCCCGAATTGCCCCATCCCGGTGACCTGATGCGGGTCTTGCGCCGCGGTAACGGTCAATCCGGCACGTTTAGCGGCGGTCAAGATCCCGGTCGCTAAGGGGTGACTCGACCCGGCTTCCAGGTTGGCCATGAGTTGTAAAATGGCCTGGTCATCGTGAGCGGACGTCAGACTGAGTAAATGGTTGACCTTGAACTGCCCCTGCGTCAGGGTCCCGGTCTTATCCATCAAGGCAAACTTCAACGCCTTGACCTGTTCGACGGCGTCGCGGTTCCGGATCAACAGCCCGTTCTGGGCGGCTAACGCGGTGCTGCGGGCGACCACCAGTGGAACGGCGAGTCCCAGCGCGTGGGGGCAGGCAATCACGAAGACCGCCACGGCCACGGAGAGGGCCCCGGCTAGGTTGGTCAGGTTGAGCCAAACGATAAAGGCGAAGATTCCCACGAAGAGGGCGGCGTAGAAGAGATAGCCGGCGACGCGGTCCGCCAGATTTTCGGAGGCGGACTTGGCGTTTTGCGCGTTTTGAATTAAGGTCATGACCTGGGCTAAATAGCCGGTCTCCCCGGTCCCGGTCACCCGAGCGGTAAAGGTACCGGTGCCGTTGACCGACCCACCGATGACCGAGTCGCCCACGGTCTTCTTGACTGCGGCGGATTCCCCGGTGACCAGGGATTCGTTAACGGCACTGCTCCCGGTCAGAATGGTCGCGTCGGCAGGAATTTGTTCCCCGGCGCGAACAACCACCGTTTGTCCGGTTTGGACGTTTGCCAAACGAACGTTGCTGACGTGCCCGGCGGCGTCCTGGACGTGAGCGACCTGGGGCAAGAGTTTCCCCAACGCGTCGACGGCCGAGCCCGCGTTCATCACGGTGTTCATTTCGATCCAGTGCCCCAGTAACATGATGTCGATCAACGTGGCCAGTTCCCAGAAGAAGTCGGTCACCACCGGCGTCACGTGAAAGAGGTTGTTCGCCACGACCGCGTAGATACTATAGAGGTAAGCCACCCCAATCCCGAGGGTGATCAGGGTCATCATGGCCGGTTTGCGGGTGGCTAATTCGCCCCGGGCCCCGCTGAAGAACGGGCCCCCGCCATAGAGAAAGAGTACCGTTCCCAAGACGGCGACCAGCCAATCACTGCCCGGAAAGGTCAGCTGAAAGGGTAGGCGCATCCCCATCATCGGGGACATCACCAGAATCGGCAGGGTCAGAATTAATGAAACCCAGAATTTACGTTTCAGGTTGCCCATGTGCATCATGTGGCCGTTGCCCATGGACATCTCACCCATGGTGTGGTCCGGCTGAGACTGGTGAGCCATGGGCATGCCGGCCATCTCGTGGTCGGGCATCTTCATAGTTGATTTTTGCTGAGTCATTAGGCGTCACAACTCCCTTCGCAATCGTCCGGTAAGCAGTCACACGGCACACTGGCCGGAGCGGTTGGTAATTTTTGTTCTAAGTGGGCAATCAGCGTTTCCACGTCGCCACGGCTCAAGTCGAGTTGGTCGACCACGTGGACTAGTGCGGTGCCGCGGTGCATCGCACACATTTGTTCTAGTTCCGTTAACAAGGCGGCGTCCATGGCAGCCTGTTCGTTAATCTGCGGCGTGTAGATGTATTGCCGTCCCTGCTTGGTGGTGCCTAACGCGCCCTTTTTGACCAGGCGCCCAATCAGTGTTTTGATGGTCGGGGCCTTCCAGTCGTGTTGTTTTTCCAATAGAGAAATAATGGTGCGGCTATCAGCCTGCTTTAGGGTCCAGACCACCCGCATGACCCGCCATTCGGCGTCGGAAATCGTGGCGGTGACTTCGGTAGTTGCCATGTGATTCACTCCTTCTTTGACTACAAATGTAATCATAATTTCTGTCATTAGTCTACAACCGGTTCCCGGTGGTGTCAAGCCACACGGTAACGGTTATGACAAATAATTCTTTAATAGATTAAAATTTCAGCAAGATTCAATGACTTTTCACTATCCTGCGGTACACTCGGTATAATAAGTAGGAGTTTTTTAGCGAAAGGAGCGTTTGACGCGTGAAAAGTTTAAAACGCTGGTTGGTGCGGTTGAGTGCCGGACTAGCCGTCTTGGCGGGCTTGACCCCCGCACTTACCGCCCACGCTGCGAGTGGTGTGACTAAGGTTCCGGCGCGAGCCGCCTATGTGATGGACGCCCAAAGTGGGCAGGCGCTATACCAACAAAACGCCAACAAGCGGTATCCCATTGCCTCATTAAGTAAGCTGTTGACGGTATACTTAACGGTCAAAGCGATTGATGCGGGTAAAATTAACTGGACGGACCAGGTGCCCGTCGACCACAATCTGATTCGGTTGAGCCACAATTCCGTGTTCTCATCGCTGCGGATGAAGGCCAGTGACCAGTTTACGGTCAAGGACCTGGTGGTGGCGGCCATGGTAGCGTCGTCGAACAGTGCGGCGTCCGCGCTGGGGGACTACGTGGCCGGCAGCAACGCCGCGTTCATTCAGGCCATGAATCAGCAGTGTCAGGATTGGGGCATCGACGCCCACTTTATCAGTTCGTCGGGGCTGGATAACTCGGACCTGAAGAGTTACGGGTATCGACTTCCCGGAACCGGGGCAACCGAGGAAAACCTGGTGTCGGCCAAGGCCATTTCCATCGTGGCCCAGCACCTGTTGAAGGCCGATCCGGAAATCACGCAGATTTCCAGCAAGACCGAAGCCACGGTCAACGGCACGAAGGTATATAACGAAAATAGTTGTTTGCCGGGCAAAACCCAGTATAAAAAGGAAAGTCAAATTGACGGGTTAAAGACCGGCTACACCGAAAACGCCAAGTTGTGCTACACGGCCACGTTTTGGGTCAACGGGGAGCGGATGATTGCGACCATCTTGGGTGGCGACACCACCTTCTCCGCGATGAACAAGTTGATCAAGCAAGTCAAACAAGAATATCAGCTCCAGCCCACGGCCCTGAACAGTCGGACCGTGACGCTGGTCAACGGCGCCAAGATCTTAGCGGCGCCGAACACCGCTCAGGTGGGGTCGTGGACCAAGGGCAATCAGACCGATACGATCACCACCAGTTTCAAACCGCAGTTGACGGCGACCCAGTTGAAAACCGGGCAGGTTCAGGCGGGCGAACCGGTGGGCGAGATGACCGTGGCCGACCAACAGACCGGCATTACCCAGCACGTGACCTACTACGCGCGCAGCAACGCCACGCTGTTTACTAGTCACCAGGCATTTCGCACGGCGACCACCCAGCCGGCCACGTTGTTGAAGACGTTGACCACGCAAACGGCGGTCTTTGACGCGGGTTAAGCGGACTGGTACACTGGTTGAGGAAACATTCGAGATAAACCTGTTATAGATTTAAGAAGGGGAACCGTTGTCGCGGTGCCCCTTTTTGCTGGGCTAAAGGTGGTCGCCGCCAATTGACCGCAACGTGGGCCGCGTGCTAGGCTCGGTCTGCTTAGTGAAAGGGGGAGGCTTAATTTTGAAGTGGTGGCAAGAGCGACAGCGGGCGTTTGCGACCCAGTTGGACGAACGAGAAATGCGGTGGGTCCGCTACCTATTGATTGGATTACTAATCGTGAGCGGAATCCTGGCGGGGATGCGACGCGCCGAACTGAGTAGTGGGGTCGTGGGCGCTTGGATGCTCTTAGTGGGCGACTACTGGGCCATCCGGCTGGCGCAGCGCCGACTGAACTTTTTACTTAGTCTACTGGTGGGGTATCTGGGCGCCCTGATTGGCGGACTGGGCCTGTTATTGGGATTCGGCCTAATTTTCGATGGTCATTGAACGTCAAGAGAGTGGGACAAAAGGCGGTTAGCTGGTGAGCATTAACGTCGTAAGGCGGATAATCCCGGGCCTGGATTAGCTGACTTACGGGGTTAAACGGAACCAGCTGCCTTTTGGCGCACGTTTCGGCACCAAATATTCGGAGACGAAAAAGAGTCTGAGACTTTTGTCCCAGACTCTTCCTACGTTTAACCGACTTTGAACTTATTGCCGAAACATGAAGATTCCCCGGACGATTTCCCCGCCAATCAACAGTAACATGACGGTCCAGGAGATGATGGTCAATGTGCTTCCCATGTGAAAGGCCTCCTCGTGAAGTTCGTAACTAGCTTTACCTTCAGTGTAAGCGCATTCCCGGTACAATGCAATAGGAACCGCTTACAAAAAAGCATTTTCGCCGGCTGATTCGGTATGATATGTAACTAATCCATCTGACTGATTTTGAGGGTGATTGATTGTCGGGCGACATCGGTGTCGGTATAGTGAAGACAATCTGAGCAAGTCCGTGCGGGGCCACGACAGGGCCGGGGGCTCGGGGCACGGCTCGCGCTAAAATCAGTGAGTAGGGGGAGTTTTCCGATGAAAAAATGGATTACGGATATCGTCCAGGAACAGACCTACGACGCCACGCGACAGGCCAAGTTCGACATTGCGACGATCGGCCAATCGATGGGGTACCAGGTGGTCAATCTTTTTCGGTACAACGATTTAAAGGAGTCCAACCAGGCGGTCCGGTCACGCATCGACGGGATCACGGAGGCCATCGCGGCCGGCGATTTGTTGGTGTATCAGTATCCGTCGTTAAACAGCGGCCGGTTTGAAAATTTCTTCGTGGACCGTATGCACCAGCGGCACGTCAAGTTCGTGTGCCTGGTCCACGACGTCGAGACCTTGCGGGACCAACGGCCGCCCAAGTGGATCGACGAGGTGGCCTACTTCAATAAGTGTGACGTGTTGATCGTCCACAACCACCGCATGGCCGCTAAGCTGCGGGAGATGGGGGTTACCACGCCGATGGTCTACCAGTATCTGCTCGACTATTTAGACGACAACCACGAACCGGACCGTTACGTGGCGACGCCCGAGGACTTTCAACGCGGGGTGGTGCTGGCCGGCAACCTGATGAAATCGCGCTACATCGCCCATTGGGACCACGCAACGCCGATTACCGCGTTTGGCAACGCCAGTCCGGAGGTCCAGGAAGAATTCGAGGCCAATCCCCAGGTGGACTATCAGGGGAAATTCTACCGCTGGGAACTGATTCAGCGCCTGCCGCGAACCTTTGGACTGGCCTGGGACGGTGACACGTCGATTTACCGGTACGACGACTATACGCGCTACAACCATCCCCACAAGGTGTCGATGTACCTGTCGCACGGGCTGCCGGTGATCGTCTGGCGCGACGCCGCGGTGGCCAAGTTGATCGTGACCAACGGGCTGGGCATCGCCATCGATAGTCTGGCCGATATCGACGCGGCGATTCAGGAAATCAGCGACCGCGAGTTGGCCCAGATGTTGGCGAACGTCAACGCCTTCGGGTACCTGATCCGCGATGGTTGGTTCACCCGCCAAGGCCTGCAGGCGGCCGAACAGAAAATCATCTCACCGCACTTTGAGGTCCCCCAAGACGATTAGGGACGCGATGATGGTGTCTGTCTTAAAAAACTAATCTAGGGAAAGCAGCGCTTCCGGACCAGTCAGAAATGGGCGGAAACGGGTTGTGGGTGGGCACGGCTTCAAGCCCGTAGCCCAGGTCTTGAAGACCGACCTTTGCCTAGGTCGGTAAAGAACACCGGCCAAGGCAAATTTCACCCCTGAGCCCATTTCTGACTGGTCCTCCAGCTCACATGAGTTATAACAATAATGGATTTCTTTCAATTTAGGGGGATGAGTGTTAAGTAATGATTGAGTTTTAAGACAGTTCCTAGCCAAAATACGTGAAATGCCCCAGTAGGCTGCAATATTGCAGCCTACTGGGGCGTTTCGTGGTTTAATTTAGGAATTAGTGACCTGAAGCATCGTGGCAAACGTGGCCGTGGTCATGCCCGGTGTGACCCGTAACCGGGCCAGGTTGTAGCGACCCTGGCTCATTTGGGCGAGGCCCTCCTGGGTGGTCAACGCGATCTGGTAGCCGGCCTGCTTCGCCAGCTTGCGGGTGGTAGCGTCGGCCCGACCAGCCGGGTAGCACAGCATTTGCGTGTTATGATTGAGGTTTTGGTCCAACCAGCGCTTAGAGGCGACTAGCTCGGTCCGCTGCTGGGCCGCAGTCAGCTCGTTGAGGTTCAGGTGCTGGACTGTGTGGCTGGCGAAGTCGACGTGGCCGGTCGCCAGCATGGTCTTCATCTGGGCCAACGACAGGTGGTTGCTCTTGTGCGTGAAGCCGGTGATCACGTTGATGGTGGCGTGCAGGTCGTATTTTTCAAGGACCGGTAACGCCCGCGTCAGGTTGTCCTTGTAGGCATCGTCAAGCGTGATCCAAACGACCTTCTTTTGCGGCACGCTGTTCGTCTTTAAGGCCCTGATGGCTTCGGCCGTGGTCAACGTGCGGTAGTGGTGGGCTTTGAGATAGGCCATTTCTTGGGCGAATTGCGCCTTGGGCACCCGCAACTGGTTACCCGTGGAAATGCTGTGGTACATCAGGATCGGCAACTGGAGCGGGTGCTTGAGCTTGAGCCATTTAGGCTGAGTGGCCGCTTGTACCTGTGGCTTTTTAGCGGGCTTTTTCTGGCTGGCGTGTCGGGTGACTTTCGGTGTGGTGGTCGGTTTAATCGTCGAACGGCTTTGCCCCCAAGCAACGCCCCCGAAAATCAGCACGACGAGTAACAGACAGCTCCCCCAAAGGAGTCCTTTTCGTTTCATGATACTTCCCCCAATAATCTTGTCTCGGTCCCGGTTCGGTCGATGACACCACGGTTTTCGCACCAGTCAGCAAGCGACCGGAACGGCGTGGCGCCAGCTGCGAGCCGGGTCCTGAGTTCATTATAGTACAGGGGGTTCAGTTTAGCTGGAAATTAACTTTAATCGGCGCGTTGGGCCAACCGCCGGTAGTAGTCGATCGAATCGGGCTCGAGGTGTAACGCCGCGATGACGTCCCTGTCGGTCAGTTGCGGGTGGTGTCGCAGATAGTTGACTAAGTAACCTTGGTACAGCGTGGTCGGGCTGAGCCGAAAGTTGGTCACGGCTTCGTCGGGGCGCAGATACTTGTGCAACCCGGGCAGCGTCAAGTGGGGGTCGGCCGCCGCGCGTTGCTTTAAAAACCAGTCGGCACACTGAAACCGGGTCTGCAGTGGGGCGAGAAAGGCCCGCAGTTGGGTCAAAAACTGTTGCTCGGCGGCCGGCCAATCGTTGGTCGCCAGTTGGGCCGTGAAGTTGGGCTTGAGGTAGACCTGAACGGGGTACCCCTTGGTGGTCAGCAACATGGCCGTCCGGGTGTAGACGTGCAAGCGGTCGTCGGCTAGCCAGGTGTCCAGGTCGTCGACCCAGCGAAAATTGACCGGTCGGGTGGCGTCCTTGGGCTTGCTTTTGAGGTCTAGCGTGGGTAGGTAAGGCGTCCAGTTGTGTGAGAACAGGAACTTGAAGTAAACGTTTAGGTGGGATAGGACCTTGTTATAGGTTTGGTTTTGAATCTGCCGGCTGTTGGTCAACATGGCCAGGTACTGTTCCACGTCGGCGGTCTGCAGCTGATTGACGCGGTGATAAGTTTGGTAGGTGGGGTTAAAGTTCTCCAGATAATGGAAGAAATCTTGGAGCGTGGCGGTATATTCGTCGCGGGTCGCCTGCGCGATGTCGCGTTTGGCGAGGTCCCGGTCGAACGCGTCCTGATAGGGATAGAGAATTTGCATGTGATGACCTCCTGACAAGAGTTACTTTAACCATAACATGCGCCTACGGGAAAGTAACCGTAGACGCATGTTTAATTTGCTTTAATTGTTAACGTGTTCTTTAGCTTGGACCTGGCGGCGCAGGGCGGTCTTCTCCTCTTCAGAGATGAAGGCACCGTTGATGGCGTTTAGCGTCAGCTGTTCCATCAAGGACCAGTCGAGACCGTAATGGTCGTGTAAGGCCATAAACTCGCCGGTCAGATCGACGTCGGATACCGTTCGGTCATCGGTGTTGATGGTGACGCACAGCCCGGCACTGAGAAATTCACTGAGCGGGAAGTCATCGTAACCGGTCACGGCCTTGGTCTGGAGGTTACTGGTCAGGCACATTTCGATGGGGGCGTTGGCCGCCTTGGCCTGGGCAATGATCTTGGGATGGCCGCTCATGTGGACCCCGTGGCCGATTCGACTGGCGCCCAGTTCGAGGGCTTCGGCAACGTTGCTGGCGGGACCGGCTTCCCCGGCGTGTAGGGTGAACGGTAAGCCGGTGGCCAGGCCGGCCGTGATGGCGGCGGTCAGGTCATGGGTCGGGTGATTGTATTCGTCGCCGGCGAAGTCCAGGCCCACGACGCCCTGGTCGGTAAACTGGGCGGCCGTTTGGAAGACCTCGATGCATTCGGCTAACGGCCGGTCGCGCATGGCACACACGATGGCGTTTACGGGAACGCCGAATTCTTGGGTCCCCCGGTGCAGGCCAATCAGCACGTGGTTGATGGCTTCCTTGATACTCAGTCCTTGTTCCGTGAAGATGGCGGGCGCAAATCGGGTTTCTAAGTAGATCAAGCCGTCTTTAGCGGCCGTGTGGACCATGTTGTAACCCGCGATCTCAAGCTGCTCGGGGGTCTGCATTAAATCGGTCACCACCTGGAACCGTTTGAGATAGTCGATCAGGCTGACCGTTTCGATGGGCGCGGTCACGAGTTCTCGTAGGGCCGCATCATCTGCGGGGAGTGACTTGCCGACCACGGCCGCCATCTGGCGAAGGGCCGGTAAGGAGATTGAGCCATCAAGGTGACAATGAAGTTCTACCTTGGGAAACTGACGAACAGCAGTTGCGGTGAATGGCGTAGCTTGAGACATACTGAATTCCTCCTTATTAAATCCCCAATCGGTTAAGGGCCAGCCAATCGGCAAACAATGAATTGGTCATTAGGCTTAATTGGATAGGCCCCTAAAGAATTGGTAGCGCTTCCTTTTAGTATACCATTTTCTTAAACTTTATTGCCGGTTTGTCAGTTGACCGTTCATAAAGTTATTTATCAACCAAACTAGTGAGACCCATCAGTAGTTCAGGCGGGACTCAATTCGCGGTAAACCCTTGTGGTTCTAGGTTTAGATGACAAATTTTACAAATTGAAAATTTGGGGTAAAACCGTTGTTTCAGAGCACGAAACATTATAGAATTAGTGTGGTCATCAAAGGTGTTATTTAATGGCCCTGAAAATTAGCTGATAACGGGGTGTGGCGTGCGCGACTTGAGCCACACCTTTTTGAAAAATGAGTATCCGGCAATCTATTAAGAGGATTAATTGAGAATGATAATTAAGAAATACAGCCACGGGGGAGTATGGCGAGTTGCTGAGGGGGAACAACTATGGAACAAATGAACACGCGCGTGACGCGGGCGGCCTGGCGGAACCAGCGCCCGAGAAAAAAACGTTACATTACGGGATTTGACGGATTAAGAACACTAGCGGTGATCGGGGTGATCGTGTACCATTTAGCCCCGTCTTCCATGCAGGGGGGCTATCTCGGGGTCCCCATCTTCTTTCTGATTTCGGGTTACCTGGTGACCTACCTGTTGATTCAGGAATGGGAAACGCACGGTGGCGTCAACTTTTTGAGCTTTTATAACCGGCGGGTCAAGCGACTCTATCCGGCGTTAGTCACCATGATTTTAGGCACGACCGCGTACATTACCCTGTTTCAGCGAAACCTGCTGGTCAATATTCGGGGGACGGTGCTCACCAATCTGGTGTACGTCTACAACTGGTTTGAGATTCATCACGGGCAATCCTACTTCGATCGGTTCAGCGGCGAATCACCGTTTACCCACCTCTGGACCCTGTCGATCGAAGGACAGTTCTACCTGGTCTGGCCGCTAGTCGTGGTCGGCCTGTTGCTGTTCTTCCGGAGCCGGATCAAGGCGGCCCTGGTGCTCTTCGCGGCGGCGATCGCCTCGGCGATTGCCATGGCCGTGCTGTACGACCCCAATAATTTGAACCGGGTCTACTACGGGACCGACACCCGGATGTTCGCCATCCTGATTGGGGCCGCCATGGCCTTTATCTGGCCGGCCTATAAGCTCAGCGGCAACGTGACGCGCAGCCACCGCCTGATGCTCGATGGTCTGGGGCTCGCGTCGTTATTGGGAACGGTGATCCTGTTCTTCAACATGAACGGGCAAGCCGCTAGCACCTACCGCGGCGGGATGTTCTGGTTTACCATGTTGTCCGCGGTCCTGGTGGCCACGGTAGCCCATCCGGGTAGCGACATGAACCGTATCCTGACCAACAAGCTCTTTAGTTACGTGGGCAAACGCAGTTACGGCATCTACCTGTACCAATTTCCGGTCATGATTTTTTACGAATCCCGCGTGCAAAACATCGGGAACCACCCGTTGTTAAACGCGCTGATCGAAGTGACCCTGATCATGGTGGTCACGGAAGCCAGCTACCGGTTGATTGAAAATCCGTTACGGCATTACCAATACGGTCGGGTATTTAGCGACGTTAAACGGTTGGTCCAACAACCGGCCGCGCACCGGGTCACCACGGTGCTGGGGGGCGTGGCGGTGGTCTGCTTCGCGCTGACCGCCGTTGGGTTCGTCCAGCAACCGGCCGCGGCAAAACCCACGGCCCTGCAACAGACCATCACCAAGCGGCAAGCCGAGGCCCAGAAACAAAACGAGGCCGCGGCGAAGAAGCAAAAGGCGCTGGCCAAGGCACAAGCCGAATCCAAGAAGAAACACGACAAGGCCGTGGCCTTCTCCAAGCTGTCCAAAGCCGACCAGAAGACGGCCAAGTACTACTTCTTGACGGCTGACGAACTGACCAGTAGTAAGCAAACGCCGTTGACAGCCATTGGGGACTCGGTGTTGCTCGATGATTCGGGCGACATTCAAAAGGTCTTCCCGGGGGCCGTGGTGGACGGTCAAGTCGGTCGCCAAGCCGCCGCGATGCCGGGCGTGATCGCCAGCATCAACCAACGGGGCCAGATGGCCAAGAACGTTCTGGTCAACGTCGGGACCAACGGGAACATCAGTCAGGCCCAGGCCGACCAAATCGTGCAGGGTATTGGTCGCGATCACCAGATTTTCTGGGTGACCGTGCACGTGCCGACGCGCGAGTGGCAAAACCAGGTCAACAGTATGATCCACAAGACGGCCAAGAAGTACCCCAACGTCCACGTGATCGACTGGTACACCAAGGCCAAAGACCATTCGTCCTGGTTCGTGAGTGACCACGTACACCCTAACGACCACGGGAACCGTTACTTTACGTCCCTGATCGCCAAGACCATTAGTCACCAACTTTCCAAATAACATAAAGCTCGTCATGCCGGTAGATTGCCGGTATGACGGGCTTTTTTGACTGGTGAATTTGGTTGGTTAGATGACCGAATGATCAGATTTCTTGATGGCCTAACTAAATGACGGGAATGAAGAGCTTCAGGCAACCGGTTTCTTGGCGTGATGCTATAATGACCCATGAATTCAGAAATGAATTCAGCATTTCATTTTTTATTGGGGGTAATGGTTATGATGAAAAAAGTTGCAATGGTTGCTGCGGCTGCGGCAATGGTCTTACCATTAGGTTTAGGGGCTATCGCACCAGCGATGGGGACCACGACCGCGTTTGCGGCGACTAAGACGGCTGCCAAGAAGACAACCTATAATCTGAAATCTGCGACAACCTTGAAGAAGACGGCTTATCACGTGAAGGCAGGCAAGCCAACGTTATTCTCCGGGGCGTTTGCGGCAGACCGCGCTAAGGTCACCTTTGCTAAGAAGGGAACTTTGAAGACGGGCACCACGTACTACGCTACGAAGAAGGTCGTGGTCACTACCAAGGCTACCAAGAAGGCTAAGGCTAAGACCATGACTTGCGTTTACGTGAAGACCGCTAACGGCAAGGTTAAAGGCTGGGTTGCGTTCGGCGATTTAGCAGCCGGCAAGGCAACTAAGAAGGCGGTCGTTAAGAAAGCAACGAAGAAGGCCACGACCAAGAAGGCTGTTAAGGCCGACAAGGCAACTGGTAAGACCTATACGTTACTGAAGGCTAAGACCTTAAAGAAGACGGCGTACCACTACAAGGCAACCGCACCAGCGTTTTATACGGGGAAATTCGCCGCTGATCAATCTAAGGTAACGTTAACCAAGAAGGGCGTTTTACCAGCAAGCAAGACGTTCTACGCCACTAAGGAAATCACGGTTAAGCAAAACAAGAAGAACGTTAAGTACCTCTACGTTACCAACAACAAGACTAAGGGCTTCGTGCAAGCTAACAAGTTGACTGCTGGGGCGTTCAAGGCCGCTGACTAATTTTCATCGCAACTTACCCAAAAATGGACTGCTCTGCGGTCCATTTTTTTGTGGACGGCTAGCTTAAAGGACCAATCTAGGGGAAACAACGCTTCCGGACTAACCCGGTCAGCAACGGGCTGGAACGGGGTGGGCACGGCTTCAAGCCCGTAACCCAGGTCTTGAAGACCGACCTTTGTCTAGGCTGACCCAAAACGCCAGCCAAGACAAATGACACCCCTGAGCCCATTTCTGACTGGTCCTCCAGCTCACATGAGTTATAGAAACAATTAAATTAGAGTCTTTAACTCGTGTCAGAGCCATTGAGTCAAAGCTAGGTTACTAGGTTGGCGATATTTCAAGTTAAATTTGCCAAATCCGACAGGCCATTATCCGTCGACAGGGTGCCCTTAAATCCGCGATATACCGGGTATGCGGGGCACTTTTTGTGGATATGACAGGCCCTAAAGTATATGGAATTCTAATAATTCTAAAAATACTAAGCTTAGAGGCATAGAAGTTACCCGACGGGGTGCTCCT
>NZ_AZDW01000019.1 GCF_001434115.1 Levilactobacillus zymae DSM 19395
TTCTTATCATGAATCGTTGATTTAACAACATTTCCATTGACAAGACGTAGAAAAATGGCATGACACCGAAATACTTTCGGAATCATGCCATTTAAGAGTGCTTAACGCTGCTTGGCGTTAGCCAATCCGTTCAGCGGTAAATTTGCTCGCTAGACCATTGCCCCCTTCACGTGATGCTTGATGAACTAGAAAAAGAAAGTTTTAAACGCCACTCGTAATTTTTGATGTGAATGCCGAATTGGGGTAAGGGATTATCGCAGGTTGTCTGAACGTCAAAGGTATCAGTGTGTCGGTCGACAATAGACGGGTAATAAAATGTTGTCCACGATATCTGTCACTTGCGCTGGGGTCAACGTCCCCGTGAAGATAAGTTGCCGAATCAGCATGACCGCGGGTAAAGATTTCTGTGTCGGATTGGCGGCTTGTTGAATCTCGCCGCGGTTAAGTGCGTGCTTTAGAATATCGGGTAGTTGTTGGGTAATCCAATTTTCGTCGCTCACGACTAGCTGCAGCGTACTTAGATTCAAATTAGCCACGGATGTCGCCAGCAAATCACTAATCAGCGCTTGCCAGGTCGTCGCTGGCATTGCGGAGATGACGGGGATAAACCGTGACAGCAGGCTCATTAAGTCTTCACGTAGTGTGCCCGTATTTGGTAGCGTGGTATCCACCGCAATGTGTTGATGTTCTAATGCCGCTGCCACCAAAAGGGGCTTATTGGCCCAACGGCGATAAATCGTGTTTTTGTTTGTGTGTGCTTGCTCAGCGACTGCCGACATTGTGAGCTCTGCATAGCCTTGTTCTGCCAATAGTTCCCACGCAGCGGAAAGAATCGCATGATTTAATTCTTTACCATATCTACGGTCTGCCATAAAAGTTCCTCCAATTATTGTTGATCCTTAACCGTCCACACGTATATTGTACCGTAAATACCTATCAGGCCAATTAACACAATTAGAAGATAGCCGATTGAACTTGAGAAGCCGGGGTTAGCCAAATTATAACTTGGAATTACCCACGGGATATATTGCCCCACTGTTTGTCCCGCAAACATGACCGCAACAATCATGGTTGCAAACGAAAGGGCCGTTGGAATTAAGACAGAACGGGTTAACGAGGCAATGAACGGCCAAACGAGCGAGAGTAGAACGTTATAAACAAAGGTTCTGGGCACCACCAGGGTAATCAGCTGCCACTGTCCAGCCGGAATGGGTGTCCGCAACCAGAGCCATCCCGTTCCCAACAGTAAAAGAACCTCTAGCACGGTAATTGCCAGTTCCGACAGCTCAATCGCCAGCATTTTTCCCGCAATGATCGTTTTACGTGAAATGGGTAAGGCCAACAAGTCTTTAAAGGTTTGGGCGGTGAATTCTTGGGCAAACACCCACGAGCTGAGGGCGCCAAACCCAACTAACCCAATTAGCGCGACAATGAACATCAAACCACTATTAGTGAAGTCCGCCCAATTTTGACCGTGCTTGACGAGCAGTAAAAACAGAAAAGCCGCGGCCGAAATTGGGATGAAGCCGGCTCTAAAAATCTTATGCATCTCTATGGAAATAACGATGGCCGTTTGTTTAATTATGCGCATTGGAATCCTCCGAATCTAACATTGCTAAGAATTGATCTTCCAGACTAACCTGTTTCTTTTGCCAACTAATCGGGACAACGTTTTGCGTCACCAAGGCCTGAATAATTTTGGGGGACTTAGTAGGGGCTTGAATGGTTAGCGTCGTATCTGCGCAGGTACTCCGAATAGCGCTTGCGCTTAAAACGCGTTGGGCCCGCAATGTCTCGTCTGCATTCACAAAAGTGGCAATCAGGGGTTGCTGACGCTGGCCCAAGAAGCCTTGATAGTCAGTTTGGCGAATCAAACGACCGTGATTCAGAAAGCCGACATGGGTTAACATCTGTTCCATTTCTGCTAAGATGTGGCTCGAGAGAAAGACGGTGGTCCCTTTTTTAGCCAACTTCTGCAAAAGGAGTCGAACTTGGTTTAATCCCTGAGGATCCAAACCGTTAGTTGGTTCATCGAGGAGCAGTAATTCCGGTTCGTGAATTAACGCCTTAATCAATCCTATTTTTTGTCGATTTCCCAGTGACAACTCACGAACTCGCTGATTACGATAGGCCGTGAGTCCCAATTCGGCCATGTACTGTTCAATTCTATCCGCGCGAACGCCACTGGGAATCTCACGCAGCCGCGCATAAAGGTCTAGATTTTCATAGGTGGTTAGCTGCGAATAAGACTGAGGGGTTTCTATTAGATAGCCAATCTTATTCCAAAAATCAGTTTTAACGTGCTGAACATCCTCGCCCAGCAGACGAACTGAACCGCTAGTTGCTTTGATCATGTTGAGTAAAATGCGCATCGTCGTCGTTTTTCCGGCACCGTTCAGTCCAATAAAGCCATAGATACTACCAGCTGGAACTTGTAGATTAACCTGATTTAAAGCCGTCAACCCACCATATTGTTTAGTCAGATCTTTTGTTTCTATCGCGTTCATATTTAACAGCTCACTTTCTTTAAGGTACCATAGTACCTATATGAGTACTCTGGTACCTTACCCCAGATTGAACGTGATGTCAACCGGGAAGCAAAGCTTATGGTGGGCAGACGGTAAAGCATTATGTGTTGCATTACTAACAACGTCCCCACTTAAAATTAGCCATAAAAATAGCCCGAGTTCCCTTAGCGCTAACGCGATTTGGGGTTCTCAGACTATTTTGGTAACTAATGATTCAGGAGGGAATAACTAAAGTTTTTCGATCGCGTCGTCGACCGGTGTGTCACCGTTAACGATGGTGACGATTTGCTTCGGCAGGGGATGCTTGACGATGGCCGCGACGGTCGCCGCCACGTCCGCTCTGGTGATTTGCCGGGTACCGTCGTCACCAGGGTTGGTGGTGATCTTGCCGGTAGCGGCACCGTTGGTCAGCAGGCCCGGCCGCACGATGGTGTAATCCAGGTTGGTGCGGTGCTGGAGCCATTCGTCGGCGTAGAACTTCGCCACGTAGTAGGGCCGGATGCTGGACTTAGCCCAGAAGGCCCGGTCGCCGGTCCCCAGCGCACTAACGATGATGAAGCGATTGATGTGGGCCAGCTCGGTCGCCTGCATGGCCTTAACGGCGCCGTCCAGGTCGATGTTTAAGGTCATGTCGTCACCGGTACTACCACCGGAACCGGCGGAAAAGACCACCGTGTCGACACCCTGCATGGCCGGCACTAGGGCTTCGGCGGTGCCCATGAGGTCCACTGTGCGCGCCTGACCACCAAGTTGTTGGATCGTAGCGGCCTGTTCGGCGTTGCGAATCCCACCGTAGACGGTCTCACCCGCGGTCACCAGTTGCTGGACGATTTGTTGTCCCACGTGTCCGTGTGCCCCGATTACTAAAGTTGTCATGATTAAAAGGCCTCCTATAACTTAGGTAACTTAACTAATGCCTACCTTATCGGTTGCTGACGCATTTGTCAGCTAAAGTGACTTCGTTTTTTGACCCCAACCGACTAAAATGGATTGCGCACAACATTTTTGCCCGAATGGAGCCGTTTTGAATGGTTTTTCACGTGATAAGCCGTATAATGGACTTAAATATCCCGAGATGGTGAGGTCGTCGTTCCAATGGGGGGACGGTAGCGATTGAATCTAAAATGTAACCGGTTTAGTTTTGTGACGTATCACGAACCAACCGTCTTGAGGAGAACTTAATGACAAAGGAGTCGTTTAATATGGCAACGATTTTAGTTCTAGGTGGCGGCTACGCAGGGATGCGCGCCGTGAAGTTTTTGCAACGCGAAGTGCCTAACGATAACCAGATTATTTTAGTGGACAAGTCGGGAACGCACACCGAAAAGACCAACCTCCATGAGGTCGCAGCGGGGACCATTGCCTCAGACAAAATTACGTACGAAATCAACGACGTGATCGGCAACCGAATCGACTTCGTGCGCGACACGGTCACGAATATCGACGTGGACCAAAAGCAGGTAACGCTGGCGGACCACGACCCCATCACGTACGATTATTTGATCGTGGCGTTAGGGTTCCAGTCCGAAACTTTCGGCCTGAAAGGCGCGGCGGAAAACGCCTTACCAATGGATGACTTAGCTACCGCCGAAGCCGTTTACCAACACATCCAAAACAAGGTCAAGGGTTACGGCGAAAGCCAAGACCCCAACGACCTGGTCGTGGCGGTCTGTGGGGCCGGCTTTACCGGGATCGAATTGTTGGGCGAATTAACGCAATCCCTGCCGAAGCTGCAAACGCGCTACAACACGCCGGCCATCAAACTGGTGTGCCTGGAACGCTCCAAGAGCATTTTACCGATGTTCGACAAGTCGTTAGGGGACTACGCGATGCGCTTCATGGCCAAGCACGACGTCGACATGAAGCTGGGGTCATCAATCGGCGAGATCAAGCCGGGAGCGGTAGTGTACACCGATGAAGATGACCAGGAACACGAATTAGCGGCCAACACCATTGTGTGGACCGTTGGGGTCAGTGGCTCGCAGGTCATCGCCGATTCCGGTTTCGACCAACGCCGTAACCGGGTCGTGGTGGAACCGGACTTGTCATTGAAAGACCATCCCGAAGTATACATCGTGGGGGACGTGTCGGCGGTCATGGATCCTAGCAGCGACCGGCCGTACCCGACCACGGCGCAAATCGCGTTAGCCGCCGGGGGTCAAGCCGCGAAGAATATCGCGTTGCAATTACGCGGTAGCGGGACCCAGAAGTTTGTCTACAAGTCCAGTGGTACCGTGGCATCCCTGAGCGATCGGGACGGTATCGGCGAGATTGGGAGTAGTAATCGGAAGGTGAAGGGTTACCCTGCATCTGCCCTGAAGAAGATCATCACGGACCGCTCCCTCTTCGAAAGTGCCCACCTCAGCACAGTGTTCGCCAAGGGACGTTTCGATCTGTATCACTAAAAATTACAAAATAAACGGAAAAAGCGGGTAGGCTGGGTAGCCTACCCGCTTTTTGCATGCTAAAATGGGGAAAAGGTTCCGTTTCGAGGTACCGCACTTCTTCGGAACAGTTACAAAGTCTGGTTAAGTTGACTGACCACCTGATAAGTAAATAATGATAATGGTTAAAGGGTTTGACCGCGGTGACCAAGAACGACCAGAACGTTAAGGACAAATGACGTCTGGACGATTCTTGGCGGCAGAACGACCCCGTTAACTTTTTGGGAATAATTCCGGTTTAGCTATTCGTTGTACACAAAAGTGTCGTACAATAGAACAGTAGTTATGCTATAATTAGGCCTATTCAATGAGTAAGTCATGTCATTTATATACATAACGAGTTAGCAGCTAACTAATCTGTGAACACAAAACTTTGGCGGTCGGATGGCCAACACCCACCGCAATTGGTTAGATAGCCGAGCTATCGGGGATGGTTAGACCATTCTAACCGTAAAAAACCAGAGTACGGATGATTGGAGGTATCACGATGGCTGCATCAGAAACTAAGGAACGAATTGCGGAGGCCTTGGCTTCGTTGTTAAGCCACAATACGTTTGACAAGATTACGGTCCGCGAGATTGCGGATGAAGCGGAAGTCCACCGAAAGACGTTCTATTACTACTTTGCGGACAAATATGAGCTCCTCGCGTTTGTCTATCAACGGTTCATCGTTGAGGCACCGCGCCGTGAGAAACCGTTAACCATTACCTTGGAGAATTGGCGACCGGAGACGATTCAACTGTTTGAACGGATTGCGGATCACTCGAAGTTGTTTTTAAACGCTTACCCCTATGACGATGGGGTGTGGCGGCAATCGACGAACGAATTTGTGGCGGCACGGTTGTCCATCTTGCTGCACGCAATGCCCGAATACCGCTATTTAAAAGAAGACGTGATTGATACGTCGGCGGAATTCATCGCTGCCGGGGCCATTGGCATCATTAACAAGTGGGCCAACGACGGCTTCAAGGCTAGTCCGCGGACGGTCTTGGATCAGATCACCACGGCCAACCGGCTGTTCAACGGGATTCTCGACCGTTGGAAATTAAGTTAAACCATTTAGAAGCAAGTCCGTGGGGGCTTGCTTTTTTGGTGCAGTTGGGATGAAACTGGTCGCCTGCGGGCTGTGCAATGGTGGGGAAAACACTGATGAACTGTTGATAAATTATATCTTGCAATTGTAGAGGGGAAAAAATGATAATAAAGTTAGTGAAGGCTAACAATTTATTTGAAATTAAAATCACAAGTATAAATGATAGCGCTTTCTGAAGGCTGGGTGTATAGTGCTCGTAGATAGAAAAACAGATTGTGAAAATGCTCAGTGTTCGAATGAGGAGGACCCACAAATGGCTTATCAAACGACGAATCCATATACCAATGAAGTTGTAAAGACTTACCCCGAAGCCACTCCCGCCGAGGTCGAAGCGGCCTTAGCCCAAGCGCAAGCCCTGTATAAGCAGTGGCGGAACGATCCCGTCTCGACGCGCACACCCGTGTTACATAAGCTGGCGCAGATTTTTCGTGACGAGACCGACAGTCTGGCTAAGGTCCTGACCACCGAAATGGGTAAACTCTTCGTGGAAGCCCAGGGAGAAGTCATCCTGTGTGCCGAGATTGCGGAGTACTACGCCGACCACGCCGAAGAATTCTTACAACCCCGCCAGATTGCCTCGATTGCCGGGGACGCACAACTGGAAAACCATCCCCTGGGTGTGCTGATGGCCGTGGAGCCGTGGAACTTCCCGTATTATCAAATCATGCGGATCTTTGCGCCAAATTTCGCGATTGGGGACCCCATCGTCCTGAAGCACGCGGCCATTACGCCGGGCTCAGCGTTAGCTTTCGAGGACGCCGTGCGCCGGGCCGGGGCGCCTGCCGGGTCGTTGACCAACCTCTTCTTGTCCTATGACCAGGTCTCCCAAGTGGTTGCCGACGACCGGGTTCAGGGCGTGGCGCTGACCGGCTCCGAACGGGGCGGGACCGCCGTGGCCGAGGTGGCCGGCAAGTACCTGAAGAAGACCACCATGGAACTCGGCGGGACCGACGCCTTTATCGTGGCTCACGACGCCGACATGGCGATGGTCAACAGCATTGCCCCGCGGGCCCGGTTGTACAACGCCGGGCAGGTCTGCACCTCGTCCAAGCGGTTCATCGTTACCGAAAACCATTACGACGAATTCCTGGCTTCCTTGAAACGGGCCTTTGCCGCGGTCAAGTTGGGTGACCCGATGGACCCGACCACGTCGTTAGCACCGATGAACTCCAAGAAGGCCAAGGAAAAACTCCAGGCCCAAGTGGACGCCGCGGTGGCCGGTGGCGCGACCTTAGCCTTCGTGCATGATCCGGTGGACAGTGACGGGCAGTTCTTCTTGCCAACCATCCTGACGGACATCACCAAGGACAACCCGGCTTACGGTAAGGAAATGTTTGGCCCGGTCGCTCAGGTTTACAAGGTCAAGGATGACGACGAAGCCGTGGCACTGGCCAACGATACCAACTACGGGTTGGGCGGCATCGTCTTTGCCGGCACCGGCGATTACGGCGCGCAACTGGCTTCCCGCATTGAAACCGGGCAGGTCTACGTCAACACCTTCTTCAGTTCCCTACCCGAATTGGAATTCGGCGGGGTCAAGAAGTCCGGTTACGGCCGGGAATTAGGCCGCGAAGGGATTTCCAGCTTCGTGAACCAGGAACTGGTGGTCAAGCGCGACAAGCCGAACGACAACGAGTTTGGCGGATTAGTCTTACCGTTCCATCTAAACTAAGCTGTTTCACAGGCCGGGGATTTTCGGTTGCCCCGGCTTTTTGGTGTCCCCATTTCTTGTAAGCGGTGCCAATTATTTTAAATTTAATCCGGAATATGCTAATCTGAGACGTAAGCACTTTCAGAAAGGGTGAGTTTAAACATGACAGATCGGTTAAACGGAAAAGTGGCCATCATTACGGGTGGCGTGGCAGGTATCGGCTTAGGTATCGCGGAATGTTACGTCCGCGAAGGCGCCAAAGTGGTGTTGACTGCTAACCATAACGTGGATGGTGGGAAGGCCGCCGTGGCCAAGTTTGGTGACGACGTTAGTCTGTTCGTCCAACAGGATGTGGCCAAGGAAGCGGATTGGCAAAAGGTCATCGATGCCACGCTGGCGAAATTTGGCAAACTCGATATTCTGGTCAACAACGCCGGTATCGGTGGGATGAGTCCAATCATTGAAGACCTGTCATTAGCCGACTGGCAAAAGACCATCGACGTTAACTTGACCGCCAACTTCTTGGGTGAAAAGTACGGGATCAAGGCCATGCAGAAGACCAACGACGCGAAGGGGTCCATTATTAACGTGTCTTCCGTTGCCGGGCTGGTCGGGTTGCCAACCGCTCCCGCGTACTCCGCTAGCAAGGGGGGAACACGGATGCTGACCCACGCCACGGCGCTGAACTTAGCGCACCGGGGCATCGACATCCGGGTCAACTCCGTACACCCAGGTTGGATCGACACCGCCATCGTTCCGGCGGCCGCCAAGGAACAGTTGATCAAGACGATTCCGGTGGGCCACATGGGCGAACCCAAGGATATTGGGGAAGTCTGTGTCTACTTGGGAAGCGACGAATCCAAGTTTGCCAACGGGGCCGAATTTACGGTCGACGGCGCTCAACGCGCTTAGAACCTACTTTTAAAATTGCGAATCAGGCCAAAGCATCGTCTTTACGGACGATGCTTTTATTTGTCTTGGCATTATTGCAAGCGTTTGCACAAACTGCTAAGATGGGGCTAAGGACAACCAACTTAACACTGTGTTCAAGGAGTCCAGCAACATGACGAATTTACCAACTTACACGCAATCCGGTCAGACCGTGACCTTTGATTTTGCCACCAACTTACAACTCACGGTCCTGACCGCTAGTATCATTCATGTATTTAGCGACCGGGGCGAACCCGGCGCTTCCTACGCAATCGAGGGCGACAAGCAACAGCCGACCGCCTTTACGGTCACCAATCAGGGCGACCACTACGATCTCACGACCGCCGAGTTGACCGTGCACCTGGATGCGGCGGAGCACGTAGACGTCGATGACGCCGCGGGGCACCCGTTGATCACCGCGTATCGCGGCAATCGACAATTACTCGATAAGGGTGTCGATAAGGTCCACCAGCGACTGGTCGAAGCCGAGGGCCACAGCATCAGTGGGGCCACCGTCGAAGACAATCGGGGCTACCAGGTGATTGAGGCCCTAGCGCCTGACGAACAGCTTTACGGCCTGGGCGATAAGCCCGGTTATTTGAACAAACGGGGTTACGAGTACGACAACTGGAACAGCGATATTCCGGACGCGCACCTGGAGACCTTCACCAAGCTGTACAAGTCGATTCCGGTCCTGTTAGGGCTGAAGAACGGCCACCCGTACGGCCTGTTCTTCGACAACCCTTACCGCAGTCATTTCGACCTAGGCAAGGAAAGTGCCCACTACTACTTCTATTCGGCGGTCGCGGGCAACCTGGATTACTACATTTTAGGGGGTGCCAGCCTCAAGGCCATCGTGACCAACTACACCTACCTGACCGGTCGGACGCCGCTGCCCCAGAAGTGGACGCTGGGCTACCAGCAATCGCGCTGGGGCTACAGTGCCAGTCAACACGAGGTTCAGGAAATCGCCGACGAGCTAGAAAAAAACGACCTACCCTGCGACGCGATTCATTTCGACGTCGACTACATGCGCGGGTATCGGGTCTTCACCTGGGACCAGCAGAAGTACCCGTCTGGCCCCGGTCAATTCATCGCGCAGCTTAAACGGCGGGGGATTCGGGTGATTCCCATCATCGATCCGGGAGTCAAACAGGACCCGAACTATGCCGTGTACGAGACTGGGGTGAAAAACGGCTACTTTGTGAAGTCCCCGGATGGCAAACTCTACATCAATCAGGTTTGGCCAGGGAACGCGGCCTTTCCGGACTTCGGGCGCCCGGCCGTTCGCAACTGGTGGGCCCATAACGTCAAGTTTTTGACCGACTTGGGGGTCGCCGGCATCTGGAACGACATGAACGAACCGGCCTCGTTTAAGGGGCCGATTCCCGACAACGTGGTCTTCTCCGACCAAGACCGGCCGGCTACGCACCAGAAGATGCATAACGTTTACGGTCACAACATGGCCCGGGCCACTTACACTGGCTTGAAGGCCCAGCAAGGCAAACGGCCCTTCGTGATTACCCGGGCGGCCTACGCGGGGACCCAGAAATATTCGACCGTGTGGACCGGGGATAACCAGAGTATCTGGCCGCACGTCCAACTGCTGATTCCCCAACTCTGCACGCTGGGCTTGAGTGGTTTTAGTTTCGTGGGGACGGACATTGGCGGCTTCGGGGCCGATACCACGCCGGAACTCCTGACGCGGTGGATCGAAGCCGGCCTGTTCAGTCCGCTGTTCCGCAACCACGCGGCGATGGGGACCCGCCATCAGGAGCCGTGGGTCTTCGGCGAACCCACGCTAAGTATTTACCGCAAGTACCTGAAACTACGCTACCGGTTCGTCCCGTACCTCTACGACTTGTTCGCCCAGGAGACCCAGACTGGCTTGCCACCGATGCGGCCGCTGGTTCTAAACGACGACCAGGACCCGCGTAACCGGGAGATCAACGACGAATACATGGTCGGGGAGACCGTGCTGGTCGCGCCGGTGGTTCAGCAGGGGCAAACGAAACGGTTGGTTTACCTGCCGCGTGGCGAGTGGGTCGACTTCTGGAACAACCGGGAGTACGCCGGTCACCAGGATATCGTCGCCGATGCGCCGTTGGCCAAATTACCGCTGTTCGTTCAAAAGAATACGTTGTTGCCGTGGGGGCCCGCGGTCAGCCACATCAGCGACCAACCAGACACCACGATGACGTTCCGACTGTTCGGCGACCACGGCACCTACGACCATTACCAGGATAACGGGACGGACTTCAAGTACCAGGCTGGCGAGTGGAACGGTTACCACATCGTTGTCGACCACGACCAGGTAACCGTGACGCTGACCCATCACGGCTATGCGGCGGCCTACGCGACCATTCGGGTGGCCTTAGCCGACCGGGTCGTCACGTTGACCTACCAACCGGCCACGAAAACTTACCTGGAACAGGCGTGAGTAGACTGGCTGGATTGTGAGTTCGGTGGGAGATTTTTTACTAATGAGTTGTTAGATTAACTAGAATCTGCCTTAACACTTAGGTATTAAAATGATCATTCATTGCTTTTTGGTTGAAAGAATCCGGTTTGATTGTTATAACTCGCATAAGCTGGAGGGCCAGTCAGAAATGGGCTCAGGAGTGAAGTTTGTGTTGGCTGGCGTTTCTTGCCAGCTCGAACCTCAGACACAGGTCGGTCTTCAAGACCTGAACTGTGGGCTTGAAGCCGTGCCCACCTACAACCCGTTTCCGCCCATTTCTGACTGGCCCGGAAGCGCTGAATCTTCCAGATGAAACTCTAATTACTGCAAAAGAAAAAGCATTTCACCCCAGCGAGTGAAATGCTTTTTCTGTCGGGTCTTATTTGACTAGACCCACCGTATTTAAAATCAGATAAACGTTTAAGATAATCAGCACCACAGTGACGAACCAGGAGAGGTACTTGACCCAACTACGATTCGCAAATTCGCCCATCAACTTGCGGTTACTGGTGAACAGCACCAGCGGAATCATGGCGAACGGTAACGCGATACTCAAGAAGACCTGAGACAGTGTCAACAGATTTTCGATTTTGGCTTCGTTGCCGTGATAATACAGGGCAAAGGCCACCACGGGCGTCACGGAAATTAACCGCGTCAGCAACCGTTGGGCCCATAATGGCATCTTCAGGTTGATGAAGCCTTCCATGATGATCTGGCCGGCTAGGGTCCCGGTAATCGTGGAACTCTGCCCGGACGCTAACAGGGCTAAGGCGAACAGCATACTCAGAATCGGACTGGCGATGGCCCCCACGATTTGGTTGTTGCTCAACGCGTTGTACAAGTCCACGAAACGACCCAGGTCACTGTTCGTGCCGTAGAAGAGGGCTGCCCCTAAGATCAACAGTAAACTGTTGACCACGAAGGCCAGCGTCAGTTGAATGTTGGAATCAATCGTGGTGAACCGAATGGCTTGTGCCACACTCTTGCGGTCCTTGCGGTCGAAGTTCCGGGTCTGTGAGATCGATGACCCCAGGTAAAGGTCATGGGGCATCACCGTCGCCCCAACAATCCCTAAGGATAGGTAGAGCATTCCGTTGTTGGTGACCACGTGTGTCGATGGCAAGTACCCCTTGAGGACTTGACCCATGTTGGGTTGCGAGAGAATCACTTCATATAGGAAAACGAAGAGAATCACGGCGACCAGCGTGGCCACGATGGCTTCGATCTTGCGGAAGCCCAATTTCATTAAGACTAATAAGAGCAAAACATCGGCGGCGGTAATCAGGATCCCGACGATCAGGGGGAAGCCGAAGAGTAACTCTAAGGCAATCCCGGACCCGATGATTTCGGCAATATCCGTCGCCACGATGGCGGCTTCGGTAATAATCCATAAGATGATGCCGGTAAATTTACCCGTATGTTCACGGGTCAGTTGCGCCAAATCTTTCCCCGTTACAATCCCGAGTCTAGCCGACATGGCTTGAAGGAGCATGGCAATCAGACTCGACATCAGAACGACGGTCAGCAGGGTATACTTGTAGTTGGCCCCACCACCGATTGACGTAATCCAGTTCCCTGGGTCCATATACCCGACGGCAATCAGGGCGCCCGGACCAGTGTAGGCAATTAAGGTTCGCCAGAAGCCGGCGTTTTGCGGCACATCCACACTCCCGTTAACTTCGTCGAGACTCTTTTGGCCGGACCCCGTTGACTCGAGCATGTGATGCTTGGTTTTCGCATCGGTTTCGCGATTTTTCATTGAAAAACCCCTCTTTTCTATTCAGTTTTAGAAATTCAGGTAGTCCGTAGACTGCTGCTTTTCTACGTGGCAACGGGACTGATTAATCAGTTGCGTTCCGCCGGCTCGCCGACTAAACTAATGACCAATCCCGCTATCAATTCAACCGTAAGTATAAGCTAATTAGGCGGGATGTCAACTATCAGTGTCATTGATTTAGGGCTACCTAAAAAGATTTTTACCATAAAAAGATTATAAGTTGTCGAGATGGTAACGGTTCCGCGTGCCCCACAACTTTTTTTCAAAAAAATACGGGGCCCAAAAATCGCGCTAAAGTAGAACAAAAAAACTTTGGGGGCCTCATTGTTTAGTCGATAATTAGAAGACATCGCTTATAAAGCAAAATAAGCTAGTTTTCAAAACTAGATGAATGCGTTATAATCGTTTTAATCAAGCGGGCGCGTGACGCGTCCGTCAACTGACTGAAAAAATAAGAAACGAGGCATCATTATGGCAGCAGAGAAAATTGCAATTCTAGTCGATTCGTGTTCCGACGTCCCCAGTGACGTGCTCCACGCCGCCGATATGGCATTGGCCCCGATGAACGTGATTTTTCGCGACCGGGTCTACGAGGACCGCATCACCATCACGCCCGCCGAATTTTACCGGCGCCAGGCGCTCGAACCGGCCAGCACGGCCAGTCCCACGGGAAAGCGCATCATCGAGGCGTTGGACCAGATCCAAGCATCGGGCTACACCCACGTGATTGCCGTCAGCATCTCGGCCAAGCTGTCCGGAACCTACCAAGAAATGAAGCTGTTGGCGGAGGACTCCCCGCTGACGGTCCACGTGATCAATACCCGTAGTGTGGGAATCGGTAGTGGCTTTGCGGCCATCTACGCCGCCCAGTTGCGCGATCAGGGCCTGACTTTTGACCAAATCGTGGCCGAGGTCGAACGGGTGACCGCCCAGACCAAGGTCTTCTTCTACGTGCCCAGCTTAAAGTACCTGCAGGCCGGGGGGCGTATTGGTCGGGTCGCCGGCATGGCGGGGACCTTGCTCAACGTCAAACCGATCATCTCCTGTGATGACCAGGGCGTCTACTACCCCATTGCCAAGGTTCGCGGGGAGAAAAAGACGCTGAAAAAGTTAATGGACCTCGTCGCCCAAGCCATCGGCACGGCCACGAAGGTCAACATCGCCGTGGTCGACGGGGTCAATCCCACTTTGCGCGAGGAGATGCTCCAACGCCTCAAGGCGGCCTACCCGCAGGTCTTGCAGTGGTATGCCGGGGACGTCTCACCAGCCCTGGGGGTCCACACCGGCCCGGGACTGATTGGAATCGGGGTGCAGGTACTCGACTAGGGTAAAAATTAGCCCACCGACCGACTACTCACTCGGGGATGACTGGACAAGTCAGTCCCGAACATGGCCGTCCTGGCTAACTGTTTTAGTCGCGTTGAGCCCATAAGAAAACCACGATGGCGGATGCGCTATCGTGGCTTGAGGGGGGTACGAGCAGAGTTTAAGACTTTGGGGGAGTGCTAAGTTCCGCTCGTAAGAATAATAAGAATTTGGTGCAACTTCAGTTAACAGCGTCACGGCTATTAACTTGACTGTAGTGTAACCCTTACCCGTGTTTGGGCGCAATTGATTGGTTCGATAAATATCCTAATAATAAGGTTAGTGTTGCTTGTGACCCTAACAAGTTGAAACCCTAAACGAAATATGCTAAATTAATCCCTTATGTTCACGGTAAACGACTGTGAGGATAGCGTTTCCAGTTTCTGCTAGGCACTTGCACAATGTGAAAAAAGACCTGACAAACCACAATTTGGCCGTATAATAGAGCTATGAGATAATCAGATGTGGGGCTGCGTGATAGCGCAGCCCCCTGAAAGTAAGCGAGTAATCATCGCCCAATATTGGCAGTTGGATTGCTTCAGGAGGATAACGGGTTAATGGATTTGAGTTTAGTAGAACTAGCAGTGATTTCGGGCGCGACCAGCGCGATTGGTCGGTTGCGGACCCACCGGAAGTTGGCCCGGTGGCAACGGCAGCAGCCGACCATTACCCCACAGGTACCAACTTTATTCGTTCACGGTCTGCGAGGCAGCTCGAAGACCATGAAGGAAATGTTGACGGCGGCCGTGAAATTTGGCTATCATCAACCGTTAACTATTCATATTACGCACGCTGGTAAACTCAAGGTGAGCGGCCATTGGGACAACTCGGTGGCGCACCCGTTGATCCAAATCACGTTCGGTAATAATCAAGCTCGGTTATCCTTTCAGGTGCGCTGGTTGCATGAAGTGATGATCTACTTGCGGGGTCAACACGGGGTCCAAGCGTATAATGCCGTGGGGCACTCCGCGGGAAGTGTGGCCTTGGTGGCCTACGCCGAGGCCTATGGTCAGGACGACTGGTTGCCCCAACTGCAAAAGTTGGTGACCATCGCCGGTCCGTTTAACGGGGTGATTGGGATGAATGAAAGCCACAACACCAATTCGTTGGCGGCGAGCGGGCGCCCCAAAATCGTCTACCCCAAGAATTTCTGGTTTCCTAGTTACGCGGACCTTTACCGGGACCGCCAACATTTCCCGGCCGCCGCGGACGTGTTGAACATCTACGGGGACATCAACGACGGGACCCATTCGGACCGCTACATTTCCACGGCCTCGGCCCGGTCGTTGCGGTACTTGCTGGGGTCGATTCCGGCGAGTTTTCGGGAAGTCGGGTTTCGGGGCGCCACGGCGGAGCACAGCCGGTTGCACGATAATCCCCACGTCCAGGAACTGGTCTTCGATTTCCTGTTTCATGCGACGCACCGGTCTGTCCAACGGCCAAAAATGACGAATTAAACAGCAAAAAGCCTCGAACAACATGCGGATTGTTCGAGGCTTTTAATTTAGGAATCTGATCATATAAATCACTTGTTTTGGGGGGAGTGCATCTATAGACAGTGATTCCCGTTGTCTATCACAGTGCTTAAGGTCAGAACGTATCACGAACTAACTGTAAGTATCATAGTCAGTTCATCGGGCGTTTGCAAGCGAATTGTAACGACCGGCTTAAAGTGGCTAGTTCGTTGATGAGAAAAGCTGTTATGCTTAAGGATAATGGGTGTCGCTAATCGCTAGTAGGTTAAATCGCGTTGGGTAAGCAAGAATTACGGTATTGACTACGTTCTCGGGGAAACCTTCAGGTCTAAATGCGATTAAACCAAGTTTTCACGCTAAATTAACCAACTATTTTAGGTGCATCTTGCACATATACCCGTCACTTTTGATAATGTGTGAGGTTTTGGGGGTAAAACACCGGGTTTTGCAAGCCAAGTCGTTTATCTTTTGCTAACTTTCTAGTAGACTGCTGGTAGAATCGTTTTTTTCATGTAGGAGGGTAAACATGAAAGTCATCATTGTGGGTAGTACACACGCCGGAACGAATGCGGCGTTACAAATTTTACGGGATCATCCCGAAACTGAAGTAACCATCTATGAACGGCACACCAACGTTTCGTTCTTATCTTGTGGGATTTCATTGTATTTGGACGGCCAAGTGAAGCATTTGGAAGACATGTTCTATTCTTCGCCAGAACAATTGACGTCGTTAGGGGCGACCATCAAGACGCGGTTTAACGTCTTGAAGATCGATGCGGCGGCGAAGACGCTCGAAGCGGTCAACATGGACACGGGGGACATGGTCAACGACACTTACGACAAGTTGATTATGGCCACGGGGTCCACGGTGACGGTGCCACCTATCTTTGGGATTGACGAGGATAAGGTTCTGCTCTGCAAGAACTACGACCAAGCCAAGGCCATTTACGAAACCGCTAAGGATAACAAGCGGATTGCCGTGATTGGGGCCGGGTACATTGGGACCGAATTAGCCGAAAGTTATGCACGGACCGACCATGACGTGATTTTGCTCCAGTCCCGCGATATTGTCCTAAATCATTATGTGGATAAAGGGTTTTCCGACAAAGTCATTAACTTGTTAGAAGATAATGGCGTTGAAGTTCATTTGAACTCGCGGGTCACGTCCTTTACCAGTAACGACAAGGGCGAATTGGTCATCGAAAGTACGCAGGGCGACTACACGGCCGACCTGGCCATCGTCTGCACGGGCTTTGTGCCCAACACCGAATTGTTACGGGGCCAAGTCGACATGGACCGGCACGGCGCCATCATTATCAACGACTACGTTCAAACGTCGAATCCGGACATCTTCGCTTGCGGGGATGCCAGTGTCGTCAACTTCAACCCAACGGGCAAACCAGCGTACACGCCGTTAGCCACGAACGCGGTGCGGCAGGGGATGTTAGCCGGGATCAACGTCTTCGGGAACATTCAACAGTACATGGGGACCCAGGCCACGTCAGCCATGAACCTCTTCGGCTACACGTTGGCTTCGACCGGGTTGACCTTGGAACATGCCAAGAAGAACGACTTTAACGCGGACATGGTCACGTTTGAAGGCACTTGGCGGCCGGAATACATGCCGTCGACCGACAAGTTGACCATCAACTTGGTCTACGACCGGGATAGCCGGCGCATCTTAGGGGCCCAACTATTCAGTAAGCACGAAGTGGCCCAATCGGCCAACGCCATCTCGATTGCGATTCAAAACCGCAACACGATCGATGACCTGTCCTTCGTCGACATGCTGTTCCAGCCGAACTTTGACGATCCGTTCAATTACCTGAACTTGGTCGCCCAAATGGCTGTTGAAAAGGAAACCCAACGGAACAATAATCATCCGAACTTAACGGCGGCCGCCCACCACGCGGCACCAGCCGATCAAAAGTAAATTCAACACGTTATTAGTAGCGGGCCATGGCCCGCTACTTTTTTTGCCCGCAGAACGAAAAGCTGGTCAAAGGATACCCCTAGGGGTATAATAAAATTATTCAATCAACTAGGAGGACCAATCAAATGCAAGCAATTACCAGTGAAGACTTTGAACACATCGGCGACGACACGGCGGTGACCGTGGTGGACTTCTGGGCATCGTGGTGTGGACCATGTAAGATGCAGACACCCGTTTTGGAAGACCTGGATCAAGAATACGGGGATCAAGTGAAGTTTGCGTCCTTAGACGTTGACCAGAACCAAGCCTTGGCTCAGAAGATGGGCGTGATGAGTATCCCATCCCTAGTCGTGTTCAAGAACGGTTACCCGACGGAAAAGGTCGTGGGCTACCATCCTAAGGCCGCGTTGAAGAAGTATTTAGATGAAAAATTAGATGAGGTGCAGGCCTAATGGTCCAGACGACAGCGACCCGGTTAAAGAACCGGTTACGGCGGACGGATGGCCAGTTACAGGGCATCTTGAAGATGGTCGATGAGGGCCGGGATTGTCAAGACATCCTGACCCAGTTGTCCGCCGTCCGGTCAAGTGTTGAACGGATCATGGGCGTTGTGGTGGCGGAAAACGTCAAGCAGTGCATCGCGGATGATCAGTTGGACACCGACCAACAAGCGCAATTAGAAGCGGCGTTGGAATTAGTGGTGAAGAATCACTAGTAATCAAATTAGCGTGTAGTAGGGACTGGGACGAAAATCCCAGTCCCTTTGTTATGTCATTAATTGGGTTCACCAGCTATCCACTATTTGGGGCACGCGTTTGGACGTAACATTAGTGGCAATTTAGTGGCTTTTTCCCTATGATGGGACTAGTAGTTATTTCGAAAAGGGAGTGGCATACGTGGCAAATCGCCCAACCATGACAACACAAAACGCGGCCTTACGGGACCAATTGACCCCGACGAACCGGGAGTATTGGGACCAGTTGGTGGTCCTTTTAGCGCAACAACCGCACCACACCAGTGACGCGCAGCTACACGATCTTTTGACGGGCTTGTTAGTCGCGCAAGAGCGCCAAGAGGACGCCAGCCAGTTCTTTGGCGGCACGCCGGCAGAAGCGGTACGGACCCTAACGGCCACACTCTGGCCCCGCCCGTGGTGGTTGACCAGTGACCTGTGGTTCCCGTTTATCCTGTTCACCATCGGGATTATTTTACCCACCGCGATTTTACCAGCCGTCCCGCTCCAGGCCTCACTGATGGCCGTTCAATACGGCTTATTGGTGGTCGCCTTGGGCTTGGGCATCTGGTTAGCGCCTAAGTTTAGCCCGCGCGGCCGGTTGGTCAGCTGGGGCCTGATTATCGTGGTGCTACTGGCCGTGCTTAGTGTGGCGGCCCGCTGGGTACCGGCGGCCGGCTTATTTTACCTCACGCGCAAGGGCGGCAGCGTCTTTCTACTAGTCTTTGCCGTGGCCTTAACGGCGCTGATCGTGGTCGTCCAACGGCGTCAACCGGAATCGTGGTTGCCGGCCCTGACCGCCGACGTCTGGATTACCACCTTACTGGCGTTGATGGCCCGGATTGCCCCGACCTCGAGCCTGATGGTGACGGCCACGGGAAATTTGATCATCGCGCTGGGGACCATCCTGGGCGACTTGAGTATCCTGATCATCGGGTGGCACATCTGGCAGACGCGGCAGGCCCATCAGCAAAATAAAGAGTAAAACTAGGTTTTCCCGGCGTTGACTGGGAAAACCTAGTTTTGGTCTGATTGAGCTTAGAAACCGCTGGGGTCTAGCGCGTCCGTTTGAAAGGTGGTCATGGGTGCGAGACTCAGTGACTTGCGTAAGTCGTCGGAAACCTTATTGATGGTACTCTGAGAGGCAATCTGGTAGTCGATGCCGTTGATGGTCGCGGGTTGTCCCTGGAGTGTCTGGGACTTGATGTGGCGGCTGGTGTGGCCGTACTTGGTCCGTAACCAGATGAGGTCCTTAAACGACAGGTTGGTTTGCATGTTGCTTTGTAGGGAATTCAAGACGGATTGGTAGCGCGGTAGCGACGATAGGCCGGCTTCCTTTAAGACCAACGCCTTGATGACCTGCCGTTGCCGGGCCTGCCGACCGTAGTCCCCCAGGGGATCGTCGTCACGCATCCGAGAATAGGCCAGGGCCTGGGCGCCGTTTAAGTGAATCTTGTGGCCCTTGACCACGTTGGCCTGTTCGTAGTGGAACGTCAGGGGTGGGGTGACGGTGACGCCCCCGACCGCGTTGATCATTTTTTCCAAACCACCCATGTTCAGTAAGACGTAGTAGTGAATCGGAATGTTGACTAGGTGTTCCACGGTTTTGATGGTGGTTGCCGGTCCGTATAGCGGGTAGGCGGCGTTGATCTTTTCGTCGTCTTGCTTACTGCCCCAGATGTTGACCAACGTGTCGCGCGGAATGCTGGTCAGCTTAGCCGTCTGTTGTTTCGGATTGATGGTCGCCACGATCATGGTGTCGGTGCGACCGACGTCGTGACGCCCCAGGGCACCGGTATCGGTCCCGAGCAAGAGAACGGCAAACGGCTTCCCGCTGGTAATGGTGGTGTCGCTGGGCTTGCTGGGCAGGGCCCGGTACGTTTGGGTAAAGGTATTTTGGGCGGCGTGGTAGGCCCGCCAGCCGTAAATCCCACCACCAATTAACAGGATAAAAAGTCCTAAAAGTGTCCACTTCCACCAGCCCCGGTGGCTAAAGTGTGGTTGCCGTGGTGGTAACGGCGTTTCGTCATTCATGTGAAGACCCCCTCCGATGTTTTCGTCCCTAAGTATAAACAAAGTGGTGGATGGGGGACTAAAGCTTTACCACAATTAGGTCAAACTTTTCCCTTTCTTAGGGCTCTTAAGAAAACCAAAAAGATTCGTGGTTTTGGTCGTTTTGGTGTAAAGTAAAAGGGTACGATTAACTTAAAATTAGCAAAGGGAGTTGGCAGAATAATGGCAAAAGTTGAAAGTTTTACGTTGGACCACACGGCCGTTAAGGCACCTTACGTGCGTTTGATTACGCGGGAAACGGGCAAAAAGGGTGACGTGATTTCGAACTTCGATTTACGGTTAGTTCAACCAAACGAAAACGCAATCCCAACCGCCGGATTACATACGATCGAACATTTACTGGCCGGTTACTTACGGGACGAGATGGACGGTGTGATCGACTGCTCCCCATTCGGTTGCCGGACCGGCTTCCACTTGATTACCTGGGGTGAACAATCCACCGAAGAAGTGGCCAAAGCCTTGAAGGCCGCCCTGCACCGGATCGCCTACAACACGGAATGGAAGGACGTCCAAGGTACCGACAAGTACAGTTGTGGGAACTACCGGGACCACAGCCTCTTCTCCGCCAAAGAATGGTGTGTCGACATTCTGGACAAGGGAATTTCGAAGGACCCATTTACGCGTGAAGTGATCTAACGTCAGCTGACTAAACGTTAACGGGGAACCAGTTCGCTGGTTGCCCGTTTTTTAGTGATGTAAGGTAAATACCCTAAGTTAGTGCCCCTAAACATAGATAAATAGGGTAACGCGTATACTTAGGTTAACCTGTCAACGCGACCGGTGGGGGCCGGACGTTGGCAATCGGCATCAAGCAAGGTAGCAGAATTGAGAAGTGATGAGGGGATGTTAAGAATGCGCTGGCGACAGCTTTGGGGCGTGTTCATCACGGTGGGCGTGCTCAGTGGTTTGGCGCTCCCGGCCCACGCGATGAGCATTGTGCATCAAAAATCGAATGGCTTATACGGGACGTCTCTGCGGCGCACGCGGCGTTTAAACGATCGGCAGGTCCATTACGTGACCGTGCCCAAGCATTATGCGCACGCCAAGCACCCGCACGGGATAGACACGATTCGGTCGTCGAAGGGCCACGCCGTAACGTTTAAGACCAAATACTTATTGCCTTATCCTGGCTATCACCGGCAGGCCTGGGGCAATCCGCAGGGGATGGCCCGGGCCGGGCGCTATCTGTACGTGGTGTATTGTCCCACGAAATTGAAAAATAAGGGCCGACTGGTACGGTTAGACGAGCAGAAACTCGCGGCGCTTCACGCCACGGCGCGCCAGTTACAGAAGGTGTACACCAAGGCGGCTAAGCATAATAAGCAGGCTAAAGCCATCCGCCGTGCCATCAAGGTGGGGCCGCTATTTACCACGGGTCACGGCCAATCGTTGGCCTATAACCCGAAGAATCACCACCTCTACATGTGGTGTGACCGGGAAAAGGCCCCCCGCGTCCCCATCAATCAGTACGGGTACATCAACCGCATCAGTGCGAAAACGCTGCGGCCCGCCCATCAGATTCGGGTACGGCTTAAGCAGCGCGGTTACGCGGTTCCCGGGGGCCACGTCCTGACCTTTGACCGCAGTGGCCGGGCCTACTTTTGGAGTTGTCCATCCAAGCATCTGGCCTACATTTATCAGGGGCGGATCACGGATCATCGGGTGAAATTTCGGTTGACGCGCCAAATCTTGACCCGTGGCCCCGGCACCCGGATTCAAAGCATGGGGTATAACCCGCGCAATAACCGGCTATACTTAGTCTCTGACGGGTCGATCGTTAGCTTACCCGTCCAGAAGTTAGCCGGCCGGGGGCACCTGACCAGCCGTCAGGTGCGGTGGACCCGCTTTGCGTCGCGGCGTGAGTTCGAGGGGCTGGACTTTGACCAGCACGGGCACGCTTATTTGCTCAGCAACCACCATCCGGAGGTCCTGGTGGGCAACCGGACGACTTGGTAACGGGATTAACCGGATTTACGATTCAGTAGATTGAGGAGAGTGGGACAGAGGGCGGTTAGCTGGTGAGCATGAACGAAGGTTCGTAAGACGGACAATCCTGAACCTGGATTGTTTGGCTTACGGGGTTAAGCGGAACCAGCTGCCTTTTGGCGCACGTTTCGGCACCAGATATTCGGAAACGAAAAGAGTTTGGGACATAACTCGAATTCTATAAGAAAACAGGAAGGAAATTCTCGA
>NZ_AZDW01000020.1 GCF_001434115.1 Levilactobacillus zymae DSM 19395
TTTTTGAAAAACATGAAAACTGACGACTTTTTTGGAAGGTATGAATAATTCAGGTTTAAAAGTATTTTGTGTAATCGGTTTATTTCAAGGATTTAGGGGGTCGTTCACCCCATAGATATAAATGAAAACGGTCGCTTAAGCTTTCAAAAAAGTGTTATGGAAAACTCGTCCTGGGGAGACTAAACTGTGAAAACGCTTAATCTGATAAGTTTAACTAAAATGTGACCGGTAAACCTGAGAAATCACGGGAAACTAGTATGCTAAGAGTAAATGGAGGGGAGAACCATGCAAAAACGATTTTGGTGGCGGAGTCTCGTGGGTATCGGTGTGCTGGTTATAGTGGGGTGGCTGGTATTTCACCGCTCACCGGTGGGTTATCAGGCGCACCGAACGATTCAGAGCGGACAATTACGGGCAACCACGTTTGCGTTAGTGAGTAGTGCCGAGAACTCGACGACGGCGTATCAACGGCAGTACCGGTATATTCAAGACATTGGGGATGGTCGGGGATACACTGCGGGCATCATCGGGTTCACCACGGGAAACGGGGATTTACGCCAAGTGGTGCTACGTTACCGGCAATTACGATCCAGAAATGACTTGAACCAATTTCTGCCAGCTTTGAAACGGGTGCAAGGAACGGCTAGTCATCGGGGCCTAGGACAGCCATTCGCAACCGCTTGGCGCCGGGCTGCGACGGATCGTCAATTTGTGAGGGCGCAGGATGACATCTTGAATCAGCAGTATCTGCACCCGGCGTTGCGGGCCGCCCGGGACGATGACTTGGGACCATTGGGCCAATATATTTACTACGATGCTCTGGTGGTCCATGGTCCCGGTCACGATGCGACCAGTTTTGGCGGAATTCGGCGGCGGGCGCGGCACTTAGCCCGAACCCCAGCCCAGGGCGGCAATCCCGCCACCTATCTACGGGCCTTTTTGCGGGTGCGCCAAGGGGTGATGCGTCAGGAGGCCGCGCATCACGACCTCTCGCGGTTGACCGTCCAACGCCAATTGATTCGCCAACGAAATTTCGCGTTACGGCGCCCCCTGAAATGGACGATGTATGGTGATCATTACCACTTGTCGGTCTAAATTCGGGGTTGGCAACAACCAATTTGGATCGTAAAGGGACGTCACCGAAGCAGTGACGTCCCTTTGTGATCCAATCAGGTTGGCTGACCAGTCATGAAAGAATCAATCCGTTAAATTAAAGGAAATATCGAGCGCTTGAACGCTATTGGTCAGGTAACCCAACGAGATGAAGTCGATGCCGGTGCCCGCGTAGCTCGGTAATTTGGCGGGCGTAATCCCACCGGACGCTTCGACTTGGATGGTCGGGGGAACCAGCTGACGCCACTCCCGCACCGTCGTGGGCGACTGGTTATCGAACATGATCATGTCGACGTGGCTGGTGATGGCGAGTTGTAGCTGATCCAAGGTTTCCACCTCGACTTCGATCAACTTGGTGGGGCCAATCAATTGCCGCAACCGCTGCACCGTGGCGGGGAGATCGGTGATCAAGCGTAAATGATTATCTTTGAGCATCACGGCGTCGTACAACCCCATGCGATGATTCAGGCCGCCGCCACACTGCACGGCGTATTTGTCGAATAAGCGGAGACCGGGAGCCGTCTTACGGGTGTCCAGGATGCCGATGGACGGGTCGTTGAGGGCGTCTACGGCCAAATGGGTGGCCGTGGCGATGCCGCTCATGCGTTGCATTAGGTTGAGGACCACCCGTTCACCGGCTAATAGGGTGGTCGCGGGACCGGTCGCGTGGCCCACGACGGTCCCGGCTGACACCAACGTCCCGTCCGGAACCGTCGGGGTGTAGGTCGCCTGCGAACTTAAGAGCTGGTAGACGGCCGCGGGAATGCACTGACCTACCAGAATTCCTGCGCGCTTGGCCGTAAAATCACCGTGCACCATTTGGGGTGGTAAGGCGCTGGTACTAAGATCCCCGGTGGCGAGGTCCTCTTCAAGGAAGGTCGCGAGTCGTTCAGTGAGTCGTTTCGGACTTAGCGTCATGGTCGGCGGCCTCCTTTGACGGGACCGTGGAATCCACGACCCCCACGGCTAACAGCAGGGCCCCGAAGATCAGTAACACTACGAACAACCCTAAAACGGTACTGATGGAGAACTTCAATTGAATCAACAGGCCGACCAGGTACGGGCCAATCGTGGCGCCGACCCGCCCAATCGATTGTGCGGTGCCCATTCCGGTTCCCCGAATGGCTTGGGGAAATTGCCCCGGTGTCAGGGCAATCAACGTCCCCCAGGCGCCCAGGTCGAAGAATGATAACCAGGCGCCACTGACCAGAATTGCCGAATTGCTAGTTGCCATGCTGAAGGCCAGCACGCTGACGATGGTGCCGCATAAGTAAATTAACAGGACGGTTTTCTGTCGTAATCTGCCCATGAGGTAAGCGGCTAAATAGTAGCCCGGTAATTGGGCGAGACTCATCAGCAGGGTGTAGTTGAAACTATGAATGATGGGGAACCCGCGAAGGACCAGGATACTGGGTAACCACAAAAACATACCGTAGTAGGTCAGCATCACGATGAACCACAGGGCGCTTAGGAGCAACGTTTGTTGGCGGTGTTCCGGTTGCCATAATACCTTATAGGATGGTTTGACCATGGGCTTGACCGGCGTATCCGGTAGGTGTTTTCGTAAGGGTAACGCGTACAGGACGGTCAGCGCGGTGATCAGCACGGTCCACCGCCACCCGATGACGGGCATGGCGCCAAAGGCCAGCACGGAGGCCAGAATCCAGCCGATGGCCCAGAAACTATCGGCCATCACCAGCATCCGCGACCGCTGGGTGCCCCGGTAACTATCGGCGATCAACGTGGCCGCCACGGGTAGTTCGCCCCCGAGACCGATCCCCGTGATGAAGCGAATCAGGATAAAAATCGTGACGTTGGGAGCCAGAGTCAAGGCAAGGTTCCCGCACGAGAACAGGGCCAGGGTGTAAATCAGCACCCGCTTACGGCCAATCCGGTCGGCGAGGTAGCCACAGACCAACGCCCCGATGATCATCCCCACGGACGTAGCAGCCCCCACGGTCCCCAGTTGAACGGGCGACAGCTGCCACTCGGTCTTCAGCAGGGGCATGATGAACGAGAGGATGGCGACGTCCATGGCATCAAAGAGCCAGGCCGTCCCCACCACAAACAATAGATGATATTTTGATTTCGACATAAAAATCCTCCCCAGAATTATAATAAAAGTAATATTGACTTTTATCTCATTAAAATAAAAGTAGAAACCACTTTTATTTAACTTAGGCCTAAATATAGGCGGATTCTACGCGTTTGTCAAGGGAAGATAGTTTAGCCGATAAAGGGTTGCCGGTCGCCCCGCACGTTTGGCGGTGGTGGTCCCCACGGCGGTAAATAACTGGCGATGGTTTTTCTTGAAATTCGAGTTGTCCAGGGCATTCAGCGGACACCGCAAGAAGGTGGCGAAGACGGTGCGGGCCTCCCGTAACGTGAAGGTGGGGCCCAGCGTCAGGAGAATGTTGGGCTGGTAGTCGAGCTTGTTACGGATACGCTGGCTAGCCATGGCAATCATCCAGTCGTGATCAAAGGCCAGTTGCGTGAGCGGCGTGGTGGTCCGAGTTGTTTGCGTCGCATAGTAGGTTGCTTGGTCGCTCGTGGGCGTGGTGAAGGCGGCCGTCCCGTTTTGGAGCTGGTAAGCGGTCGGGGTGTCAGCGAATTGAAACCACTTAGCGGCACTGGCGCCGTAGCCCGGTGTTAAGGGCGGCATTTCCGGTAAGAAGGTCATGTAGGCCAAGGCCACGCCCCGGGGACCGGGGGTGCGCTGCGGCTGGGTGAAGGTGGCTAACTGTTCGGTGTGCAGGCGGTCTAGCGCCAGGCCAATCTTCTCGCGGACCAACCGTAAGGCCGCCGCGTCGGCGCTTTCGTCGTCCCGCATGGTCGTGGTGGGTAGGGCCCAGTAGGCCTTGAAGGGGGCCTGGTCGCGCTTTAAAAGGAGCAGGTTGACGTGTTGGGTGGTGCGGTCAAAGCTCCAAATGAGGTTGGTGATGGTAATCGTGGGTGCGGTCAAGGGCCGCCGCCTCCTTTCGAGTTTAGTTTACTGCAGCCGGCATTAGCTGCGTTAGTGATGCCATTTTACGTGAAGGACGATGCGCACGAAGAAGTTGGTCACCAGAGAAATCAGCAGCGAACAGGTGAGCACCACGGTCAACAGGGTCATGACCACGGCCACCCCCCGGAGCCAGCCGGTCGCCCCGTCGATGAGGGTCCAGCCGGCGGTCACGACCATGATCAGGATAATGAACCCGATTAGGCCCATCTGGGAATTAGCGAAGTCGGCGCTACTGAGGTCGAAGCCCCCGACACTGATGTTCATGGCGAGTAAGCCCATCAGTAGCCAATGCCACCAGGGGTCATGCGCGCCCACCACGACTTCACGGAGGCCCTCCCAGTGAAGGTTCAGGGGCTGACTAACGACCGTGACCAGGCCGCTAAAGAGGTCGGGTAACAGCCACGCCGTTAAGCCCAACAGGACCAGGCTACACCCGAAAATGGGGGCGATACCGATAAAGAGGTTCCCCGTGCTTTGGTACCAGCTGCTTTGGTTCCAGGTATGGTTCACGTAACCCAACGCGAGGTCCTTCTCCCCGTTAGCGGTCCGTTGGTGGGGATGGGGCCGTTTTAAGAGGCGAAATTGGGTGATGTGGTGACCGAAGAGGAGCGCGACGATTAAATGACTGAGTTCGTGAAAAAAGATGCCAATAAAGCCTAGGTAGAGCTCGCTGTTGATGCCGAAGCCGTTGGCCAGGTACTGCTTGGTATTGCGGTTGACGCCGGTCAAAAGGGCAATAAAGGCCCCCGGCAGGACCAGGAGCCAAAACACAATCAACGCGAGGTTTTTGGCGAGTAACGCGTAGTCGACGGTCATCGGTTACTCCAACAGGTCGGTGAAGGTCCCGTGAACTAGACCGGCTAATTCGTCGGCGTTCACTTCGACCGACCGGCCAATCTGCCCGGAAGACACCAAAATCTGCCCCTGTTCGTGCGCGGTGTTATCGATGAAGATGGGGAACTGTTTCTTCTCCCAGATACCGACGGGCGTGTTGGCGCCGTGTTCGTAACCGGTGGTCTTGACCAGGTTCTTCAGGGGAATCATGTCGACCTTTTTGTTGCCGGAGGCCTTGGCGAGTTTCTTTTCGTCGAGGTGTTCGTCGATCGGCAAGACGCCGACTAACGGACCGGTGACGTTACCGCTAAGCACCAGAGTTTTATAGATGTGGTGTTCGTCAACGGCGGCGTGGTCGACCTCCATCTGGGCGGTATCGCCGGCCATGTGGGTCGCGAATTCGTATTGTTGATAGGCAATTTTATTTTTATCGAGGATCTGTTCCACGAGCGTTTTGTGGAGACGTTTAGCTTTTTTCTTTTTGGACATGGGAATACCTGATTGACGGAGAGAATCCTCCGTCCCTTTCTTAATAATATTTATAATTGGACCGCACTTTAAAATGAACTGGAACGGTCAGTTTTTATGAAAAAGCAGACACCCTTAGCAAAACCTGCTATACTTTACACCAGTGAAGCGTCTAGTGAATGAGTAATGAGGAGATATCATGGCAGATTTAGTTTATCGACAGGTCATGCGCGATTTAAAGCGGCGGATCCACCAAAATGAATTTCCCAATAAACGGTTACCCGATGAGCGGAGCCTTAGTGAAGCTTATGGCGTCAGCCGGAGCTCGGTGAAGCGGGCGTTGAGCATTTTGGCTAATCAGGGCATCATTTTTAAAAAACGGGGTTCCGGGACCTTTATAAACCCATTATATATGAAAAACCAAACAATTTTTCAATATGAGGGGTCGAATTTAGGAATTACCGATAGTATGAAGTCGGCGGGCAACACGCCGGGCATTCGGTTACTGGGATTCAACGTGGTGCCGGCCAGTAAAGAAATCCAACAGGACCTATTCCTATCGCCGGGCGATTTCGTCTATGAGATCAAACGGTTGCGGCTGTTTAATGATCAGCCGTTTATGATTGAAACGGGGTACATTCCGATTAAGATTGCCCCGAACTTGTCCCAACAGACCGTGGCGAGTTCCATCTTTAATTACCTGGAAAGTCAGGGAAAGGTGGTCACGAAGTCGTTCATGTCGATTCAGGCGGCCCCGTCCACGGCGGACGATCAGGACTTATTGAAGTTAAAGCCGGTCGAACCGGTGGGCATTATGGAAGGAATTTTCTTCCTGGACGACGGGACGCCGTTTGAGGTCTCGAACATGCGGTTGCATTACCGATATTTGAACTATAACACCTTTGTGTCGTTGGATGAAGAATAGAGAGTGCACTTTAGCGCGGGTAGTCAGCGAGCATTAACGTCAAAAGGGCGAGTATCCGGGTTAAGGATACTTGCCCTTTTGGGGTTAAGCGGAACTGACTGCGCTAAAGTGCACGTTTCAGAAGCCGCAGATGACGTGGCCGTACAAGTACCCGCGGGGTTAAGCGGAACCGGCTGCCTGTGGGAGCACGTTTTAGAGGTCGCAGATAGCGTGGCTATAAACATGCCGTGTGGTTAAGCGGAACTGACTGCGCTAAAGTGCACGTTTCAGAAGCCGCAGATGACGTGGCCGTACAAGTACCCGCGGGGTTAAGCGGAGCCGGCTGCCTGTGGGAGCACGTTTCAAAAGTCGCAGACAGCGCCCATAGAATATTCCTCCGGACCAGGTCCCAGCGACCTGGTCCTTTTTGCGCTGGTCTACAACCGGTAATGATTGTAATCCTTAACATATCTAGACCATCAACATAATTGGTATAGTTGTCACCTGGCGCAGCTAAGAAAAAGTCACGGCAACCAAGGCATTTTCATCGCGTTTACCCCGGATTCTTGGGATAATGGGGGTGTGGCGAGTCGATGGTTCTACTTTTATTTAAATTGGACCGTATCAATTTACAAAAAGGTTGACTTTTTCTCAAAACACGGTATTATAGGAATTGTAAAAAGCGTCCCGGGATTTATACGAGATAAATTTTACGACATTTTCTATCAACTAGAGATGCAGTTACGATTTCAAAGAAGGAGTGTTAATTACATGGCAGCAAATACAAACTTCGACTCCAAGGCTTACTTGGAAGGCGTTGACAAGTACTGGCGCGCAGCTAATTACCTTTCTGTAGGTCAATTATTCTTGCGTGACAACCCGCTGTTAAAGCGCGACTTAACTTCTGACGATGTCAAAATTAAGCCTATTGGGCACTGGGGAACTATCGTTTCTCAAAACTTTATCTATGCTCACTTGAACCGGGTCATCCAAAAGTACAACTTGAACATGTTCTATATTGAAGGTTCAGGTCACGGTGGCCAAGTTATGGTGTCTAACTCATATCTTGATGGTAGCTACAGTGAAATTTATCCAAACATCTCGCAGGACGAAGAAGGCTTGAAGCGTTTATTCAAGCAATTCTCCTTCCCAGGTGGTGTGGCTTCCCATGCTGCCCCTGAAACGCCAGGTTCTATCCACGAAGGTGGGGAACTTGGTTACAGCTTGTCTCACGGAACTGGTGCAATCTTAGATAACCCAGACGTGATCGCCGCCGTTGAAATTGGTGACGGGGAATCTGAAACTGGCCCATTGGCTGCTTCTTGGTTCTCAGACAAGTTCATCAACCCAATCAAAGATGGTGCGGTTCTGCCAATCATCAACATGAACGGGTTCAAGATTTCTAACCCAACGATTCTTTCGCGGATGAGCGACAAGGAATTGACCGAATACTTTACCGGGATGGGTTGGGAACCTCACTTCGTTGAAATCGACGAAAATGATACTGACTACATGCGGGTGACTGAAGACATGGCCAAGACCATGGACGAAGCCATCGAAAAGATCAAAGCTATTCAAAAGAACGCTCGGGAAAACAACGACGAAACGTTGCCACAATGGCCAATGATCGTCTTCCGTTCTCCTAAGGGCTGGACTGGTCCTAAGCACGACTTGGACGGTAACCCAATCGAAGGGTCCTTCCGGGCTCACCAAGTGCCAATTCCAGTTGCTGCTGGTGACATGGAACACGCCGACTTATTGGTCAACTGGTTGAAGTCTTACAAGCCAGAAGAACTCTTTAACGAAGACGGTTCTGTGAAGGCAGAAATCCGTGACATGGCGCCTAAGGGTGACCAACGGATGGCCATGAACCCTATCACGAACGGTGGGATCAAGCCAGAACCATTGAAGATGCCTGACTACAAGAAGTTTGCCGTTGACGTTAAGGAACACGGTAAGACGATTGCCCAAGACATGTTAGTTTGGTCTGACTACCTGGCCGAAATGATGAAGTTGAATCCAAATAACTTCCGTGGCTTTGGCCCTGACGAAACCAAGTCCAACCGGCTCTATGCTGCTCTGGATTATGGGAAGCGTCAATGGATGGAAGACATCCACGAACCAAACGACGAAAACATGGCTCACGAAGGCCGGATCATCGATTCACAATTGTCCGAACACCAAGCTGAAGGTTGGTTGGAAGGTTACGTTCTGACTGGTCGTCACGGGTTCTTCGCCACTTACGAATCCTTTGGCCGGGTCGTTGACTCCATGTTGACGCAACACATGAAGTGGTTGCGTAAGGCGGGCGAACAATCATGGCGTCATGATTACCCATCCTTGAACTTTGTCGACACTTCGACTGTGTTCCAACAAGACCACAACGGTTACACTCACCAAGACCCAGGTATGTTAACGCACTTGGCTGAAAAGAAGCCGGAATTAATCCGCGAATACTTGCCAGCCGATGCCAACACCCTGTTAGCCGTTGGGAACGTGGCCTTCCAGAGTCGCAGCAAGATCAACTTGATTGTGACCTCCAAGCACCCACGTCCACAATGGTTCACGATTGATGAAGCCACGAACCTGGTCAACAACGGGTTAGGCTACATCGACTGGGCTTCGACCGACCAAGGTCAAGAACCAGACATCGTCTTTGCCGCTGCTGGTACCGAACCAACTTGGGAATCCTTAGCTGCGATTTCCCTGTTGCACGACGAATTCCCAGAAATGAAGATCCGCTTTATCAACGTGGTCGACATTCTGAAGTTGCGTTCGCCTAAGTTGGACCCACGGGCAATCTCTGACGAAGAATTTGATCGTCTGTTCACGACTGACAAGCCAATCATCTTTGCATGGCATGGCTTCGAAGACATGATCAAGGGTCTGTTCTTCGACCGTCACAACCACAACTTACACGTTCATGGTTACCGTGAAAACGGTGATATCACCACGCCATTCGACATGCGGGTTCTTAACCAGTTGGATCGCTTCGACTTGGCTAAGGAAGCTGTCAATGACATCCCAGAATACGCTGTTAAGGGCGCTTACTTCGTTCAACGGATGGATGACATGGTGGCTAAGCACACGGCTTACATTCGTGAAGTCGGGACTGACTTACCAGAAGTTAACAACTGGGAATGGAAGCCTTTGAAGTAATCTGCGGATTACCGCGTAGGTGACCGAACCACTAAATTCTGATTAATTAAAGACGCGTTGACCGCACTCGTATGGGTGGGGCTAACGCGTCTTTTTGTGTCCCTGACGAGTTAAGGAAAATATAATTTGTTCACAATAATTACGCTTACATTTTTGAAAAATTGATGAAACTGAATCGGCTAGTTCCCCGTCAACCGGGGCTTAATGGCCGCTCAGTCAATTGCCGCTAACCTTTCATAAATTAGAACGATGAAACTTATTTACACACTTTTGGCTTGATTTTTGAACAAAGTCCCAGTATACTTTCGATATTGATAAAACGTTATCTACTTCACAAACAATCACGGAGGGCTTAAATATGTCGAAAAAAGTTGCGTTAGTGACCGGTGCCGGTCAAGGAATTGGGGAAGCCATCGCTAAGCGGTTGGCCAACGATGGTTTTGCCGTTGCATTAGTTGGTCGTCACTTGGACAAGGTTCAACGCGTGGCCGATGAAATCGTTAAGGCTGGTGGGGAAGCCCTGGCCTTAAAGGCGGACGTAGCCAAACGCGACGAAGTCTTTGCCGCTGTGGATGCCACCAGCGAAAAGTTCGGTGACTTCAACGTCATCGTGAACAACGCCGGCTTAGGCCCAACCACGCCGATCGACACGATTACGCCCGAAGACTTCGAATGGGTTTACTCCGTCAACGTTGGGGGCGTTCTGTGGGGCACGCAAGCCGCACACCAAGCCTTCAAGAAGTTCGGTCATGGTGGGAAGATCATCAATGCGACGTCGCAAGCCGGTGTTGTGGGGAACCCGAACCTGGCCCTGTACAGTGGGACTAAGTTTGCCATCCGGGGGATTACCCAAACCACGGCCCGTGATTTAGCCGAAGAAGGCATCACGGTCAACGCCTTTGCACCGGGTATCGTGAAGACGCCAATGATGTACGATATCGCCCATGAAGTTGGCCAAAACGCCGGCAAGAGCGACGAATGGGGCATGGAAACCTTCTCCAAGGACATCGCCATGAAGCGGCTGTCCGAACCAGAAGACGTGGCCAACGCCGTCGCCTTCTTGGCGGGCAAGGATTCCAACTACGTTACCGGTCAAACGTTGATCGTTGACGGTGGGATGCAATTCCAATAAAAATCAATTAAACGATTAGTGGCCTCCGGGAGCGGTTTAACCGCCCTGGGGGCTTTTCTGTGCGCCGATAATGAATTGATGTACATTTAGTTTGACGTTGGTATCAGTCCAATTGAAAGAGGTGAGTCGGCTGTGCAAGAACCGAAAAGAGCCAGAATTATTTTACGAACCGATTCAGAATTAAAGGAAGAGGCTCAAGCGACATTTGAAGAAATGGGATTATCCTTGTTTCAAGGAATTCAATTATGCTTGCGTGCATAACAGCCTAAACACTCCTCAATGTTCCCAGAAGCTCGGTCGTTTACGGCTGAGTAGTTCACAGAAACCTTCCAGATAATTAGGGTGATTGTCTGGAAGGTTTTGTTTTCTTACAAAAAAAATTAAAATAATTAATATTTGGTTGGCGCGCGCCAAATTATGACATCTCCACTTTGTATAATGGCCTCAATGGTTGTGACCAGATTACATATTCTAAGAATGGAGTGTTTAGAGTGAAACAACGGGGATTTAAAGTAGGACGTCGGTTCTTGGCGTTAGTCGCAGTAAGTTTGGGTGTCATGACGGCGGGGCTGTTCGCCGGGACGACCACGGCTTCGGCGAAGGCCACCATCACGCCAAGTTATGCGTTCTTCCCAACCAAGACGATTACGTACAACATTTCGACGTCTTCGAAATATTACCGGGGCGTTTGGAAGAAGGCGGTCAAGGCCTGGTCCAAGAACGGGACGTTGAAGTTCAAGGCCACGACCAAGAAAAAAGCCATGATGCGCTTGGGTGCGGCCCGGCATCTGAACTACAAGGAACCCGGTAATTTCCGGTTCCAGAGTAAGACAATCATGAACACGGAGACCGGCGAAACTCTCAAGGTATTCACGAAGGTCGACGGCAAGCTAGATATGGATTATCTCGCGAAGCAAAAGCTGTCACGGACTAAAAAGGTTGCGCTGGCCGTTCGCCTAATGGGCTTCATGGTGGGACTGGACAACTCGACTAACGGTAAGAGCGTGATGGGCGATTACCACACGTCCTTAGCGAAGGTTGATAAGCAAGGCGTCGCTTACGCTTACCGCCTCGTGTAAACTGAGTTAGTTCATAAAACGGTTATCAGGTCAGGATGAGGCTGACTTGATGGCCGTTTTTGACTGTCGTGAAGGTAATATCTGGTAGGGCGATTGATGGAACAGATGGTGAATGGGTTCCCGAGCCCGAAATTAGACTCGCGATTGATCCAGAATTTATTGATATTTGGGCGAGAAGACACGTTCTTTTAAGGACGTGATGAATCGCCTTAACCTTTTCGTGTACTTGTAAACCGTATTACTAGTAAAGTGGTTGTATACTGACATTGGATCAGTTACTTGAATAACTAATGAGATAGGCTTCGCGAAAGGTGGTGATCCAATGCTGAAAGGCATCAAGCTCCGTCTGTACCCGACTCGAGCTCAAGAGGGCCAGCTATGGCAATTGTTTGGCAATAATCGCTTTGTTTGGAATCAAATGTTAGCGATGGCCAAGGCCCGGTATAAAAACAATCCGGGTAGTCGCTTCATCAATGAATATGGTATGAATAATTTGCTCAAAACGCTTAAAACTGAATATCTTTTTCTCAAACTAAGTGATTCAACAAGTCTGCAGGTCGTAAATCATCAGTTAGCGCAAGCTTTTTCGATGCTGTTCAAGCATCGCGGTGGTCAACCACGCTTTAAATCACGCCGGTCAGCTAAACAGGCGTACACCGGCCGATTTCCTGCCAGTAAACAGTTAGTGGTGGCTAAACATCGCGTCAAATTACCAAAACTTGGTAGTATCAAGACTAGTAAAACGGGTCAGTTAGTTGATGGTCAAATTAAGCGCTACACCGTCAGTCACGACGCTACGGGACGTTACTATTTGAGTTTACAAGTTGAATTTCCGGAACCTAAGTCACTTCCTAAAACGGGGGTTCAAGTGGGTATCGACTTGGGAGTGGCTGACCTAGCAATTACCTCTAACGGTCAGAAGTATCCTAAATTTCAAGCGCCCTGGGAGGAAAAACAAGGAATTACGTGGCAACGAAAGTTTGACCGTCGTAAACGTCAAGCCAAGGTTAACGTGATTCAGTGGAACCATGATAAAGCTCACTTGATTAAGCTGGAACTCAATGACTACCAAAACTGGCAACGCGCCAGAAAAATCAAGGCGCGCTACCAGCAAAGGTTGGCTAATCGGCGTAAAGACTACTTAAACAAACTGACGACTCAGTTGGTCAAAGTCTACGACGTGATTGTGATTGAGGATTTAAAAGTCAAGAATCTGATGCATAATCATCACCTGGCCAAGTCGATTGCTAATGCCAGCTGGTACCAGTTCCGAACCATGCTAGATTATAAGTGTCAGTGGTATGGCAAACAGCTTATAGTGGTGAGCCCTAATTATACCAGTCAACAATGTTCAAAATGTGGTTTTCAAAGTGGTAGGAAACCACTCGAAATTCGTGAATGGACTTGTCCTCACTGCGGGACGCATCATGATCGTGATATTAATGCAGCCGTTAATATCCTACATAAGGGACTAAAAGCGGTTCAATAGGAACCATGAGGCTAGGGACTAGCCTTGGTAAGAGAGTTGAGTTCTGTGAGTTAGGTGCTCGGAATACCGACATAACAGCCTAAACACCCCTCAACGTTCCCAGAAGCTCGGTCGTTTACGGCCGAGTAGTTCACCAGGAATGTTTACGAGAATTTTGGTTTTTTCGGCTAGCTAAGTCCGGGCGCGTTATTGGTAAGCTACAAGCCACGACTTTCTACGTGTTAGGGGTAGAGACGAGCTTTGACTTATCTCAGCATTAATTTTTAAACCCAGTGGCGGGATTATTTCCCGGTGCTGGTTTTTATAAAAAATTTTACCCTAGAACTCATTCACGCCAAATTATGTCATGGTGCCTCGATATAATGAATCATGACCGTTGCATGAATCACTGCGGAATCAACGGTTAACCGATTTATAAGGAGGATACATATATGACAAAATGGCTGAAAGCAAGTTTACTGATTGCGATGGGGTTCGGACTACTGGCCGGGGTGCCGACCGGCGCTAACGCCACCAGCAAGGGGCACGTCGTTGCGACGACTAAGGTGGCCAAGAAAGCTTACCACGCGACTAAACAGAGTCCAATTTACACGACGACTTCATTAAAGAAGGTCCGTGCCAAGGCCAACCTGCACACGACCTATTACGTGACCAAACAGGCCACCATCAAGCATAACGGTAAAAAGGCCGTCTACCAATACGTTACGGCCAAGCAGGTCAAGGGCTGGCTCAAAAAGACCAGCTTAAAGGCCGGCAAGGTGGTCGTTAAGTCTAAAGCGTTCAAAGTGGCGGCCGCAAACCAAGCCTTTTTGACCGAAGTGAACCATTACCGACAACAACACGGTACCGCGGCAATCCAGTTAGATAGCCAGTACCAAGCCCTCGCCATGCAGCGGGCTAAGGAACTTTATCAATTAGGCTTCGAGCAGTACGACCATCAGGATCGGCCCTACGCGCAACTCGATGCCAAGCAACTGGGCATTAGTTTTCAACCCAACGCTTGTCCAACCTGCCTTTACGGCAATGGGCCCATTAGTGAAAGCGTCTCGGAAAGCTATGCAGACCACGCTAACCAGGCCAAGGTCGCCGCTAAGGTCGGTAAGGCTGAGGCCAAAGACCTCCTATACAAGTCCGTCGAGGGCAGCTGGGATAATCGCGAAAACCTGGTACGGGCTAATTCGACCAAGATGGGAATTGGCTGGTACGACCATGGTGGGGACATCTATTTAGCAGTCAACGCCGAGGTCACGCCATTAGCAGACTAGACTAATCAAGCAATCACTGAATCTTTCCAAATGAAAACGACCCCATCATCTTCAATTCGCCGAAGATGACGGGGCCGTTTTAAATTTAAAATAACGATACGATCAGTTCCAGATTCAACGCGGTAATCACACCCGCTAACCCGTAACCAATCCACTGGGTGGCCCGCCGATTGACGTGGTCGCCCATCAGTTCGCCATCGCTGGTCAGGCGCACCAGCGGGAAGAGGGTTAACGGAAGCGCGATGCTCAACGCGATTTGGGCGTAGACGATGAGTTCTTCAAACGCCGCATCGTTGAAGCCCACCAGAAAGCCGATGATGAGAATCGGGACCAGGGTGACCGCCCGGGTCAACAGGCGCCGTTCCCAGAGGGGCAGTCGGATGTGCAGGTACCCCTCCATCACGATTTGCCCGGAGAGAGTACTGGTGATGGACGAGATCAACCCGGTGATCAACAGGGCAAATGCGAACAGCCAGCTCATCAACGGACTCGCTAACTTGCCCACGACCGCCGAGTTTTGCAGACCGTAGAACACGTCTTGCAGGCTCGCCAGGTTCTTGGTGGTGTGCCAGAACAGGGTGCCCCCTAGAATCAGGAGCAGGGCGTTGATCAGCAATGCCGCCACCAGATGAACGTTGGAGTCCCAACGAGCGAAGCGTAACGCCTCGTTGACCTGCTGCGGGTCGTGATGGTCGTACCGGCGGCTCTGTGCCAGCGAGGAATGCAGGTAAATGTTGTGGGGCATGATGGTCGCCCCCATGATGCCGAGACTCAAGACCAGTTCGGCGTGGTTGGTGAATAACGACGACGTGGGCACTAAACCCTGAGCAATTGCGCCCATGGCCGGGTGGGCCCGGAGCACTTCCAGCCCGAAGATGATGCCGACCGTTAGAATCGCCAGTAAGACGATCATTTCGATCCGCCGAATCCCGAAACGCAGGAATAGTAAGACCACCAGCACGTCCAGAATCGTGAGCAGGATACCGTAAAGCAGGGGTAAGCCGAACAATAACTTCAACGCGATGGCGGTGCCGATGACCCCGGTCATGTCGGTGGCCATCATCGCCAGTTCGTTGAGCAGCCATAGGGTGAGGCGGCCGCCCACGGGGATGCATTCGGCGACGGCTTGGGCCAGGTCCCGCTGGGTAACGACCCCCAGTTTAATTGAGAGCGTCTGCATGAACATCGCGACCACGATGGACAGCCACAGGACTGCCAGTAGGGTGTAGCGAAACTGACTTCCGCCGGCCAGCGAGGTCAGCCAGTTGCCGGGGTCCATGTAGCCCACGGCCACCAGGGCGCCGGGGCCGCTATAGGCCAGAAACTTTTGCAGGAAGCTGGTTTCGTAAACGCTGGGGACCAACACGCTTTGGTTGATCTCGTCGAGACTGGGGCGGTGTTCCGGCTGATTAGATGACGGCATTGCCCAGGCCCCCTTGGTTGGCTTTAACGGCGAGATCGGCCAGAAATTGGCTGAAGGCCGGGTCGGCGTTCATGGGTGGTACCAGATCCAGGGTATCGCCGCCGGTCGCCCGGAACGTTTGGTAATTTTGCACGCGATCCTCTTCCAGGGTTTCGAGGCAGTCCGCCACGAACGACGGGGTGACCAGGAGGACCCGGCGTTTCCCCAGCTCGACCAGTTGCATGAGTTCGTTTTTCAGGTAGGGCTTAAGCCAGGGCGCCGGGCCAAACTTCGACTGGTAGGCCGTGGTGACCTGGTCATGGGAAATCTCCGGCAAGTACTTAAGCACGCCGGCCGTGGTGGCCGCACACTGCTGAGCGTAGGGGTCCCCGTGGCGCACCATGCTCTGGGGAATCCCATGATAGCTAAACACGATGGCGTCGTAATCGGCGGCCAGCCAGGCTTTTTGCAGTTTCGCCGCCAGTAATTTTTGATAAGTGGGTTCCTGATAAAAATGTTTGACGATGGTGATCGGCACCTGCGCCGCCTGGGCCGCTTCAATGATGGTCTGGTGGGTGCTTTGGGTGTATTGCGGATAGAGCGGCACCACGATGGTGTGGTCACATCCCGCTTGGGCCATGGCTTGCAGGGTGGTGGTGATCTGCGGCCCGCCGTAGGTCATGGCGTAGCGCACGTCCCAGTCGGGGAGGGCGGCTTGGACCTGGCGGGTCATGATCTGGGTGTAGGCGACCAGCGGCGAGCCACTGGTGGTCCAGATATGTTGATAAAAGGTAGCCGAACGCCACGAACGCAACGGCAAGATGATCCCGCGCAGCAGTGGCTGCCAGAACCATTTGGGGAGTTCGACCACGTTTTGGTCGCTTAAAAATTCACGTAAGTAGGTTTTGACTGCCGGCGTGTCGGGTGACGCCGGTGAGCCCAGGTTAACTAAGAGTAAGCCAGTCTTCATATGTCATAGATGCTCCTTTAGAACGCTCATTTGGATTAAGATTGGGGCGCGGTGAGGCTCACGGCCACCAGCTTGACCTGGTAGCTGGCCGCGGGGGCGTGAACCGTCACGGTGTCGCCCACCCGGTGGCCCATCACGGCCTTACCTAGCGGGGAGACCCGGGTGGTCTTGCCCGCATCGAGGTCGGCCTCGGCCGTCCCCACGATTTGGTAGGTCACGGTGTCGTGGTCGTCGAGAAATTCCAGGGTGACCCACTTGCCGAGTTCGACGACCTGGTCGGCGCTGGGGGTGACGATCCGGGCGTATTGCAGCTCCTTGTTCAAGAATCGTAACCGGCTTTCCAAATGCCGCAGGTCACGCTTGGCGGCGCTGTATTCCGCATTTTCGGAGAGGTCACCGTGGGCGCGGGCCTCCGCTAGGATTTCAATCTTGTGCGGCCGGTCGGCTTCCAGTGCCGCAATCTCCTGTTCGATTTGCTGATACCCCGCCGCGGTGATGGGGTTAAAGTCTCGTTGATGGGCCATGGGCGCTACCTCCTAAGTGCAGCTAATGGGTGCTGCGTGCTCAATAATTTCTAAATTCAGTTTAACGCAATTATCCACCGGAAGAAAACCCTCCCAACTAGCTCAAAACGCGATTGGTGGCCGGGAGTTGGGGCTTTAACCGGACGCTCACTTTAGTTGGTTTTGTGTCCTATCTAATGAGACACAATTAAATTGTTCTGAAATTAGGCACTTTAACGTGCATTTAACGACGTTTTTGCCACTTATCGTCTGAATGATTAATTCCATGATATTCTTATTGCAGTTGGAAGGGACCAACAACTTCAGAACTTGGTTCCGAGCACAGGGGGAAACATGCGTCCCGTTGTGTAAATACCTAGTTGAGGGAACTTTTTAGGACGTCACAATGCGCTGAAGAGTAAGCTTCAATAAATAACGGATTATTACCAATGTAGTCAGTGATTAAAATTAAGAACTTGGGGGAGTGCTAAATTTTACCTACTAGTTAATGGAATAATCTGCTTAGAGTATCGTCCATTGGGGGCGGTACTTTTTTTGTCCTTGTGGGGCTTGACCAGGGTTAACGCTGATGATGGTTGGGCGACATGGTCGGGGGAGTGGGCGATTGATCGGGGCGAAATTAAAATTGTCTTTACCGGGCAAAATGTAAAGTATAAGTGTGATTTACCCTTAAAAAGGATTGAAACTATTTCTAAATCACGTTACATTAAGGGTGTTTAGTGAAGGGAGACGATCGCGGTGTTATCGGTCTATTTCTGTGAGGATAACCCCGAACAACTGGCTCATTATCAGGAAGTTGTTCAACGATACATTATGATTAACGATTACGACATGCAGATCAAACTCGCAACGGCTAGTCCGAAGGCCCTACTGGCGGCGCTGGAGACGGATGCGCCGAAGTACGCCCTGTTATTCTTGGACATTGAATTTCCGGCCGAGGACATGAACGGCTTAGAGACCGCGATTGCCATTCGCCAACAATTGGGATTTGCGGAAATCGTCTTTGTCACCACCCACTCGGAGATGGCCTTACTGACGTTCGAGCGGAAGGTGGAGCCGATGGACTTCGTGGTCAAGGACCTCGGACGTGAACAGATCGACCAGAAGCTCCGCGAAAACGTTGATTACGGGTATCAACGGTATACCAATTATCTGGAGAACACGGAAAACTTATTCCAGTACACCATTGGGGGGCGTAAGTTTAGCCTGCCGATGGGGGACGTCTACTTTGTCTCGACCGCGGACACGCCGCATAAGGTCTCGGTGCACGCGGCTAACCAGCTGGTCGAATTTCCGGGCTTCCTAAAGGACGTGGCGGACCAATACCCGGAACTTTACCGGACGGATAAAAGTTTTCTGGTCAACCTCGACAACGTGAGTGGCATCGATTCGACCACGCGGCGGCTGATCTTTCCCAACGGCGACCAGACCGACGTGGCGACCCGCCGCTTCCACGAGGTGAAAACGCTGGTGCAGAAGCATTTAAACGAATAGGGTGATGGGTGTGACGTGGCATTTGTTTGATCAAAATTTCTGGGTCAACTTCGTGCTGGCGATGACCATGCAGTGGTTCTGGACCATCTGGATCGGAGAGATTCGGCCCCAAAACTGGTCGTTACCCGTGAAGTGGGTCCTCTGGGCGCTGATTTCGGCGGTGATTGGCGAGGGATGGAGTCTGACGATTCCCCCGTTAGCGGCGCTGGTGTATTTGTTGCGGCACCATCGCAATCTCGCACTGATTTTCATGAACGCGACGATTGTGATTTTTTTGATTGTGGTGCTGGTCAACGACTTTTCGTGGGAACTGATGCGCCAACTGTGGGGGGACGGCGTGGCCCAAAGCGTGATGGGGGTGGCCAGTCGGCTGACGGTCCAATTGATGGTCTATTCGCTAATTTCGCTAAGCGTGGTGTGGATGCACATCCAGCCCGGAAACCTCGACCAATTGGCGTTGAGCCATAAAGAACAGTGGACCGTTTTGGCCCTGCTGCTCAGTCTCTCGTCACTGGTGGGCCTATCGTCGACCATCATTCACCACATGAATCTCAGCCAGGGGATGCTGACGTTTTCTCTGGGCATCGAGGTCCTGATGATCGGACTGATCGTGGTCAGTCTGTTTATTTTCCTGCGCAGCTTCATGATCCGCCAGCGGGTCAAGTCCGATTACCAAACGGCGATGTTACAGAGCCGCTACGACCGGCGCATTTCGGACCAGGTACAAAACATTCGGGACTTTAAACGGACCTATCAGGACCAGATGCTGCGGCTAGGCGATTACTTAGACGCGGAGGACTACGAAGGCCTGGAACGCTACTACCAGACCCTCAACACGCGGTGGCAAACGACCAATCAATTGGCCGGCCTAGAGATCGATGGCCTTCAACGACTCAACGATCCCCCGTTAAAGAACCTCCTGTTTCAAAAAATTCTAGCGGCCCAGCAACATCACTGGCACTTTCGCCTCGAGGTTCCCGACCCGATTCAGATGATTCCCATGAATAACGTGCAATTACTACGGGTACTGGGAATCCTCTTGGATAACGCGATCGAGGCGCCCTTGGAAGGGGAGCTGCCCGAAATCTACTGTGCCATCTTAGACTACCCGGACGCCGTCGAACTCGCGGTCGCCAACCCGGTTTCCGTCGAGCACCCACCGGCCATTACGCAATTCATGCGGGCGGGGTATACCACCAAGGGTGGCGGCCACGGCCTGGGGCTCAGTACGGTTCAGGAAATCATCGACCAGACCCCTAACGCGTCCTTACAGATTATGATCAAACGCCATCATCTGTACTTCACGATTATTTTGACCAAGACGGGAGGCGAATAGCGTGTTAGCCGTAACCATTCCCAGCTTTTGGTTGGCCGATTTTGTGATGGGCTTTTGGTTCATCTACTTTCAATATTACTGGTTGCCCCAATTACGGGTGCGCCACTTCATGGCCTACGCGTGGGGACTGGCGGCGGCCTACGCCACGGCGGACACGGCGGTTTTGGTGTTCACCCACCACGCGCTGTTGACCTCGTTACCGGCCCTGATACTAGTGGGCGTAGAGTGTTTGACTCTGGTACGTCGCTATCGGCGGTATCTACCGGCGTTTATCAGTATGACGATTCTGGCATACCTGCTGATCGAGTTTATTGATACGGTCAGCCTGACGCTCACCATGCTGCTCACCAACGTGGCGTTTATGACCACGTTGCCGGGGGGCGTCGTGACCCTGACGTTCGATTCCGTCTTCTTCGCCCTGACGCTCCTGGCGACCCTGTCCACCCAGGCACCCATCGAAAACTTGATCCAGTCGATGCTGGGCCGGAATGCGGCGTATTTTTTTCTGGGCCTGATGTCGGTGATGATGTTGGTCTTTAGTTTGTTTGAATACGCGTTACAGGCGCTAAATTGGTCGGTGGGTTACCTGATCTTTTTGATGGGCATCTCGGGCGTGTTGATGCTGGGGGTCACCCTCTGCACCTATATTCTGGTGCAGAGTCACCTACAGACGGAACACACCCACGCGCAGCTACAGGTGCAACGGTTCCATGACCAATACGAAGCGGAACTCCACCGCCAGGTCGCGTCCGTCCGGAAGTTCCAGCACGATTACCAAAATATGTTACTGGGGCTCGGGGGCTACCTGGCGGACCACGACTATGCGGGCTTTCAGCAACTGTACATCGATATTCGGTCGCGGTGGGCCACCAGTAACGCCGCTGACTTAACCATCAACGACCTCGAGAACATTCCCAAGATTGGGGTGCGCTATGAGGTTTATCATCAATACTTAGAGGCCCGGCGGTTGGGCGTGGACATGTACGTGAAAACGCCGGAGCCGTTGACGCTGACCATGGAAGCGTTGCGGCAGTTGGCCCGGATCGTCACCCGGACGTTTCCCATCGTCTTACCCTACGTGGCCCAATTACGACCGGCCATGGTCACACTGGAACTCTTGGATGCGCAATACGCCGTCCACTTTCGGCTGACGTTTCCGGTGGGGGACGATGCCCGAATCGTCGCCGCCCATCAATTGACCAGTGCCCAGGGCGACCTCGATTTTAGCCAGGTCACCCGGCATTTGACGCTGGACACCAGTACGATGTTGCAGGCTAAGCGGCACTGGGGGCAGTTGGAAATTATCTTGCCGAAGAACGGTCAGAACTGAGGGGAGGAGCGAGCAGGATGTTAACACCCAGTGGTAGTGATTTTTGGTTAACGAACTTTGTGATGTGTGCGTGGTTCGTGTCGTTTCAATTCTACTGGTTCCCGAACTGGCGCCGGCCGTGGTTTCAGTGGGGGTATGTCGGGGTCGCCGCGTTGTTTACGGCCCTGAACCTTTTAGCCAAATGGCCGCCCTTAGCGTGGCTCCGTGGCACATCGGTATTGATTATTTTGGCCATCGAACTGGGGTGGTTGATCGCCCATCAAGGCCGCCAGCTGATTCCAGCCTTCTTGACTGTGTCGCTACTCGATTATCTGTTAAGTGCCTTCGTCAACAGCGTAAGCGTGATGATCACCGTCCTCTTGACGTCGTACCACTTTACGCGGACCGCCTGGGGGTTGACCACGATGTTGACCTTTAGCACGATTCTGTTTTCCCTGATTGCCCTGGGGTTGCTGGGCACACAGGCGCCGATGGAAAACTTCATGCAGGCCGTGATCAGTCGGCGGACGCAGTACCTCTTGCTCCTGTTTATGCTGATCATGTGGGTGGTCTTTATCCTGTTCCTGTCGCTCTTACGACTGATGAACCGGTCGAACGGTTACCTGTTCTTTCTGGTCGGCATCACGGGGGTGGTCATGGTGAGTCTGACCGTGAGCATCTATCTGTTATTACAGACCCATCTGCAGCAGGAACACGCCCGGATCCAGGCCCGCCATCAGGCCTATCACCAACAGTACACCGCGGAGTTACAACGGCAGTCGGTCCTGGTCCGGAAGTTCCGTCACGACTACCAGAATATCTTGCTGGGGCTGGGTGGTTACTTAAACGAAAAGGACTACGCGGGATTTCGCCAATACTATATCGATATTCGGTCACGGTGGGCCACCAGTAACGCCGCCGATTTGACCATCGATGATCTGAACAACATGCCGCGGGGCATCGTGCAGTACGGGGTCTATCACGATTACCTCTTGGCCCAACAACTGGGCGTCAACCTCTTTATTAACATTCCGAAACCGTTGATTGCTTCCGTAGCGGTCGGCCGGCGGGTGGGGAAGATACTGACGCGGACAGTTCCCGTCACGGTTCGGGCGGTCACGGATTTAAAACCAGCGGTGGTGACCTTAAAAATTACGGAGTCACCGGACTTGTCGTGGGTCGAACTGACCTTTCCGGTGCCGGCCAACGTCCAAATCGTCCACGGCAACCGGTTACTAGGCGACCAATTTCAGCTAGACTTTTCCGGCGTTCTCAAGGACTTGCCGCCCGCGGTGACCCTCCAGTTAGAGACCAAGTTACACTGGGGCCGACTGGTCGTGACCCTGCCGATGACTTAGCGGAGGTTAGTAAAATTCACAAACTAAGTCGCAACTTATTGTTTAACTAAGAAATGTATAATTGTAAAGAAAGCGCTTGCAATTATGAGATGCTCTGATATACTAAGAGTTGTAATACCAATCAATCTTTCAGAGAAGCTGGGAAATAGAAGCGTTTTGCAGTTTCTTGATTTTGTGAATAAAGCCTAATTGTGACGATTAGATTTTATTCATACTTCGAATAACGGTGTGTTGTTCGAGGTTGGCACTGAACAAACTCAATACTACATATTGAGGTTTTAGCTAATTTGAGCGACGACGTTTCCTGACTACAAACTGTGATACGCTTAAACTCTAATGATGCTAGTGGGAACCGGAGTGTGGTTACTCCGGTTTTTTTGTGCAATAAAAGCGGTTAAAAATCAGGGAGATGCCTGATTGTGGCGCACCGATGAACACGGTACCATAAGATTAAGCTCAATAGTGCACACGAGCTAATCCGCTTGATCAGTTAGCAGGCAATAAGGGGGCCGTTACTCATGAGACTTGGGTTTAATGGAACTTTTTACAAGAATTTCTACTTTTGGCTGGGTATCGTGTTCTTACTGGTCACGGTGCTGGAAAACGTCTACCTCAACGTCGCGTACAACGTTGGTGGGGTGGGCGCGGGCCTCTTGTTCACCCTCATGGGGGTCTTCAGCGTCGCCGGGAAACGTACCCGGAATTAAATTATTTATGGTGAGTGGTCGCTGACAATCGTCGGGGGCCACTTTTTTTGGTGGCAAATTCCGTTGGCCCGGCAACGGAATCTGCTGGATAACTCCTGGTCAATAGCGGGTGGTCTAGTCTGGGCGAATGGGATGGCCAGTGACTAACTAGTCTGCTGCATGAAGATTGGCCTAGGCCGATACCAATGCCGATTATGACAAATGTAATATTTTAAAGCTTGTCAGGGCGGCCGAGGAAGTCTATAGTAAGACTGTTCTATGGAATACATAGTTTTGGGGAGCAAACACCGCCGTGACCGGAAAACAAACCGCAACCCAATCACTGCCGACCGGGGGGATGGCGGGGATGGTGAGCGTCGTTCGCTGATAAAATCAGTTGTGTCATCGTCAATTGTGACCCGTTAAAATGAAACTTGTCAATTTGTGCCAAAGGGTAAGTTGGTCATCGGAGACCACATTAAAAATAGCGTTGTCGTCGTTGACGGCAGCGCTATTTGGGGTTTTAGGGGGTTAGGGAGTTAGTCCGGCCCGTTCAAAAAACAGGTTTGGCCGGGGCCAAACCTGTAGGAGTTAATGTTTACCGTCGGCCACCTTGGTATATAACAGTTGGAACTCAACGGAGAGATCCGTGTCGGTGTTGTAGGTGGTGTACCCCATGCTAGCGGGATAACCCACGGCGGCGTTTAAGTAAAAGTTCTTCATTTTATCCTTGTTGAGGGTCTGTTCTAAGTACAGGGCGAGATCCTTGACTAAGGTTTTGACGTTCCCGGTATCTGGATCGACCTTGGTGCCCAGCAGGCGTTGAATGTCTTCGGGGAACCACGGGTCCATGTTGGCGGTCAGCTTATCGTGACTCGACCCCACCCGACCAGCGGTGCTGGAGTAGAGGAAGTTGATGTCCTTAGCCTTGAGCTTACCGGTGACTTGGTCGTAAGGATCGAAGTTATCGGCAAAAGCGGTGGTGGTCAGGGCGCCGTCCCAGTCGTCGATCTGGGCGAGTCCCTGGTAGGCGCCGGCCAAGTCTTGGCTGACCTTGAAACCGTCCTTGACCAGTTGTGCCGTGACCAATTGGGTAAAGGCGTTGTCCTGTTGCCCGAGCACGTCGTTATTGGTACTCTTCTGGACCGTGAAACTGGTGGCCGACTGATTCTTCTTGAGATCGGTGGTTGTTGAACTGGTGTTGGTCGTGGCGTCCTGGGTGCTGTCACTGGTTTGGGCCTTCAGGTAACCGCGCCAGATCCAGCCCTGAAGCTTGCCATCGCTACTCTTGACGTGGTAGTAAATGGCCGAGTTGCCCTTGGCCTTGCGGTAGAGCTTTTCGTGAGCGTCGGTCAACCAAGTCACGTCGGCCGTATCGGCGTTGTTGCCGTACTTGGTCCCCAGGTGTTTGGAGTACCGGGCGCCGGTGGTGGCGGTGTAGGCGTGTTGCTTCATGCTCTTACGCCAGACCAGCTTAACGGAATTCGACCGAGCCGCGGAGTATTGCCCCTTGGTCGTGGTGGTGTGTTCCTGGGTGGCCGTGAGGTAGCCGCGCCAGATCCAGCCCTGAAGCTTCCCGTCACTACTTTTGACGTGGTAGTAAATGGCGGACGTGCCTTTGGCCGGCCGGTAGAGCTTTTCGTGGGCGTCGGTGACCCAGACCACCGATTTCGTGGTGGCGTTGTTGCCGTACTTGGTCCCCAGGTGTTTGGAATACCGGGCGCCGGTGGTGGCGGTGTAGGTCTTCTGCCCCATACTCTTGCGCCAGACCAGCTTGACGGATTGACTGCGCGTGGCTGAATAACTGGCGGCGTGAGCGGTGGTCGTGGCGGTCATGCCGAACCACGCACCGAGCCCCAGGCCGCAAACCAGTGCGCCTTGAACAATTTTGCGCATCTTAAAATTCCTCCTTTAGACTTACTTTCAGTGTAGCACCGGGAGAAATTCCACACTAGGCTAAACCGCCAAACGAATTGATATTGTAATAATTGTTATCGGCGATTAATCCGCCAAAAACCGGTTAGTCGGCAAAAAGGATTGGGGGCTATCCCCCAATCCTAAGTCGGTCCGTTGAGTTAAGCGGGAACCGCGGTGACCACGAAAAATTTACACAGGAGAAACAGGAGGGTGAGCAGTGACAGCCAGATGTCCAGCCGGCTCACCCAATTGGTATCGCGGGTGTCTTCGAAGACCGTGAAGTGAAACTGCACGCCAATCAGGCCGCAGAAGAAGACCCCGGACAGCCACAGGGCGTCGTGAATGGCGAGCCCGGCGATTAAAATCGCTAAATTAATGAGAATCATCACGATTTTCGCCAGGGTAACGGGATAGTAAATTTTAGTCATGATGGGACTCCTCCAATCTGCGAACCTAAACTGAGCTAGTCTTGAATATGAGCTTAGCTATAGGATAGAAGAAGGTGGGGGAAGTTGCATCTATTCAGGCTCTAAATGCCTAAGTATGTTCACTAGCTTGCTTTGACGGGAACGCGGTTAGTATTTAGAATTTAAAGATATCAAGTGAATTAATGAGGGGAAAGTAGGATGACTCGAAAACGAATATATCTAAAGGGGCTGTTTCCGGCAGCCTTATTGGTTTTGATCAGTGGTATGGAATTGACAGCCGTTTCCTTTAGCTGGCACCTGAACGGCTGGGACGGGTACTATATATTGAGTTATTTAATCGTTTTCCCGACGGTCTATCGGCGGATGTTCGGTTCGTTCAACCAGACGGCAGATCTGGGCGAAAAGATACAACACCCGCGCGACAACACGGACCAGGAAGCCGTGCGGACCGGATCAGCTTACGCCAACACCGGCCACTTGGGGGTGGCCCGAATCGGGGATGCCGGGGAACACGAATTTGCCGTTGTCCGCTGGGGGACGAGTCTGATTTACCGGCTGTTCTTGGTGGCGGCGGGAATCTTCGTATTGGCCTATCAGTGGGTCAAACAACGACGTTAAATCAAAACCGGTCAGCGGCTTAATGACAGGCGCTGACCGGTTGTTTAATCCATTTAATCGAGCAAAAAGAGGTAGTTTTCCAGGGCGGACACGTCGAGTTCTTGGCCCGCCTGGGTGGCTTGGTCGTCCAAATAGGTGAGCCACTGGCTGCGGGTAGCTTCATCGATGCCGGGATCATCGAAGGTATCGTTGAGGTCGTCGGCAATTTCTTGGTACGCCAGCAAATCGGTGTACAAGACCCGCTGCGTTTCGGGAATCAATAACAGTGCACCATTTTTCTGGGGCAGGGCGAAACATTCGTGGTGGGCCTGAGGGTTGAGCATCATTTGGTCACTTCCTTACGCCTAGTGTACCATTGAGCTTATGCGGAAGCGACTAAATTGTTAACGCTTACACAAATCGTAATAAATTCGGCGAGTTGGTCGTGATGCTGAAGGTGAGCCTGCCAGCGTTTCTAATATTTTCATTAGGGTTAACGGAAAAGGATTGCCCACAACGGGTTCCTCGGTCATATTTAAGGGGGAGCTAAACGGTAGATCACGGGGAACCGTTAGACGGGTGATCGACCGGTAGCTTCCAAATTAAGGTATTTTGGGGGATTATATTTTGGAGAAGTTTGTTGAACGGTATTTAGGACGACTGGCAGTTGGTTTATTGGTCTTGGAAATTTTGGGCCTGGCGGGCTGGTGGGGCTACCGATACGGGGGAACGCACTACGACCTGCGCATCACTCACAGGGTGGGGACGCGGCCGTTAAGTCAGCCCGTCAATTATCAAATTACGGGGTCCATTTACCGGGGCCGCGCGGTGAACGCGGCGGGCCATTCGCGGATGGTGACGTTAAAGACCAACAGTGACAATCCGGGACCGTTTCGGTATGGCCAGTGGGTGCGCGTGACGGTGAATCCCCATTATGGGGTGACCCATTACCGGGTGCTCAAGTCCGCTCAACACCATTAAAATCAAGCGCACGAAACGCCTAACTTGTGAGTTGGGCGTTTTTTGAGTGCATTGAAAAACGACCGCGGAAAGATTCCCACGGTCGTTGGATTAGGCCCGATTAGGCGTGATCAATTTTAGAAAATGACGGGCGGTTCCCACGACACTTAAGCCCATGGCAATGATGAGCAGTAGGCGTAAGGCCAGAGCAATCCCGGACCAGCGATCGGTGATGAGGTTGGTCATGAAGTGAGCGAACAGCCCAGTCAGGTTGGCATAGCAGATTGTGAGCCACAAAGCGCTAAGTTTAGTTTTCATTTATCGTCGTTTCTCCAATACAGTTAGATTAGTGCCGGACGTAGGCCCGACAAAATCAACTATAGCATCTAGGCTAGATTGAAACGGGAACAACGCAAAAATCGTTGGGAAATAGGGCGATTTTGAAACGACAGAGAACGGTAAATAAGGCGTTTATTGGTCGCGAGGCATTAGTAGTTGACCTTCCTCATGATGAATCGCTTAATAGGATTATTTATTTATGATAACTATTAATCAAATGAGTAACTAATGGTCTATACTTAAGGCGTATTTGGATGACAAACTGACTGGGGAGGTCAAAAATTTGCGTCGAAAAACAGGGTGGTTACTTGTCGGGTTATGGGTCCTTTTGATTGGAAACTTTGTCTGGGCGGGGATGACGTTTGGCTGGCGAGTGGTAACCCCCGTAATTGCCTATAATTGGCCGCGGGGACCATTTGGGTGGCCGTTTTTGATTTTGTTCTGGATTTCGGTGATTCGGGGTGTTTACTTTCATGGCGTATTACGTTTATTTACGGGTCACCACGGGGGTTAAACTTTCAGGCTTCAGCAGAACGGATCATGGCATCTTGGGGCAGCCTATTGATGATGGCAGAATTGTCGCCACCAGTCTGGTTTGTGGTGTTAGATGGACACCGGGATGTCAAGGTGATAATGACTCAACAACGCGAGGTGCCATTGGGGTTGCGTGTACGGTATCAGGTCGTTCGCATAGAACTAAAAACAGATTAGGAACGTTTACGATTTGTAAACGTCTCTAATCTGTTTTGGTTTTCATTTTAATGACCGTTTTTCGGCGACCGACTGATGGTTAACCTGCCACAACCCGAAGCCTAATAGCGCCACGCCACCTAAATCCACGACTAATTTCGGACCTACCGGTAGCGTTGTGGCCGTGTGTAAGCCCAGACCTAAAACCAGCAGCAAGCTCAAGCTGTTTCCCCAGCGAGCTAAAAATTGACGAAACATTCGCACCCACTCCTAACAAAACGATAGATGAATTGTGAAGACTGTATCTAATGATTTTAGTATACGCTCATCTGTCGGGACGAGCAAACGATGCTGACAACTAGTTGAGCCTCATACTAGTGTCTGGTATTTAACAACTAAAAACTGCCGTGGTAGACTGAAAATAACAGTATTACCTTGCTTGAAAGGGGAAATCAACATGCGGGTATTGAAGCTGGTTAAATCGGTACGGTTTTGGGTTGCGTTAGTATTGTTGGGCAATCTACGGGGGATTTTTCAAGCAACGCCCGCGCAGGTCAACTGGTGGTTTAGTTTAGTGGTTGGTGGTGGGGCCATCATTCTGTTGGCTTCGGTGGGCCATGATGTTTGGTTGGGGACGGAACACCAACCAAACCACGTTGACCATCAGGGGTATCTGCATTAATTGAAATTAAAAGTGGCCTTCCCGAGTTAGCCAGCCGGGAAGGCCTTATTTTTAACCTAAATTCAATTCATCGAACCCACTGGGGACCGGTGCCGTGATCGTGGTCAGTTCATCGTCCAGGGTAAACGGCTGCGGGAAGGCCAAGCGCCAGCAATGGAGCCGTAAGCGACGACCGTCACCCGGGCCGTAGAGCGGATCACCCACCAGGGGATGACCGCTGGCGGCCAGGTGAACCCGCAGTTGGTGGGTCCGGCCGGTCTCCAACCAGAGCTGAACCAACGTCGCGCCCGGCTGGTGGTCGACCACCCGGTAATGGGTGACGGCGCGTTGGGCGTGGTCGCCGTTGACTTGACGCTTGCGCTTATCCAACGGGTCGCGGCCAATTGGGGCGTCAAAGGTCCCCTCGTCGGTTAGGGTACCGTGGACCCAAGCCAGGTACGTTCGTTGGACTCGCTTTTCAGCAATGTTGCGGACCATCACGGGGACTACGGCTGGCGTCTTGGTCATCAGTAGCGCCCCGGTGGTTTCCTGGTCCAGACGGCTCAGGATGTAGGGCCCCGGCTGGTCCGGCCCCAGGTAGGCCGCCACGTGGTTCAGTGTGGTCCCCCGTTCGCCCGGTTGGTTGGGGTGGGTCTTACTGCCGCGGGTCTTGTTGATGACCAGCAGGTCGGCCGTTTCGTAGAGGACGCTGACCGTGGCCGCGCTGTCCGGGTCGACGGCCGGAAACGGATGCGTGAAGTCGGCCGGCACGAAGGTCAACGTGAGGCGCTCGCCGGGCTGGACCAGTTGGTTCATCGAGCGGTAGTGGTCGTTGACCAGCACCCGCTGACCCACGCGCAGGCTATGAATCAGGTGGCTGGGAATCAGCCAGGCGCTTAGTAACGCGCGGACGGTGCGAGCGGGTTGGTCGAGTGGGTATTTACGGATGTAGGTCCAGTGCATGGTCGTCCTCCTTGAGCAACACAAAAGAACCCGCCGTCCGCAGATGGCAGGTTCTGTCAGTTTAAGCGCTTATTTCGTTTCTTCGGGTTTAACGATCAGCACGTCGCAGATAGCAGAACGGCTGACGTAGTTGGTTACGGAACCGACCATTAACCGTTCGACGGCGGTTAACCCGGTCGAGCCGATGATGATGAGTTCCGTATCGTGGTCCGCTGGGAATTCGCGGGCGATAACCGGCTTAGGATTCCCAAACCGAACGTGGATGCTGACGTCGGGCACACCGGCGTCGATTGCTTGTTGCTTCAGCGCGTTCAGGCGGTCTTGGACATCTTGCGATAACTTGTAGATCACGTCGCCGCTGACAGCGCCACCGTAAGTATCGCTGAATTGGTTGACTTCCAGCACATTTAAAATGTCCAGGTGTGTTTTATTCCGCTTCGCGACTTCAATTGCTTTTTCGAGAACTGGTTGGGTTGCTTTTGAACCATCAACGGGAACCAGAATATTTTGATATTGTTGTAACATAATGGATGCCACCCCTTCACGATGCATATAGAAACCTTACTTATACTATATCATTTATTCCTTACCATGTAAGCCCTTAATTACTGGTGACCGCGATGAAAATGATGAAAATGACTGCCAATCAACTTAAGGCAAACGGCCGGCCACCAGTCGGTTTCCCGGACAACTTGTTGGGATTATTATACCGCACTTTACGGAAGACGGAACACCAGCTAGATGAAAAGGTTGCGAAATTGTTCACGTTCACAATAACCTCCTTTCCAGTTAAATTTGTTCAGGGGGGTTGGCGAATTTTGGGGAATATGTTATTGTGTAATAGAGAAGTAGAACACTATTGAGGTGGGATCAATGCAGTTTGATGATAAGGTACCGATTTACTATCAGATCAAAAACAACCTGTACCACCGGATCGTGGCGGGCGATTTAGCGCCCGGCGAGAAACTGCCCGCAGTACGGCAATTAGCGGTGGACTTGACCGTGAACGTCAACACGGTACAACGGGCCCTTAGTGAGATGGTCACGGAGCAGGTCTTAACATCCAAGCGCGGTGTGGGGAACTTTGTCACGATGGATACGGCAAGGATCACCGCCTTGAAGCAACGGTTGAGTCACGGGTACATCGAACGTTTGTACACGCAACTACACGCGTTGCGGCTGAGCGATGGGGAAATCGTCACAGCCATTCAAGCCTATATCACGGCAAACAAGGAGGAGTAGCAGATGACTGACGCCATTGAGATTACGGATTTAACGTACCGAAAGAATACCAAAACGATTTTGGAGCACGTCAACTTACACCTGAATTATTCACCAGAAACTCCAAAATCCCCATCAAACACATGATTCAAGTG
>NZ_AZDW01000021.1 GCF_001434115.1 Levilactobacillus zymae DSM 19395
CCTACACATATTTGGTTTGTCGAAACAATGTTCAGTTTTCAAAGGTCTACCAAGTTATCATAAGAAGTAATTGCTTCGTGACAACTTTTAAAGTATATCATGTCGATAATATCGTGTCAACAACTTTTTAAACATTATTTTGAATAAATATTGAATGTTTTCGAAAAAGTTGAATAAATATTCTCAACAACGGTTACTATCATAACAATTATTAATCCGACCGTCAAGCCTTTTTTTAAATTGTTAAATCGTAACGCATTGCCGTTGCCACCGCGTTTGTTTCCGTAAATGACAACAGAAATTAGTTTACCAATATCTCCGGACTTGGTCAAGCGAAAAATGAATATTTACTGAAATTAATTTCAAACCGTCTGTCAAAAACGCACAAAAGCCCGTCATCATACAGATGACGGGCTTTCTAATGACGACTATTTCAATTCAGGAGCATCCGTCTTGTAGTCCGAAACGGTGCTCTTACCGTTATGCTTAGCCAAGACGCTGGTCTTTTCTTCCTTTTGCGCCTCCGCTAGCTTCTCCATGGCTGGCTTGTACTTATAGGTAAAACTACTCTTATTGACCTTCGTAAAGCCCTTAGGCGTGTAGAACCGCAGTAAATCACCGTAAATCACCCGATCAGATAATGACAGTTCCGTCGTCACGTGATTTTGCAGCTGATCGACCTGTTTCTTCTGCGCACTCGTCAACGTCAGCGGCTTCCCCGTCTTGGTGTCGTACACGGTCCCGCCAATCTTGGTGTAGGTCGGTGAGACAAAGTTGCCGTTTCTGAACGCCACGGTCTGGTTACGATTCTTGGCCAACAGGTCCTGACCGAACTGGATCGTATTAGTGTTCTTCACCCCTAAGAGATCCAACAGGGTCGGCAAGACATCAATTTCCCCACCATACGTGTGGTTGATGCCCCCCTTGAGTCCGGTAGCGTGAATCATCAACGGTACCTTCTGGAATTGCGCCAGGTCGAAGTTCGTGACCTTACTCTTCCCTAAGAGTTGGGCAATCGCCGGCCGGTGGTTATTAGAAATTCCGTAGTGGTCCCCGTAGGCCAAGATGACACTATTCTTATAGAGCCCCGCCTTTTTGAGGTAACTGATGAATTCCGCAAACGCCTGATCCAGGTAATGCGCCGTCTGGACGTACGGATCGACCGTCTTGTCCCCCGTCTTAGTGGCCGGGAAGTCGACGTTCTTCTTATCCAATTCGTACGGGTAATGGTTGGTCAACGTGATGATCTTCGCGTAGAACGGCTGCGGTAACTGTTCGATGTACTTCGCCGAATCCCGTAAGAAGATCTTATCCTTCAGCCCATAACCAACACTATAGTTGGCCTTCTGGGTGTAATAGCTGGAACTAAAGAAGTACTGGTAACCCCATGACTTATAGGTATTGTCCCGGTTCCAGAAACTTGGGACATCCCCGTGAAAGGCCGCCGTGGTATAACCGCCCTCTTGACTCAGAATGGCTGGTGCGGCCTGGAACGTGTTTTGCGTCCCGTAGGTCGTCATCGCCGACCCCTGAGGTAAACCAAAGAGCGAGTTTTCCAGCATCATTTCGGCATCGGAGGTCTTCCCTTGAGCGACCTGGTTATAGAAGTTGTCAAACGACAACGTATTCTTACTATGATAGAACTTGTTTAACGTCGGGGTAACTTCCTTACCATCCACCTTATAATCTAACAGGAATTGCTGGAAACTTTCCAAGTGGATGATAAAGACGTTTTTGCCCTTTTCCTTTCCATAATAGGAAACGTTCGGACTGACCCGGTTTTGTTTCAGGTATTTCAGGACACTCTTCATGTCACTGGCATTGGCGCTGGCCCGCGTGGCACTTTCCTTTTGCGTCTGGTAGGCGTTAAAGGCCGCGTATTCGTTTAATCCCAAATACTTCACGATGTAGTTGTTATCAAACGTCCGGGTCAATAAGCCGGAACGGTCCGCGTTGGCCATCCCAAATTCCGCAAACATCAGGCCAAACGATAAGACCGACACGGTCAACGCGTACCGCCGTTTAAACGGCCGCGGATCAATACGAATCACGTGCGTCAACAGTAGCACGATCAGTAGAATAATATCGAGATACACAAAAAAATCATACAGGTGGGTAATTTGCGCTAAGCTCTTACCCAGGTTGTTTTGGACGTCGCTGGAACCCTTCATGATCCCAAACGACAAGAAATCCGAGAATTCCCGGTAATAGACGACGTTAGCGAAGATCCAAGTTGACTCTAAGACGTCAATGATCAACATTAGCCAATACGCCAACCGGCCCCGAAAGTACAACGCGATCCCGAAAACCAGTAACGCGGCGGGGAGCGGGTTAATCAGCAGTAAGAACTGCTGCACGTTACCCTTCGCCCCTAACGTAAATTCAGTTTGGTAGGCCACGTACGTCTTAATCCAAAATAAAACGACGATCAAGAGGAAGAACCCCATACGGGTATTCACCCAGTTCATCCTTCGCTTAACAAAGTTTGCCATGAGACTGCCTCCACAAAATAATTAACATTACTCCAGTATAGCTGATAGCGCTGGGTAATCAATTCTAACGGGCAACCTTTGGAAAAATTCAACTTTTCGGCCTATAAAAAAACAAAACTATGGCACCCATAGTTTTGTTAGTTATCCGTCAATAAATCAAATAATTCGATAGCCACTAAATCAATGTTATCAAACTCGAAGGTCGTTTCCGGATTGTGTTCGGTTAACGTATAAGTCTTGTTGGCCGCGTTGTAAACCACTGTGGCTTGTTCAACGCCTTCCTTTTCGAATCGACGGGGTTGTGGCTCGTCGGTGGCATCTTCTTGCATCGCCTTTAAGCGATTGATGATGCCAATCAGTTGAGATTCTTCCATGATTGGTCCCCTTTCTGAGCTTCACTATGATTTTACCAAACTTAAGGGCAGATGACACGTTTTAATCCAAAAAACTCACAGATTTGTGGGCTTACCTTCCTCAACGACCTTATCTGGTTTCACCACCATGGCGACCAGTCCGGTCAACATCCCGAAGTAATAGGTCAACAGGCGCCAGAGAATCATTGCCAGCACCAATTTACTATTCGACGCGATGTAGCTTCTAAAAATCATTTCAAAGCTGTACTCGGCCCCACCCGAGCCCCCGGGAATCGGGAACAGGGAGATGACCATCACGATCAGCACGTGCATACTGGTGACCATGACGATGTTAGCCGTGGTGTAGCCCAACGCTAGCATGATAAAGTACGGAATCAGGTAGTAGAACAGCAGCTGAAAGAACGTGATCACGAAGACCCGTAGCATCAGCTTGCCCTTCCCACTGATCCGGACACTCTCGGCGTAAAACGAATCGATCTTACTATCGATGTTGGCCGCCATCCGGTCGTAGCGTTCCCGCTTCATGAACCAGTGCATCGGGTAAAGCACCACCGCCACGGCGCGCTTGGTAAAGGCGTGCCAGAACATGACCATCAATAAGCCGATGATAACGGCCAAGTGAATGGTGAAGCCAAACACTACCAGCCAGGCGAGGGCGTGGAGCTTATCTTGAATGTAGTTGAACCCAATCACCAGGGCAATCAGAAAGTTGACTACGATCATGGACTGAAAGACCACGAACTTCATCAACAGAATCGAGCTGGCCTTGCCGGCGTCGACCCCCGTTTGCATCAACGCAATCAGTTGGGCCGGTTGCCCACCGGACGAAAACGGCGTGATGCCGTTGAAGAGCTGTTCCACCGCCGGAATCCGCAGGGCGTCTTTAAACGAAAACCCCTCGATTCTGTCGGAGATGAAGACCTTGACGATCACGGCCTCGAGTCCCAGGTACAACAGCATGCATAATACGGCCACGCCGAACCACCAGAAATTGATATGCACAAAGTCGTTGATCAGCACGGAGAACTTGATGTCCCGCAACGAATACGCAAAAATCGCGATTCCCAGGAGGAGCATCAACGTGAGGACCCATTTATTTCGTCGTGTCATCGCACTACCCCTCTTTTGCCTGTTGCTGATAGAACGCCCGCCAAATCTGGGTGAGGTGCTCCTCCGAATACTGGTCGGCCGCCGCCAAACTCCGTTGGTGCCAATGTTCTAAGGCCGCCGCATCGTGGGGCAAGCTGGTCAGCAGCTGATCCATCTCGGTGTAGTCCTTAGCGGGCTGGTAATCCCCGGCGATGATGGCCTGGTACAGGTCCAACTCACGCAATAGGACCGGCGTGCCCGTACTAAAGGCCTCTAAGACCGACATGGGAAAGAGTTCGTTAAAGGAAGGTAACAAGAACAGATCGGCCAGGTTATAATAATCGACCAACTTATCACGGTCGACGATCCCGGGAAAACTCAGGTTGGCCGGGGGATTATCCACGACCTTCTTAAGTTCCGCGTAGCCATCGGTGATGCGGCCAAACGAGAAGCCCCCCGCCCAGATAAACTGCAGTTCCGGGTGGTGTTCGGCTAACTTGATAAAGTCAAACAGCCCCTTGCGTTCTTGAATCTGTCCGATGCCCAGCACCGTGAATTTTTCGGTAGGATAACCGTACTGGTGCCGTAACGCCTGCTTTTGTGGGGCGTCGACCGGGTAAAACTCCTTACGGCTCACAAAGTTCGGGATATAGGTAATCCGGTCTTCCGGAATCCCGTAAGCCACCAACTTGGGAATAAACGTGGGATTGACCACCACGATATGGTCCATGCGGCGGTAGAAGGCCACCACGTATTTATAAAAAATCCCCCGGAATGGCTGGGGAATCTTCAGACTGCCCTCCAACGTTTCCGGCAAAAAATGGACGTAGCCAATCTTACGGCCCCGTCCGGGCAAAAACGTCGACAAATAATAGGAAAAGTTAATCGTATGGTAGTGCGTCAAATCGACCTTACCGTACCGATTGACCGTCACCGTAAACTCCCGTGACAAGCGGGTCTTCAGCAGGTTCATGAGCTCGTTGTACGCGCTCCCGACCCCCTGACCCTTCACGGAATCTGCGGCGGAAAACATGTTGATTTTTAACATTCAAGTACTCCTCTAATTGCTGAAATCCGGGGTGTCTTCGTGCGCCTGCTCGTAACTGACCTGGGCATCCCGATAAAAATTGATGATGCGTTGGCCGAAGGTATCCGCAGAGATTTCCGCTAATTTCCGCGCTAACAGGTCCGGATCTTGTTCCTCATCCCCGTGGAGCAGGTAATCGATCACGTTTTTGACCATGTCGTCCGGGTCCTTAAAGGTCACCCCGAGCGCCCGACTCGACAACAATTCGTCGGTATACGGACTGGTCATGACCACGATCTTGGTGCCCGCCGCCATGGCCTCGATGTAGGTCAACCCCTGCGATTCGGAATCCGACGACGACAGGAACACGTTAGCCATGTGGTAATAACGAAAGACGTCGTCGTTGTTGACTTCTCCGGTAAAGGACACGTGGTCTTCTAACTGGGCGTCTTTGACCTGTTGTTCCAGGTCTTCACGCGCCGGACCATCCCCTACGATCAGCAGTTGTGCGTTGGGCACCTGTGCCAAGATCTGGGGCATGGCCTGAATACTAGCCGTGATATTTTTCTCGTAGGCTAACCGGCTCAACGACAAAATTACCGGCGTGTCGGGCGCAAAGCCCAGTTTTCGCCGTAGATCCACGGTGTCCGGCTGTTCGTACTGGTGGAGGTTGACCCCCGTGGGAATCACCCGAATCGGCGCTTTGACCCCGTAGTCACTCAGCGTGGTCAGGACCCGATCACTGGGTGCCACGACCCCGGTCAAATGATAACAAAACGCCAGCGTCCCCTGTTTCACGTGCACCGGCTTTAAGATCTTACCGTTGGCCACGTAGTGTAGATAGTCCTCGTACATCGTATGGTACGTGTGTAAGCACGGAATCTCGAGGTTCCGGGCGACAAACTTGCCGATCCACCCCATCGAAAATTCGGTCTGGGTGTGCACGATGTCGAGATTTAATTCCTTTGCAATTTGGTAGGCTTGAAACAGTCCCCGCACGGCAATCCGCCGGTCCGTAAACGACACGAAGGGAATACTCGAAAAACGAAAGACGTTTCGTTCATAGACATTCCGCTCCACGTGTGGATCGGTGGTCGTAAAGATATACACCTGATGCCCCTGCTTTTCCAACTGGTCGCGCAACGTCTTGATGGACGTTGCGACCCCACTGACTTGAGGGAAATAGGTATCCGTAAATATGCCGATGTTCATTGCCAATCCCCCTTGTATCTGGCTGTGTTTAAAGTTTTTGGCGCCATGTGTTGTACAATCATCACAATTATATGGGTTTGCCTAGATGATTGCAAACCACAACCAACGCCCAGCCCAAATAAAAAGGCGTTTCCCCGGATTTCTCCGAACAAACGCCTTCCTATACTCGTAATCTAAATTTTAGGTTAAAATTCCCGGCACCGCCGCCTGGACCATGGTAATGACCTCTTGGCTGGTGCTGGCCTGATTCAAGGTAGTTTCCACCAGGGCTTGCAGGTCGTGGGCACTGAGTTGGCCGATCAACCGCCGGGTCTTTAAGATCGACCCTGCGCCCATCGAAAACTCGTCGAGTCCCATGCCCAACAACAGCGGCACGGCGATCGGATCACCGGCCATCTCACCACACATGGCCACCGGGATTCCCGCCCCGTGAGCCGCCGCAATCACCCGGTTGACCAACCGCAAAATCGCGGGATGGTAGGGTTGATACAGGTAGGCCACGTCTTGGTTGGTCCGGTCGGCCGCCATGGTGTAGCCGATCAGGTCGTTGGTCCCAATGCTCATGAAGTCGACTTCTTGGGCAAACCGGTCGGCCAACAGCGCCGCCGCGGGCACCTCGACCATCATGCCAATCTTGATACTGCCCAGGGGCACCTGCGCCACGGTCAGCTTCGACCGTTCGTCGTCATAAATCGCCTTGGCTTGTCGAAATTCATCCAGCGTGGCAATCATGGGAAACATGATTCGCAGGTTACCGAAGGCCGACGCCCGCAGCAACGCGCGTAACTGGCTTCGGAAAATCTGCTGGTGCGTTAGGCTCTGGCGGATGGCCCGGGCGCCCATGAAGGGGTTGGTCTCCGGCTTTTGCTTCAGATACGGCAAGGGTTTATCCCCGCCAATATCCAGCGTGCGGATGACCACCGGTCGGGGCGCCATGGCCGTCAGGACCTGTTTATAGATGGCAAACTGCTCGTCTTCACTGGGCAGCTGGTCCGCATCCATATAGAGAAATTCCGTGCGCATCAAGCCGACCGCTTCGGCGCCGTTCTGCAGAACGCTGGGTAAATCGTTGGCCGTGCCAATGTTGGCGGCCAACGTCACCCCTACGCCGTCCTTGCTGACCGTGCCGTGATGCCGCAGCTTGCTCAACCGTTTCAGGTTAGCCGCCCGTTCGTGCATCGCTGCTTGCGCGGAAGCCAGTTCGTCGTCATCGGGCGCGACCATCACCTGACCGCGGGTACCGTTCAAAATCACCATTTCGCCGTTGGTCAACTGATCCGTGGCGTGTTGCGTGCCCACCACGGCGGGAATGGCCATCGACCGTGCCAAAATCGACGAGTGCGACGTCCGCCCCCCCAGGTCGGTCACAAACCCCAGGATGTAGCGGGGATTGACCGAGACCGTATCACTAGGAATCAGGTCGTGGGTCACCACGATCACCGGATGGTTGACTAACGCCAAGTCCGGTAAGGCGACCTGCAAGAGGTGCGCCGTGACCCGCTTGGTGACATCATGTAGATCCGTAATGCGTTCTTGCATGTACGGGTTATCCGTGAGGCCCTGAAACGAGGTTTCATACGTTCGCGCCACGGCGGCCAAGGCCGCTTCGGCGTTGATTTTGCGTTGGCGGATCTGGGTTTCAACCGCCGTAATCAATTCCGGGTCTTGGAGCATGGCAATGTGCGCACTAAAAACCTGGGCACTATCAGTACCCAGGTTTTTAGTCGCACGAGTTTTAATTGTCTCAACATCGGAGACGGCTGCTTCAAGGGCCTGATGGAATCGATTTAATTCGTAATCAAGATTAGTGATTGCGCGCTGCTGAACGGTTAAGTTCGGTTCGACCAAGCGATAAACCTGGCCACACACAATTCCGTCGCTCGCGGCAATTCCCTTGAGCATCGCTCTCATTAGTCAGACAAACCCTCTTTTTTCAGCGTTTCAGCAACGGCAGTCATGGCATCGGCTTCGTCGTCCCCGTCCGTCGTGATGGTGATTTCGGCATTTTGGCCGACACCTAAGGACATAACGCCCATGATGGACTTTAAGTTAACGGACTTGTCTTGGTATTGTAAGCTCACTTCAGAGTTGAACTTGCTTGCTGCTTGTACCAATAAAGTTGCGGGACGGGCGTGGATCCCCGTTTCTGCTGTAATATGAAATTCGCGTTTTTCCATAATTGATCGATCTCCTTTAAGCTTAGGTTGATAATTTAGCGAACGTGGCGCCTTTTGATCTTGCGCATTGATCAAACAACCAGTCAACACCACGTCTACCTTCTTAGAATATCAATCTTGCCATTAAATTACAAGTGATACCTGAACCGCTTTCATCGTTAGTCTCATAGGCGCTCACGCGGCCCAATCCACCACTCGGTCATCAGTCATTAACTTGTTCTAGTCCCAATTATAGCATGATTCCACTAAAAACGGCGGTGATGGCCGTTTTTCCGGTGGATTAATTCGACTAGCACCTGTCTTAAAAAACTAATCTAGAAGTACCCAACGCTTCCAGGCCAGTCAGAAACGGGCTGGAACGGGGTGGGCACGGCTTCAAGCCCATAACCCAGGTCTTGAAGACCGACCTTGGTCTAAGCCGGCAAAAAACGCCAACTAAGACTGGCCCATTTCCCCCCTGAGCCCATTTCTGACTGGCCCTCCAGCTCGCACTGATTATAATGGCCACTCAAATACGTTTTTCAATTAAATATCGGTGAATAGTCATTCTGAGCGGTCCTTGATCTTTAAGACAAACTCCAGCTAATTGTTTTACCCTATACATGGGCTGCCGTTAGCCCTGGTCTCCCGTATCGTGATCGTAGCGGTAAATCAACTTGCCGTCCTTGTGGGCCTGACCAATCACGCGTTTGCGCGTGTCGAAGGCCATGTACGCCTTCTGGAACGCCTGGAACTCATCCGGTCCCACTTCGAACTGGTCGATCTTCTGGTCCTTTAATTGGTTCATTAAGTCAGTAAAGTCTCGTGCCATCGGCAACTGCCCCCTTTTCTTTCCATATTTTACGTTGAAATTCCGCCTAGGTCAAAAAAAGAATTTTCCAAATCGAACGTGACTTTTAGCATTCTAGCAAGGGGAGTGCTAAAATGAAGTCGTTCAAATTAAATGGCCGCCTTAACCGTTGAGCGTGGTGAGACAAATTACTTGCACCCACCGCGTGAGGCGGTATAATGTGGTCAATGGTCAAGAAAGGTCAAACTCTTTCAACTGACCGGTGTGGGTCTACTCACACTTACTCCAGGGCAGAAAGGAGACGACAAGATGCTATGTCAAAACTGTCACCGCAACGAAGCGACCATTCATTTATATATGAGTGTGAACGGACAACGGCAACAAGTTGACCTATGCCAAAATTGCTATCAACTACTCAAGGAGCAGCAAAACAACTCTGGAAATGGAGGTGGCCGTATGGCACAAGATCCATTCGGCTTTGGCAACCTGGATGATATTTTCCGGGCCATGCAAGGCGGCACCCCGAACCAAAGCGGCGATTACCGGCAAGCGGCTGGTCAAGGACGACCAACCCAACCTGCAGGCAATCAAGGCAATGGTCAGGGCGGCCTGCTGAACCAATATGGCCTGAACCTCACCCAGCTGGCTAAAGACGGCAAGATTGATCCCGTAATCGGACGGGACAAAGAAACGGCGCAAGTCATCGAAATCCTGAACCGGCGGACGAAGAACAACCCCGTGTTAATCGGGGAAGCCGGTGTCGGGAAGACGGCGGTCGTCGAAGGGTTAGCCGAACGGATTGTGGAAGGTAACGTTCCACAAAAGCTGATGAACAAGCAGATTATCCGTTTGGATGTCGTTTCACTGGTCCAAGGAACGGGTATCCGGGGCCAATTCGAACAACGCATGCAACAATTGATGAAGGAAGTTCAAGCCAACCCCGACATCATCCTCTTCATTGACGAAATCCACGAAATCATGGGTGCCGGCAATGCTGAAGGCGGGATGGATGCCGGTAACGTCTTGAAGCCCGCCTTAGCACGGGGTGACTTCCAATTAATTGGGGCCACGACGTTGAACGAATACCGGGATATCGAAAAGGACCAAGCCTTAGCACGGCGGTTCCAACCGGTCACGGTCAACGAACCAACACCGGACGAAGCCGTGGAAATTCTCAAGGGGATTCAAAAGAAATACGAAGATTACCACCACGTTCACTACACGGACGCGGCCATCGATGCGGCGGTCCGGTTATCCGACCGGTACATCCAAGACCGGTTCTTGCCGGACAAGGCGATCGACCTTCTCGATGAATCCGGCTCACGGAAAAACTTAACCATCAACGTTGCCGATCCACACGCTATCGACGAAAAGATCGCCAACGCGGAGAAGCAAAAGCAAGCCGCTTTGAAGCAGGAAGACTACGAAAAAGCCGCTTACTACCGTGATCAAGTCACGAAATTAAACAAGTCCAAGGAATCCGCTACTAACGCGGACCAAACGGCTTCTACGGAAGTCACCGAAAAGGACATGCAACAAATCGTCGAAGAAAAGACCAACATTCCAGTCGGTGAACTTCAAGCCAAGGAACAACACCAACTGCAGAGTTTGTCCAGTGATCTGGAACAACACATCATTGGGCAAAACGAAGCCGTGGATAAGGTTGCCCGGGCTATTCGCCGGAACCGGATTGGGTTAAACGGGACGGGTCGGCCAATTGGGTCCTTCCTCTTTGTCGGTCCGACCGGGGTCGGCAAGACGGAATTAGCCAAGCAATTAGCCAACGAACTCTTCGGCTCGGAGGACGCCATGATTCGGTTCGATATGTCCGAATACATGGAGCCACATTCCATTTCTAAGCTGATCGGGTCTCCTCCTGGCTACGTCGGGTACGAAGAAGCCGGTCAACTGACCGAACAAGTTCGGCGTCACCCGTACACGTTGATCCTCTTGGATGAAATCGAAAAGGCCCACCCCGACGTCATGAATATGTTCTTACAGATTCTCGACGACGGGCGCCTGACCGACTCACAAGGCCGGACGGTTTCCTTCAAGGATACGCTGATCATCATGACCAGTAACGCCGGGACCGGGGACGTTGAAGCTAGCGTTGGGTTCGGTGCCGAGGCGGCGGGCAAGACCCACTCCGTCTTGGGCAGCTTGACCAACTACTTCAAGCCCGAATTTCTCAACCGGTTCGACGACATCATCGAATTCAACTCCTTGACTAAGGAAAACTTGATGAAGATCGTTGACCTGATGATCGATGACGTGAACACCATGCTGGCCGGTCAAGGTTTGCACATCCACGTCACGGAGCCGGTCGAAGAAAAGTTAGTCACGGAAGGCTACAATCCCGCCATGGGGGCACGGCCACTGCGGCGCGTCATTCAAGAAGAGATTGAAGACCGGATTGCGGACTTCTACCTCGACCACGCCGACGTGAAGAATCTGGTAGCGAAGATCGAAGACGGCAAGATTACCTTAGCCGCCGACGAAGACGCCGCCACGGATCCTGCTAAATAATGTCATTGAAACGGTAACGCTGCCAATCGCGGCGTTACCGTTTTTATTTAGTCTGAAAATCCCCTGCAGGTCCCGAACAGATGCGGTATACTGTACCTTAAAGGCAATTATCGACTAGCGACCAACCGTCGCTAAAAAATTCTGGTGGAGGTGCACAACTATGGCGTTAATGGACTGGGTGAAGCGATTCGTCACCCCACGGGCAACGGTTAAACGCTCGCCGCGGCCCCACCAAGCACCAAGAGCCACCCCGGCGCACCAAGCGGCCACGCAAGATCAACCCCCTATGATGGATGCCCACCCCACCCGACCAACGCCCCAGCCGCCAGTCGTTCAGTCACCGGCCGACGCCCAACCGGCAGTGGTAACGGCTCCGCGGGTGACCAAGACCACGGCCAAACCCGCAGCCACCCTGGTCGTGCGGTTGGTCGATACGGCTAATCACCCGTTGCAGCCCGCCCTGGTCTTGACCGGTAAAATCGGCGAGCCCGTTCACGCGGCCTTCCCCGTCATCCCCGGCTACGTGCTGTTACGCATGGACGGGATGACCCAGACTTTCCTCAGCGAATACGGGTTGACCACGCTAGTCTACCAGCGGCAATGGGGCCAACCGGTCATCACCTACCTGATCGATTACGACTCCGGCCAACTCCTTGACCTGCCCCAACTCCAACGAGCCAGCCTGGGCGCGGCGTTTCAACTGACGCCCCCGACCATCGACGGCTACCACATCTTCCGGGCCCAGGGCAACCAACACGGCACCTATACGGATCACGCCCAACGCATGCTGTACTTCTACCGGCGCGATGCCTGGCAGACCGTTCAACGCGTCCAGCAATACGTCACGTTGACCGCCGACCATTCGGTTTACGATCTGCCGGCGGGTCAGGCTTACGGTTATCAGTTCCCCGCACAATCGCTCTGGCGGTTGTTCGCCATCATCACGCTGACCGACCAGTCCGTGTGGTATAACCTGGGCGGTAATCAATGGCTTAGCGCCGAGGACACGCAACGGCACGAACACTGGGAACGCCACCTTGAGATTCCCCGGGTCACGCAACTGACCGGCCACGATGTCCAGTTGACCGGGACCGTCGATTACGTCCCCCAGGGCGCCGTGATGATCTACCGCGAACCCTACGGTGAAATCGCCGGGCAGCTGGCGAACGGTGAATTGCTCGAGATTCGGCGCCGGGTGGTGGACGACCAACAACTGGTCTGGTATCAGATTGGACCGGCCGCCTACATCAACGCCCGTTACGTCCGTCTCGCCCGTCAACTTTAAGTTAAAACGCAAAATCCGCCCCACCGGTGCATCCGGTGAGGCGGATTTTTGGTCGTCATGCAATTTATAGATAGTGCCAAAGTCTAATTTAAAAACCCAATCTAGCGAATTCAGATCACACTCGTTATGATGGCAACTTGACTCCGAATCAAATGAAAATGAACAGTCATTTGATCAACAATCGGATTTTAAAACCAGCTTTAGTTAATTTTTACTCAACTGAATCGAGACCACCAATGTACAGCCTGGAGGCGAGCAGGGGCTCAGCCAGCGAAATTATGGTTAGTCAGCGTTTCTTGCTGGCTTACCATAAGGCCGAGTTTGAAGACCCGCGATTTTTGCGGGGCTTCAAATCGTGCCCGCAGGCGTTCCAGCCCCTGAGCGCCGGAAGGCGACCAGTTTTATCTCAACTAGCACCACACGTAATGCGACTTATAAATTCTTATCCATGTTGAAGGTCAGGCCCGATAACGTCAGCCCCTTTTCAATCAGGTCGTTGGTAAACTGCGTGGTGGTCTGCCGCATTGCCGCCGTGACCGCGTGGTTCTGGTCCGTCAGGTAGGCGGTCAAATCCGCTCCACTGAGCTGACTTTGGTCGGCGTGCGCCAGCGTCTGGGCCACGTGGGTCCGCAGGTTTTGCTTAGCCGCCGTGACGTAATCGACGTCCTGTTCGATGAAGTCGCGGTAGTGTGACTCCACGATCATCGATAACTTCCGGTACATCCAGTAGGCACTTTGGTCATCCAACCGTCGTGGCGTCTGGCTGTACGACGGGTCGGTATCCGTGACGTTGGCGAAGAACGGCACGTAAGGACTGAAAGCCGGCACCCCGAAGCACAACCACATGATGGCCGACCGGTCGGCGGGCACGTCGTTACGAATTTGCAGGACGTGGGAGTTTTGTGTCCGGTTCATCGAGATGGGCCGGAACTTGGTCCGCAACGCTTCGGGACCGTGGCCCAACGGATCGTACGGCGTTTCGTTGTAGTGGGAGCTCAAAATATATTCGACGTCTTCCACACTGATCTTATGGCTGGTCCGGCAAATGAACGGCAACTCGCTGGATTGTGGATCCTGTTCAATTTCCGGATTCAACACGCGTTGGCCGAACCAGACCCGCGGCGTGTTGTAGTGCCGGTCCTTTTCGGTACTGGTCCCAAAGATATGCCGGAAGTTCCACCCGTCCTGGTCGGGGTTCAAGTGATGGTCGGCCACGAAGGCCTGAATGCCCTCGGAGAACATGAAGTTGTCGGGATCATCGAAGGTCACCTGCTGGATGGCCACTTGGTTAGCGGTCACCGCGTAGGCGTCATCCGGGATTCGTTGGGCGACCCAGTGGTGGCCGGTCACGATTTCCATGTACCAGACTTCCTGATTGTCGGAAAACAGCACCCCGTTACCCTCGGGAGACCCGTATTGCTTGATCATTTTCCCCAGGTAGCGTACCCCGTCACGCGCCGACGTGATGTAGGGCAAGACCATGGTCTGGAGCGAGTCTTCGGCCAAGCCGTTTTCCACCAAGGGGTCGTAGGCCAAGGCGTCCGGGTTACCGTACACACTTTCGGTGGCACTCATCGCCACGTTCTGGTCGTTGATCCCACTTTCGGCGTATTCCCCGGTCTTATCGATCTCCACGTTAGGCGTCGCCAAATAGCGGTGACCATCACTAGGAATCGGTGCCGTGAAGCCGTTTTGGTTCGACGTCCAGGTCCGGGCCGGTTGGTCATGTTCGGCGGGATGCACGTAAAACCGTTGGGGGGTCAACGGCAAGAAGGTGTCGTCGTTACGCGCGATCAACGTCGAGCCGTCCACGGTCGCGGCCTTCCCGACCAAGACCGAGGTACAAGCGGTTAAATGTTTTCCAATCATGAATAAAGCACTCCTTTTCTCACTAATGTTAGGTCTAAGTGTACCGCTTTTCCCCCGAGAACACTAGGCTGAGCCCATGGCACCCCGCCGAGCAAAATGTGACACATTCGAAAAAGTGTTGACATTCGCTATAGATTGTTTAAAATAAAGTTGTAATCAATTGAATTGATTTTTTATTTACTTTCGCTTGTGAAAATTAATTCAATCAAAAATCACTTATTTTGGGAGGCACCATCTTATGAAAGTCACAGTTATTGGTTGTACTCATGCGGGCACCTTTGCCATTAAACAAATCCTGGCTGATCATCCCGATGCCGAAGTCACGGTCTACGAACGCAACGACAACATTTCCTTCCTGTCTTGTGGAATCGCTTTATATTTAGGCGGGCAAGTCGCCGATCCGCAAGGCCTCTTCTACTCGAATCCCGAAGAACTCCACGAATTGGGCGCCGATGTCCAAATGAATCACAATGTCTTAGCCGTCGATGCGGCCCACAAGACCGTGACGGTGGAAGACTTGACCACCCACGAACAAACCACCACGGCCTACGACAAGTTGGTCATGACCAGTGGCTCCTGGCCCATTGTCCCTAAGATTCCGGGGATCGACAACGCCAAGGTCAAGCTCTGCAAGAACTGGAACCACGCCCAAGCCCTGTTTGAAGACGCCAAGGACGCTAAGCGGATCACCGTGATCGGCGCTGGCTACATCGGGGCCGAATTAGCGGAAGCTTACTCCACGACCGGCCACGACGTCACGTTGATCGACGCCCAAGATCGTGTCATGCCGAAGTATTTTGACGCCCAGTTCACCGACACCATCGAACAGGACTACCGCGACCACGGCGTTCAACTGGCTCTAGGTGAGACCGTGGCCAACTTCGAAGACGCCGCCGACGGTAGCCTGACCATCAACACCGATAAAGGCAGCTACCAGACCGACTTAGCCATCCTGTGCATTGGGTTCCGGCCCAACACCGGTCTCCTCAAGGGACAGGTCGACATGGCCCCTAACGGCGCAATCCTGACCGACGACTACATGCGTTCCTCCAACCCCGACATTTTTGCCGCCGGCGATAGTGCCGCCGTTCACTACAACCCGACCCATCAAAGTGCCTACATCCCACTGGCCACCAACGCCGTGCGCCAAGGCATCCTGGTAGGAAAGAACCTGACACAACCAACTGTAAAGTACTTGGGGACGCAATCTTCCTCCGGCCTGGCGTTGTACGGGCGGACCATCGTATCGACCGGACTGACTCTGGCTGCCGCTAATCAACAGGGCATTAAGGCCGACCAGGTCATCATTACCGACAACTACCGGCCGGAATTCATGCCGACCACGGAACCCGTTTTGATGTCGCTGGTCTTTGACCCGGACACCAAACGCATCTTAGGGGGCGCACTGATGAGTCAATACGACGTCTCCCAGTCGGCGAACACCCTGTCCGTCTGCATCCAAAACAACAACACCATCGACGACTTGGCCATGGTTGACATGCTCTTCCAGCCCAACTTCGACCGGCCGTTCAACTACCTGAACATCCTGGCCCAAGCGGCGCAAGCCAAGGTCGCCCAGGCCTAACCTTTAATTGCAGCATCCCAAAAACGGTGTTTCCCTGACGGGGAGACACCGTTTTTTAGGCGCTAGTTGAAGTGGCGCTTAGGCGGGGGCGTCCGTGAGCGTCCAATCAATCTGCCCACTGTAGTCCCCACTCACCGCGTGACCGGCCACCGTTAGCTGGATACCGGTGTCGTCGGTCCAATCATCCACCACGTCGGTCACGTCTTGATTAGCGCTGGACTGGCCCTGATGAATGGTCGTGGGCGTGCCGTTCAGTTGGATCTGGCTTTGCCCGTCCGAATAGGTCAACCCGCCGGCTAGTTTCTGACCGTCGCTGGTGGTAAAGTCCCCCACGGCGGCTTGGAGGTGCCACTTCGCCCCGGCCGCACGGCTATCCACGACCCGCACGGACCAGTCGTTAGTCCGTTTGACCCGTTGAGTGCTACCCGTGAGCGTCGTTTGCTGGAAGGAACTTTGCTTGGCGACCTGGTCGAAGGTCAGGCCCCCGGTCACGTTAACGGTCGCCGTGATGGTGTTCGACCGGTTCCCATAATTATCTTCGACGTACAGGTCGATCGTGTTTTTCCCCACCGTTAAATCCTCGACGGCGGGCGTGTAACGGACCTTCCCACTCAGATTGTCGTCGGGATCGTCAATGGGTTCACCGGGCAGCGCCTTGCCGTTTAAGGTCGGGTGCACCGTCAAGTCAGCGTTGGTGATGGTGATGCCCTCGGGGACAAAGACCTGGGCCTTAATGGTGGTCGTCTCCCCCGCCGGAATCGTCACCGTGGCTACCGACGTCAACAGGAGATCAATATCGAGTTTCGGTTCAATGGTGAAGTGGACGGTATCGGTCGTGGTGACCCCGTTGACCGCGGTAAAGGTACTGGTCTTGGCCGCCACCTCGCTGGCCTGTTTCTGGTCGGCCACGGTTCCGGTCAACCGAATCTTCGCCGTCTGGTTCGTCGCCGAGAGCGCCGAGTCTAGTTTAAACGTGAGTTGGTTATCGGCCACCTTATCCGGGTCGACCGTCTGCCGGTCCCCGTTGGCGTAAGTCACGTTGATCTTCTCAAATTCTAAGTTGTCCGGTAAGTTAAGCTTAGCCGTCACGTCCTTCCAGTCCTGCTTGCCCCCCTCGTAGGTCAGGTCGTAGTCCAGTTGCACCTCGTGGGTTCCCCGGGTACTGGCGCCATCGGTCAACACCTTCCCCGTATTCAGGTCCGTAAGCGTTGCCGTGGCGTCGGTCTCGACTAGTCCGGGAACGTTTTCAAAAATCACCAAATTATTCGCGTAGCTACTCCCGGTCGCCCCGGTGAAGCCCCAGCGGACCTTCCCCGTCTGGTCGGGATCGACTACGGCCGGGTCGACCGTCACGGTCCGTGCCGTTCCCGTCTGCTCGTTGCCGGTCGTGGGGTCCTTGTCATCGAAGCGGTAGGTCATCTGCCGGGCCTGAGCGTCCCAATCCAGGGTCACGTGATGCCAGCTGCCGTTCGACAGGAGGTCGTTGCCCCCCGCGATTACGCCCTGGTGCGCTAACGTTGCGTAGTAGGCCGTCTGGGTAATAATCAGCCCACTGGTGGTTTTCACCAGCCGGTAGCTCTCGCCTTCGCCCGGATAGGCCGAGGCCAGGTGCGGCCCGGTCAACCCCACGTCAAACGAATCGGCCCCACCGGCCTTGCTATAGGTGTCCGACTTATTGAGATGCGTATCAAATTCCAACGCCCAACTGTTTTGAATCGCCAACTGGGCTAAGGCCGCGGGATCGGTCTGTTTGGTGTTTGTATCGACCGCCCAGACGCCCAGGGTCTCCCCGGAAATCTTCTTCCCGAAGCTGGGGGTCGCGGCCAACCCGCGGGAATCGTTTTGGAGCACAAACGCCATGCCATCCGCGGCGTTACCGGCCTTATTACCAAAGTACATCCACATGGACACGCTCTCGTCACGGTTCAGGTCAAAGGCGTTTTCGTCCGTGGACCAAATCGTCCCAAACTGATCCTTCGCATTAGTCACCATCACGGCCTGAGTCCCGGTCGTTTGGCCGTTGGTAGTGGTCACCACCTGGGCCTTGTTGTTGGCGGTCTCTCCCGGGGTAAAGATCTGATCCAACGCAATCCCCTGGGGAGCGGTCGCCAATGCATTGTCGTAATCCGCATCGGCACGAGCGAGCGTCAGGCCCACCCCTAACGTCAACAGCACGCTAACCACCGCCAATAATCCTGCTCGTAAGTTCATCGCCGACGCCCCTTTCTTATACTATAACCATTTTATACGATGAAATAGGTCAATTGTATTAGAAGGGTTCGCCGCCGCGGGGGCTGGTCAAAAATCATCAGCTCCGCTTCGATTTTTGATTAGCGCGGGTATTCAAAAAGGCCAAGGGGGGGCCCTTGGCCTTTCAGTGTCTGCTTCTAATGGGGCGCATCGTTTAACGACCAGTGCAGATTAGCCTGGTACTCCCCCGCCAGGGCCTGCGTCCCCAGGTGGAGGCTCAATCCGCGTTGCTGATTCCAGGTCGCGGCCACGTCAAACACCGGCTGGTCGTCCATCGCCGTGCCCCGGTGAATGGGGATGGGGTCAGCCGTGATGGCCGTGCGGTGTTGCCCGTCAACGTACATCAATTGCCCGTCCAACGGGTGATCATCGGCCGTGCGACGAAAGGGTGTCGCGGCGATCTGTAACTGCCACTTGGCCCCCGCCGCCCGAGTGTCGCGGACCAGGACCCGCCAGTCGCCCGCACGGCCCACACTGGCCGGGGCTTGCCCCGTTAGTTGGGTGGTTTGAAAGGCCTCACTATGAACCAGGTCTAACGATAAAGTCCCCACCACGTTCACGTCCACCTTAATGGTCGGAGAGGTGTTGCCGTAGTTGTCCCGGACCTTGAGTTGGACGTCGTTGTGGCCCCCCTTGAGCAATTTAGCCGCCGGCGTATACCGGACCGCCCCCGCAACCGGCTCGTCTAGCGGTTGGTCGGCCTGCTTGCGTCCGTTGACCGTGGCCTGGAGCCGTAACTCCCGGTTGGTCAGCTGAACGCTACTGGGCCAGGTGACCTGCCCCCTAATGGTCGGCGCGTCACCGTACTTGACCGTGGTTTTCGCGGGACTCTCCCGGGCTAAGTCCAACTGGTAATTCGGTACCAGGGTCAGCTTGGGCACCGCCGTGGTCGCAATCCCGTTGACCGCCGAAAAACTGGCGCGCGTGGCCGCGATTGGCTGAGGGCGCACGTCATTTTGGGTGACGCCGGTCAGGCGAATCGTGGCCTGATGATTCCGCATATTAAGGTTCTGGTCAAGGGTGGCCACCAAATGGCCGTCCTTCAATTGGGCCGCCGTCAGCGTCTGCCGGCGCTGGTTGGCGTACGTTACCTCGCCCTGCGTAAACTGGATGCGCTGGGGCAAGGCCACGTCTAACTGAACCCCCGCCCAATCCTGCTTCCCATCGTGGTAGTTAACCCGATACGTCAGCTCAACGGGCGTATCGCCGCGGACCTGCCCACCGGCCGTCACCGGTTGGTGCGTTGTCAGATCCGTCAAGGTCGCCTTAGCCGAGGCGTTCACCAGGCCGGGAACGCCCTCGAAGATGACCAGGTTATTGGCGGCCTCCATCCCGTTCGACCCGGTAAAGCCCCAGGTCGCCTTCCCCGTCTTCTCGGGATCGATCTTTTGCAGGTCGAGCTTGACCGCCTGCTGCTTTCCCGGCAAAGGTTCGCCGGTCTGGGGATCCTTATCATCGAACGTGTAGGTCATGGTCTGAGTGTGGCTCTGCCAGTCGAGGGTGATGTGGTGCCACTGGCCGTTTGCCAAGAGGTTTTTATCCCCCTGGATGGGCTGGACGTGATTCAAATTAAAGTAATACCGGGGCGTTTTGTCCCAGGCCAGTATTCCCGGTGTCACCCGGTTCACCTGATAACTCGCGGCATCCCCCGGGTAGTTCGACGCGATGTGGGGACCCTTCAACTTAGTGTCAAAGGACGTGCCCAGACCAGCGCCCGCATAGTCCGCGGTCTTATTCAAGAACGTGTCAAATTCCAACGCCCAACTATTCTGGATCGCCGTTGCGGCAATCGCCTGCGGGTCGGTCCGCGTATTCTGGTTGTCCACGCCCCAAACGCCCAGCGTTTCCCCGAAGATTTTATCCGTAAACTGCGGCATGGCTTTGAGCCCCCGCGGATCGTTATGGATCACCAGGGCCATCCCATCCGCTGCCTTTTCGCGCTTATCGCCAAAGTACATCCACATCGACGTGGTCACGTCGTGGGTCAAATCAAATTCGTTACCCGGTTGCGACCAAATCGTGCCCACCTGTTGCGGCGCACTGGTCACCAGCACGGCCTGGGTCTGGGACGCCGAACCTTTAGCGGTGATCACCTTCGCACTATTCTGCTGCTGACTGTCCGTCACTGACTCGCCCGTAACGAATGCGTTGGTCAGTGCGATTCCCTGTGGCGCCTTGGCGATAAACTCTTGGGCCGTCTCGGCGTGCACGCTGGTCACCGGTCCCCAGAAGCACACTAATCCCAATAACGCCAAGCAGATTCTCCCCGCATCCCGTAATTCCATGTTTCTTAACCCCTTTTCACTAACGTTACTTCAACGATAGCACGGGCTAAATTCCCATAAATTCACAAGGCTAAAACGGTTGGCTCTGCGGTTATTTTTGCGTTGACTTGTCAACTAACCCGGTGCCGCTACCATCAAAATAGCCCCCGTCAACGCGTTAATGCGTTGCCAGGGGCTACTCGTTTTAGTCTAAAGTTTTGACGTGAGGGTCACGTCCGGATACTTATCCTTGAACCAGCGTTCCGCAAATTGGTTTTCGAATAAGAACAGCGGTTGGCCTTGCCGGTCCTTGACCAGCAGGTTCCGGGAGGACGACATCCGTTCGTCCAATTGGTCGGGGTCGATCCACCGCGCCGTCTTCTTGCCCATCGGTTCCATGATGACGTCGGAGTTGTACTCGTTTTTCATCCGGAATTGGAAGACTTCGAACTGCAGCTGCCCAACGGCACCCAAGATGTAGTCGCCGGTCGAGTAGGCCGTGTAGAGTTGCACGGCCCCTTCTTGGACCAGTTGGTCGATTCCCTTATGGAAGGACTTCTGCTTCATCACGTTCTTCGCGGAGACCCGCACGAACAGTTCCGGCGTAAATTGTGGCAACTTCTCGAACCTAATATCCTTTTTACCGGTATAAATAGCATCCCCGATTTGGAAGTTCCCGGTATCGTACAAGCCGATAATGTCCCCGGCCACGGCCGTTTCCACGTTTTCACGCGTGTCGGCCATGAATTCCGTAACGTTGGAGAGCCGCAGCTTCTTGCCGGTCCGTTCCTGGATCACGTCCATCCCCCGGTCAAATTCACCCGAGCAGATCCGCACAAAGGCGATGCGGTCCCGGTGATGTGGGTTCATGTTGGCCTGAATCTTGAACACGAACCCGGAGAATTCCGGATCGGTCGGGGCCACGTCGCCGTCGGTTTCCGTCTGGTGGACCGCCGGCTGGGGCGCGTATTCCAGATAGGTGTCCAGGAAGGTCTGGACACCGAAGTTCGCTAACGCGGACCCAAAGAAGACCGGTGTCTGGTCCCCACTGGCAATTTTCGCCGCGTCAAACGGGTTCCCCGCCTCTTCGATCATTTGCATGTTTTCGCGGGCTTCGGTGTACCAGTCGTCTTCCTCTAAGGCGTTAGGCGTGACCAGGTCCCCGTCGTCGTTTAACGGCAGGTACTGGTTGCCCTGGGCGTCCTGGTGGAACAGGGCCACCCGGTGATGGTAGCGGTCGTACAGGCCCTTAAGTTCCTTCCCCATCCCGATCGGCCAGTTCATGGGGTACCCTTCGATGCCCAACACGTCTTCAAGTTCGGCGATCAGGTCCAACGGGTCACGCCCATCACGGTCCAACTTGTTCATGAAGGTAAAGATCGGAATGCCCCGCATCTTACAAATCTTGAACAGTTTCTTGGTCTGCGGTTCGATCCCCTTGGCGGAGTCGATGACCATGACGGCCGAGTCAACGGCCATCAACGTCCGGTAGGTATCTTCGGAGAAATCTTCGTGCCCCGGGGTATCCAAAATGTTGATGCGTTTGCCCTGGTAGTCGAATTGCATCACGGAACTCGTGACCGAAATCCCCCGCTTTTGTTCAATTTCCATCCAGTCGGACTTGGCAAAGTTACCACTCTTACGGGCCTTGACCGTTCCGGCTTCCCGCACGACGCCCCCGAACAGCAGGAGTTGTTCGGTAATCGTGGTTTTCCCGGCATCGGGGTGGGAGATAATGGCGAAGGTCCGCCGCTTATCCACCGCCGCTGCTAAATTTTTTTCACTCATAGTTCGTTCCTCACAGATTTTTAAGGTTTAAAAACACGTTAATAGACACAATGCTTTGATTTTAACACATAACCCCGGACAATTCACGAATTGCTCGGCGGCGTTTCCGCCATCCCCGGTTTAGTGGTATCATTATAAATTGAATTCTATCGGAAAACAGGTGAACTTATGTCGGCGAGTACCGAAATCATCCTAATTGAAATCGTCTTTAGTCTCGGCGCCCTGATCGCCCTCGGGGGACTGGTCGGGTTGATCTGGACCAAGCGCCACCACCAAGCGCTCCGGCCGGCAATGACCGTGATTGTTTGCGGGGTGGGCATTGTGATTATCGCCAGCCTCTTGAACGTCCTGCTGTTCAAGTCCTACGCCGGGGTGCGGGTCAAGAAAAATCAATACTACGAAATCACCAGTCTGACCACCAACATGCACGCTTCCCTGGCCAGCAGTCAGGCGCCTAACCAGCCAGTCACGCCCCAGGCCAAGAAGGCCAGCCGCAACGTGACCTACCTAATCGATCACACGGGTCAACCCGCGCGGTCCAAGCGTTGGGCCCAAGCCGCCCAGACGCAACTGACCCGGCGCAAGGCCCCCAACGTCGCGCTGGTCAAACGCAACTACCAAAAGATTCTGCATCAGTATTTCCAAGGCATCACCTCATCGGCCAAAACGGTGACCAAACTGGAAACCCACGCCGTTGACCGCGTGAACCAGGCCCCCAAAACAAAATAGGCGTCACTAAAACCCCGTCATTGCGCTCGATGCAATGACGGGGTTTTTAAGTGGTAATTAGCCATAAGATTGATTCACGCTTAAAGCCAACCGTGACACCGGGTTAGCCCTGGTTTTCGATCTGTTGGACCACGTAGTTCACGACCTTTAACGAACTCAGCCCGTCGTCGATCGCACAGAACCGGCGGTAGAAGTCCATGAACTTCGGATCGTCGCTCATGTCCGGCGTCTGTAACTTGTCACCGATCATGGTCAACAATTCCTTTTCGTTGTGGGCGATTTCCCCCGGCAAGTCCCGTTCGTAATCCAGGTAGAAGCCCCGCAGTTCGTCCTTGTACATGTGGTAATCGTACGGGTAGAACAGGATGGGCCGCTTGAGGTAGGCGTAATCGAAGAACACGGACGAGTAGTCGGTGATCAACATGTCACTGATCAAGTAGAGGTCCGAAATGCTGGGGTGGTTCGACATGTCGTACACGAAGTCCTCGTACCCGCTGATGTCTAAAGCGTTAGAGATCAGGTAGTGCATCCGCAGGACCAACACGGCGTCGTCGCCAAACTTTTGTTTGAAGTCGTCTAACGAGAACGGCAATTCAAAGGTGTACTTCCCCTTCTCGGCGAACTGGTTGTCCCGGTAAGTCGGCGCGTACAAGACGACCTTCTTATCCAACGGAATCCCCATCTGGGTCTTTAAGGCCACGATGTCCTCGGCACTGCTGTTGATCAGTTCGTCGTTCCGGGGATAGCCGACCTTTAAAATCTGGTTGTTGAACCCGAAGGCCGACCGGAAGATCTGCGTGGAGTAGTCGTTAGGCGAGACCAACGCGTCCCACCGGTTGGCTTCGCGCACGAAATTAGCGTGGTACTTGGTGGTCGTGGTGCCAGGCATCGACACGTTTTCGATGTCGAGGCCCAACTTCTTCAGCGGCGTTCCGTGCCAGGTCTGGATGTAGGTCACGTAGTTGGGTTTCTTGACCCAGGCCGGGAAACGCGCGTTACTGATCCAGAACGTGGCCTTTTCCAACGTCCGGACCCACTTGGCCGTGCGCCGCACCACGAACGGAATCCCGTTTTGCTTACAAAACTTCTTCTGGGTCCGGTCGATCGACCAGACGAAGCGGAAGCCGGGATAAAGTTGCGTGAACAACTGGTAGATGGCGTACGGCGAATCACTGACCTGCCGACCCCCGAAACTTTCGAAGATCAGGGTCGGTTGGTCGTAAGCCCGGTGGCCGCGCTTAAACAACCGCCGCATGTACATCAAGTTGACCTTTTCCATCAGGACGCTCAACAGATGCGTCGCGCCGCCGACCTTGTTGGGCAGGTGTCCCAGCCGTTCGGGTAACGACGGGGCCGCCATTTCGCGGATCTGAATGCCGTTGTTGAACCGCTTTTCGATCACGACCAAGCGGTGATGCCCGGTGATGGCTTGGGTGACCTGTCCGGCCAACGACTTGCCCAGGATCACCCGTTGTTCGAGGTCCTGACCGTCCACCGTCGACCGGATGAACAGTTCCTGCTTACTGTTAGACGCCAGGTCGCTTAACGGGATTATCCCGCTAAACAGCCCGTGCAAGCCCATCTTGGTGATGGGCCATTCGGCGGTCCCCTGATCTTGACCGTTCTTTAGGACCAGCCGTTGATTTTCAATCTTACGGTTGTTGATCCGGTTAGGCCCCGTGATTTGGAGCTGGTCGTTCTGTAAGTTAATCGCACTGATGGCAAATTCATCATCGGGTTGATTGGTGTGGAGGTTAAATAACGCCATGCCGTTAGCGTCACTGTTTAATTGATAAAAGCTGGTCAACGACAACTGATGGCGGTCGCTGAGGTATTCACTTTCGACCTGAATCAGGCCCCGGGTATCCTGTTGCTGGAGGTTCAAGTACAGCTCCCAACTAAAGTCCCCCTGGGTACTGCCCGGCACCTTTAAGTCGTTGGCGTTAAGCCGTACCCGCACCACGCCGGCACTAATGACCTTGGTGATGGGTAAGGTCAACGACACTTGGGTCTGCTTCTCCAGAAAGGTGACCACTAAGTCGTCAAACGGTTCCGGCACGTCGATCAATTCGAGTTCGAGTTCCTGTAATTTCTTTTTATGATGTAATCCAGATAAAATCGCACGCACGATGGAATAACTCCTTAGTAATTAAAGATTAACTGGTGAGGCATTTGCGGGGACAACACGGCGTTGACCGCCAGATCCACGTAAAGTTGGGTCTGCGGCGTCATGAAGTGGTCCAGCACCGTCTGGTAGAAGGCATAGACGTCGTTGAACCGGTGGTAGGTGGCGTAGACCAACACGCTGTGGTAGGTCTCCGTGGCCGTGATCATCTCGGTATGGTCCACGCTCTTAGCCAGCGTCCGGTCGCGCTTACGCTTCGACATGTTATTGAGTGCCGCGACTTCCTTGGCGCTGCTAAATTCCGTGGCAATCATCGCCGAATCCGCCCCTAAGTTGTAGACGTGTTCGACCTGGCGCTGATGACGCGTCAAGCGAAGCGTGGCTTCCCCCTGCGCGTTTAGCAGGTAGCTGGTCTGCGCGACGCCATCTTGAAACTTCGCGACTCCCACGACCTGCCCGTGTAAATCGTAAGTATCGACCTGCGTCAATTGATCGTCGTGGTATTGGCGTAACACCATCGGCGTGTGGTCGTCTAATTGTTGCAATTCGGCGATCAGGTGCCCATGGTCTAAGTACCGGCGTAACTGTCCCTGTTGGTCGGCAAAGACCCGTTCTTCATACGCCGTTAAATCCAGGGCGTGGCGGTCCTCAGCACTGAGGGCCAAGCCGGCCTCCTGTGCGTAAAGTTCCGCAATCGTGATAATGCGCACGTGACTGAAGCGTTCGTCGTCACGCGCCAACCGTTCGATGAACTGCCGCACTTCCCAGGCGGCGTCAAAGTCCACCAGGGCGACGAGTAATTTAATGGTGACGTTTTGTTGAAGGGCCGCCTTCAATTGCTTGGTAAAATTGGGCTTATGAAGGCCGTCCAACGACGTCACGAGAAATATAATTTGCTGCACTGCTGTTCCCTCCGTTTGCGCTGGTCACTATGAAAAAATCCCTAGTCAGCGACTAAGGATTTTAGGACCATCGACTAATCTTCTTCCTTCCAGGCTTCGTCGTCCGCTAAGCCCAAGTCGTGCTTGATCTTAGTGGTCGAAATACCTTCGGTCCGGGGCAGGTAGATGACTTCACAGTAGTCCTTCAAGAAGTCGAACTTCCCTTTCCAGTCGTCACCCATCACAAAAATATCGATGTCGTTGTCTTGAACGTCACGAATCTTCTGGTCCCAACCCTTTTCAGGGATGACCCGGTCAACGTAACGGATAGCTTCGAGAATGTATTTCCGGTCTTCATAGGACGTGTAAGCCCGCTTACCCTTTTCGGCATTGAATTCGTCGGAAGATAAGCACACGGTCAAATCATCGCCCAAGGCCTTGGCGCGCTTCAATAACCGGATGTGCCCCTTGTGGAGCAAGTCAAACGTTCCGTACGTAATTACTTTTTTCATGTAGAATCTCCTACTTATCTGGTAATTTCCCGACAGCCGTCGGGGGCATAATAAAAATCCAATAACAAAGTAAATAGTAGCATATTCAGCGGTGACGTCAACTTCTAACCGCAAACGTTAGTTATTTCTTGAGATTTTCCCGACCGGTCGCCGGGTGTTCAAGCTGCCAAATGCTGTAAAGATACTGCACCACGGTCTTGACCACCGCGTACAACGGAATGGCCAGAATCATGCCCAACAACCCGGCAATGTTGCCCGCCGCCAGTAAAATAATGATAATGGTCAGCGGGTGAATCCGTAACGTCCGGCCAATGATGTTGGGGTAAACCAGGTTGCCGTCGATCTGCTGCACGACCACCACCACGATGATCACGTAGAGCACCATGTTGGTGCTGATGGTAAAGGCCACGATCAACGCCGGCAAGATGCCCAAGTAGGGCCCGACGTAGGGAATCAGGTTGCACAACCCGGCGAACACGCCCAGTAACAACGCGTATTTTTCCCCAATCAGCATGTAGCCCAGGGCCGTAAACGTCCCGACAAACAGGCATTCCAGGATCTGACCGCCGATGTAGCGGGCAATCGTGGCGTTCATCCGGCTCAACAGTTCCAGGGTCTGGTCGGCGTGCTTAGCCGGCAAGAGTTTGCGGATGGCCGGCATCAATTTCTCGCCGTCCTTTAACATGTAAAACAGCATCACCGGGACGGTCACGGCGGTCACCGTCACCGACGTCACGGTCCCCACCACGGTGCCGATTCCCGAGGTGATGCCACTCATGACGCTCTCCGCGTACTTGGCCAGTGAATCCTGGAGCTGGGTCAGATATTTGGAGAAGTCAATCTGCTGGAGCCACGGATGATTGGCAGCCTGCTTTAGGACCGCCTCACTGGACCGCGCAAAGTCGGGGATGTTGCCCACCAGATTGGTAATTTGAGAAACTAACTTCGGCACCACCCAGGCCGCCCCGTACCCAATCACGGCAATTAACCCGATAAAGACCACCGCCACCGCAGCGGTCCGGTTAAAGTGTAGCCGTTTCCAGTGCACCCGTTCCAGCAGTTTGACCAGCGGATTTAGCAGGTAAAACAGGATGCCGGAGAGCAGCAACGGCGTAAAGATCACCGACAGGAAGATGCCAATCGGTGAGAAGAGAAAGCTAATCTGGGTGCACACCCAGATCAACGTGGCCACGATCAAGAGTTCGACGGACCAAAAGAGTAGTCGCGAATTTGCTAACCATTTCATCGGCAAACCTCCTTGTTTTAACTGGGGCGCTAACCTGACGCCCACGTTAGGTCCATTCTACCAAGTTTAGGCTTTAAAAACCGCTAATCCGGCTGCCTTTACTGACGCAACGCCATAAAAAAGGAGCGCTCCCGCTTACGGAAGCGCCCCGGTGGTCCGGAAGACAACTCATAACGATCCGTCGCTTGTGATCTCCAGGTCTTAGCGGCCTAGTGGGACCGGCGCAACAGCTCTTGATAACGTTGATACCATAAATCAACGTAGGCCTGAGAAAACGGCCCCTTATGGTGATTGATCCAATCGACCAACGTCAACACGTTGGCCTTCAAGATCCGATCAGTCTCCTCACCGTAATGCCAGCGTTGACTGAAGTCCTCGTATTCGTCGACGTCGAGCAATCGTTTCTCGCCGTCGGGAAAGACCTTCACATCCAAGTCATAATCGATGTATTTCAACGCTTCTTTATCCAAAACATAGGGGGAAGCCAGATTACAATAATACGACACCCCGTTGTCCCGAATCATCGCGACGATATTGAACCAGTAATGCTTGTGAAAATAAACGATGGCGGGTTCTCGCGTCACCCACCGCCGCCCGTCGTCCTCAGTGACCAGGGTGTGGTCATTGACGCCGATCAGGGCATTTTCGCTTGTTTTGAGTACCATGGTATCGCGCCAAGTTCGATGCAAACTTCCATCATGCTTGTAGCTTTTGATCGTAATGAAGTCGCCTTCCTTAGGTCCTCTAGCTTCGCGCGTCATGTCTATAACCCTACTTTCTAAGTAACGGGTAATCATAAAAAATTCACTCAATATTATACCAGATTCGCCATTATTAATGAATACCTTTAGCCGATTGGCGTTTGAAAGTTCTTGGGTTTTCGCCGGCGACGGGGTAAACTGAAGAAAAAATGGGTCGCCGACCGCCTCATCCCTGGTGGGCGGACCCCAGAAAAGAGTGATTCCATGCCCCAACTTCCATTGAGCGCTTATGAACCCATGATTCCCCAAGTCGCCGATCTCTTAGCCGACGACTTATCCCTTCAAACCTTCTTTAACGACCTCACGCCCGGCTACCAACGGGAGTGGGCGCGCTTCATCTTCGGGGCCAAGGCTACAGCCACCCAGCAACGCCACATCGCCGTGATGCGCACGGTCTTTCGGGCCGGTTACAAGTCCAAACGGGCTTACGACAGCCGCCCCAAGGACTAATTGCCCCGTTTACGGCAAATGCGTCACCGTCCAACCGACGGTGACGCATTTTTGGATAACAGCCTTATTTGCCTAATTGACCGGCTTCGAGTAGGTTCCAGATCTGGATGGCCGGCGTTTGTGCCAATTGGTTGACCCGGTAGTAGTTGGTCAACAGGACCACCCCGTCTTGACCGTCCTTACTCAACAGGGCCGTGGCTTCGTGTCCGTAGGCTAACCCGTGGACCCGGATGTAGCCCGGTTGGATGTAGTCGCCACCGCCGTAAGTCGATGCCGAGCCCGGCGTCAACAACGTGTTCACGTCGGCTTGAGGATACAACTTGCCCTGGAGCATGTCGCGTTCCCCCACGTAGAGGTCGCGCGCCGACATGTAGACTTGACCGGTCCCGTACTGGTAATACATAGAGGCCCGGGATTCGGGGAACTTATTCCGATAGTTGGGCACCACATCGTTCGGATCTTCATTCTCATACCCCTGAGCGTAGTCGCGTTGCCGGTTCATGTTAAAGACAAAACCGGTGTGCTTCAACCCAAAGGCCTGCGTAATATTTTGGGTGAAGTATTGCTGGTAGCTTTGCCCGCTGACCTTGCGGATGATGCCGGCTAACAACATGTAGTTAACCGGCGCGTAATTCCACTGGCCAATCTTTGCCGGGTCACTGTTCACGTTCTTCAAAATAAACTTGATCATGCCCGTTTCCGAGTGCAGGTCATCCGGGAAAGGCACCAGCGTCAAGCCACTCTTCATGTCCAGCATATCACGTAAGGTGATCTGCTGGGCCCCGTTGATCTGCGGATAGTACTTCGCCAGGTTATCGGTCAACGCCAGCTTCTTTGCCGCCGCCAACTTCATGATCAATCCCGCGGTAAAGGACTTCTGCACGGAGGCTAACTGATACTCCGTGTTGATGCCGTTCTTCCGTTGCAGCGCGTAATTGGCGTACCCAAAGCCCTTTTCGTAAACCGTTTTGCCGTTTCGTACCACTAACGCCGTGCCCACGAACCGGTTAGCCCGTAACACCGCGTCGATCTTGCGGGTCGCCGCGGTATTCTTCGGGGCGACCGGTCGCTTTTTCTTCGGCACGACCTTTTTCGGTTTTGGTTTCACCGGTTTCACGGAACTACTGCTGACGGCCGCCGGTTTCGTCTCGGCCTGTGACTGGTTCTGGTTATTAAACCAGAAGACCAGACCAGCCCCTAACCCAATCACCAATGCCGTTAGTAACGCAAAAACCCCCATTTTTGCTTTCATTTCAGACTCCCCCTGTCTTACAAGTTACCTATTCCCCATCGGTCGTGGCAACCCCCACTAACCAATGGTCGATGTCATCTAAGCCAAACCCCTTGCGATACAGGGCCTGCTTAGTCTTATACTTTCGTTCACTAGCCGCTAAGGTGCGGTACTTATGCCACAGCTTTTCCCCCTGCTTAGCCAGTAGCGCCGCCTGTTCATCGACGTCGGGCTGGAGATCCAGGGTCGCGAGCATCGTGCCGACCTCGTCGCTAGCAAAGCCGCGCGTCATCAACCCCTGCCGGATCTTTTGTTCCTGCGTGTGAAAGGCCTGGTGCCGGTAACGCTTCGCCAGTTTCTGAGCCACGGCCGTCCCCACGGTCTGGCGCTCCTCCGGCGTGTACAGCTTTAACGCGTCATCGATTGGCTGTTCTAGTACCCCTTTTTGCCGGAGATGCTGACGAATCACCCGCGGCCCCTTATCGCTGGTCCGCATCATGGTCCGCACGTAACTGGCGGCGTAGTGGGCGTCGTCGACCAGGTTAAGGTCGGCCAACCGCCCCAACGTCTCGTCGATCACTTCCGGTGGGATTTCTAACCCCGCCAATTTATCCCGGACTTCCTTTTCGGTCCGCAGCTGCTGGGACAGGTAGTCCAACGCACGGTTATACGCCTTGGCCACGTCATCGGCCGCGCTTAGTTGGGCTTCGAGTTGTTGGTCAACTTCCATGCCCTTGAACAACCGAAAATCAATCAGGACGCTTTCACTGACCGGAAACGCGTAGTGACCATCCACGTACACGTTGAACCGACCGGCCCGTTTCTGGGCTTCAATCATGGTAATTACGGCCAAAATAAGTCACTCCTTGTTCGACTGACTTAGAACCCCTGGTCTGGAATGGTTCTAAGTGTTATTTTAACAGGTCCGCGCCCAACCCAGGCGGCGGAACCCGACATTAGTTAATCGATTAGCTTTTCATCACAAACACATTGACTGGCCTTAACCCTGCCTAGTCGCCTCCCCTGAGACCTGCTATAATTAAGGGTAAATAACGCTCCGTGTGGCTCAAACCGCCGACACGTGTCCGGAGGAGGAGAATGGTTATGCTTACAGCACAAGTGGTTTTTGCCACCATCACCGGCAACAACGAAGACATTGCCGACATCATTACCGAGAAATTAGAGGATTTAGGCTGTCAGGTCACCGAAAGTGAAATCTCACAGGCCGACGCCACCGACTTTCAAACCGCCGATATCTGCGTGGTCTGCCCCTACACTTACGACGAAGGGGCCTTACCCGACGAAGGGTTGGACTTCTACGAAGATCTCCAGGCCCTGGACCTATCGGGTAAATTCTACGGCGTCGCCGGTTCCGGGGACACCTTCTACGGGGAATACTACAACATCTCGGTCGATAAATTCGCCGCGGCCTTTCAACAGGCCCACGCCACGGCCGGCGCCCCGGACATCAAGATCAACCTGTCCCCCGACCAAGACGACATCCAACAGTTGGACGCCTTTGCCCAACAATTGGTCACGAGTTGTCAGGATCACCATTAAATTCGAGAATAGCCCCGACTTAAAATAGAGAAGCTGCCCGTGCTGGTCAGCTTCTCTATTTTAAGTCACAACCGCTAAACGCGTCACGTCAAACGACCGCGCTAACGCAAAATTAACAAACGCTACTCTTTCTTAGCTTTTCGCCGCCGCAATAACCGCCGCAGCTGCGCCTGTTCCTCGACCGGCCCGGCGACCAATTCCTGAATCGAGGCATTGACCACCGCGCCGAACATCAGGATCATCCCGGTAAAGTCCAGCCAGAACATCAACACGATGAAGGTCCCAATCGTTTTATAACTATCAATGTTATGCATGAAGTATTTCAGATATAACGAGAAGGCTTGCGAGAGCAATAACCAACCCATCGCCGCGATCAACGCTCCCGGCCACACGAACCGCCATTTCAAGCGGGCGTTGGGAACGAAGAAAAACAGGATCAAGAGGATGAAGAACGTGACCACGAAGGTGACCGGCCACCGCACCGCGTTGACGTAGGTCAGAATCTGCGTCGGCAGGTGCAACAGGGGCGTCAGCTGTTCGAGAATGATCTGGCTAAAACTAAAGACCAGCATCAACCCAAACATCAACGCGATCAACACGACCATCCAGAAGAAGGCCCCCACCCGGTTAACGAACGCGTTCTGGTGCTCCGCGACCCCGTAAGCCCGGTTCACGGTCCGTTGAAAGGCCGCGACCGCTCGGGACGACGACCACAGGGCCACGACGACCCCGATGGACAGGACCCCACCGCTGCGCCGATTCAGAAAGGAATGGATGATGGGCCCCAACATGTCGTAGATGCTTTCGGGCACGATGGGCTCGATGCCGTTCAGTACCGTTTGCGTGTCAATGTGTAAGTACGGCAAGAGGCTGGCCAAGACCAGCAACGCCGGAAATAACGATAATAAGATATAGTAGGCCAACACTACCGCCGAGTCGGAGACGTTGGCCATTTGGTAGTGGCGCGCAATGGTCGTAATCACCGTGCGGGCCCCCGTATAAACTTTTCGCCAGCGACTCACGGGCGGTCGACCCCCTTTAAAATGACCCGTAATCCTCGGCGAACTTCAGGGTCCCAATCATTTTTTCGAGTGTCCGGCGACTAAAGCGCACCCGCTTGGCCTGGCGGAAGGTCTCGATAAAGGTCGCCAGGTCGTGATAGTTGGCCACCGCCGTGCAATTATAGGCGTCGCGGGGGTTCAACTTGGTCTTGTTGCCGACCACCAGCGAATTGCTGTGGTCGTACCGGTCATAATAGTTGTAGTAGACCAAAGGCTTCACAAAGTCGATGATCCGGTCACTCTTGTTTTCTAATTGCTTGTGCATGGTAATTTCACTGTTGATGTAGCGCACTAGTAATTTCGACGAGAGTTCGGCCTGCGTCGCCGGATTACCGATCCCGGTATGCAGGGTCACCGTGCGTTTCTCCCGCCCGTCTTGTTCCAGGCTCAACGTGTAGCCCTGGGTCAACGACTCGTTTTCTTCGGAGAGGTTCGGCAAGAAGAACCGGTCCAACTGGTTGGTTAGCGCCTTGGTGGTGTCCTTTTCCTTGTGCCGCAAGTTGACCGCGGAAAATTCGTTCAGGCTCGACGAGAAGATTTCGTCGGACAAGTCGTGAAAGATCATCCCCCGCCAATACTTGCTCTCAACGTTGATGACCCCAAACGAGGTCACCAGTAAATTATCGATCTGCATCACCCGCCAAGAATCCCCGTCGTTCATTTCCTGAGTGACCGGGTTCTTGACCTTGTTGGCGAAGTGAACGTTCCGTAAGATCTTATAATCAAACCGTTCGTGGTGCTTCCCCGCTTCGTGATGAATATGCCGCATGATTTCGGACAACTGTTCGGTCGTCTTGATTTCCGCGCGATCATACGCTGTTTCAGCCATTACGCTTTGCCTCCATTGATTTTTTCTTCAATCGCGGCCAAAATTCGTTCCGAGGCGTGACCGTCACCGTAAGGATTCTGGGCTTGGGCCATGGTCTGGTAGGCCGTGGTGTCGTTTAAGAGCGTTTCCATGGCCGTGGTGACCTTTTGCGGGTCGGTGCCAACCAACTTCAAGGTCCCACTGGTTACGCCCTCAGGCCGCTCCGTGGTGTCTCTTAGGACCAACACGGGTTTGTTCAGGGACGGCGCTTCTTCCTGGACCCCACCCGAATCGGTCATGATAAAGTAACTTCTGGCCGCTAAGTTGTGGAAGTCGACCACGTCTAGCGGGTCGATTAGGTGAATCCGGTCCATGCCGTCTAATTCGGCGTGGGCCACTTTTTGTACGGCCGGGCTTAAATGGACCGGGTAGATGACCTCCACGTCGGGATGGGCCGCGACCACCTGCCGGATGGCGTGCAGGACTACGTGCATGGGTTGCCCCTGATTCTCCCGTCGGTGCATGGTCAACAGGATCAAGCGGTGTCCGGCTTGGACCTGGTCTAAGACGGCGTGGTGGTAGTTGGCATCGACGGTCTGCTTGAGCGCGTCGATGGCGGTGTTACCCGTCACGTAGATGTGACTATCCGGGTGGGCCTGCTTAAGAAGGTTCTGCCGCGACAGGTCGGTCGGCGCAAAGTACAGGTCGCTTAGAATGTCGGTCAGTTGCCGGTTCATCTCTTCGGGATACGGTGAATACTTATCCCAGGTCCGTAAGCCGGCTTCCACGTGGCCCAACAGGGTCTTGTGGTAAAAGGCACTCACGCTAGCCGCAAAGGTCGTGGTGGTATCCCCGTGAACCAACACGATGTCGGGTTGCGCTTCGGTCAAGACCTGATCCAAGTGGTCCAACACGCGGGTGGTGATGCCACTCAGTGTCTGATTAGGACGCATAATATTTAAATCATAATCCGGGTGAATGTGAAAAATTTCGAGCACCTGGTCCAACATCTCTCTGTGTTGGGCCGTAACCACGGTGATCGGCGTAAATTCTGCCGGTCGCTGTTGCATCGCTAAAATGATCGGTGCCATTTTGATGGCTTCCGGTCGGGTGCCAAAGACGGTCATTACTTTAATCGGTTTCGTCATAATTTCCCTCTACTTTCCGAAGTCTTACGCCTAATTATAGCAGATAACCCCACCGGTCGGGACCAGTAGCGGGGCAATTCCTGGATTAACTCATTTTCCGCAACGTCAGAGTTTGTGTCAGCCAGATGACACGTGGATGACGGCGGACCGGGAGAAACCTAATTAGCTGGTTTGGTTCGTCACGCCGGAGCCGTCACGAGTTGGCCGCGTTTTCCCACCCCAGCTTACCGGTGATGCCCCTTAACGACCAGCGTGGTTAGTCATGATAGTTAAGTTTAAAGACACCCAAACATAAAGGAAACGTAATAGCCATTCCTAGTGGTTTGCTGTAGAATTAAGCATGTTGTGTGAAAGGAATGTCTATCAATGAAAACATTAAGTCTAGTCGTTCCTTGCTATAACGAGGAGGAGTCAATCCCACTATTTTACCAAACCGTTAGCAAGGTGATCGACAAAATGAACACTCCGACCCCCACGGTCACGCCCGAATACATCTTCGTGGACGATGGGTCGGCGGACAACACCTTAGCGGAAATGAAGACGTTGCACCAGGCTAATCCGGAGACGGTCCATTACCGATCGTTTTCACGTAATTTTGGCAAAGAATCTGCCTTAGCCGCCGGACTGCAAGCCACTACCGGGGAATTAGTGGCCGTCATGGACGTCGATCTCCAGGACCCACCCGAATTATTACCCAAAATGTTTGCCCTGATTGAAAATGAGGGCTACGACTGTGTCGGCACCATTCAGAAGGAACGCAAAGGGCAAAGCAAGCTCCGGGCCTTCCTGTCGAGTAGCTTCTACCGGGTCATCAACTGGATCTCCGACGTGCGCATCGAACCTAACGCGCGCGACTACCGGTTAATGACGCGTCAGTTCGTCAACACGGTCCTCGACCTGCCCGAGTTCAACCGGTTCTCTAAGGGCATCTTCAGCTGGGTCGGTTACAAGACCACCTATTTAACTTACGAAAGTCAGCCCCGCGCCGCCGGTAAGACCCACTGGAGTCTGGGCCAACTGTTCTCGTACTCCATCGAGGGCATCATCGACTTTTCCAACGCGCCGTTGCGCCTCGCGACCTGGGTCGGTAGCATTTCGTTTTTCCTATCGATCATCGGGTTGATTTTCGTCATCGTCCGGGCCCTCACCGTGGGCGGTTCGGTGGCCGGTTGGCCGTCACTGGTAGTCATCATGCTCCTGATTGGCGGGATTCAGTTGTTCTGTCTGGGAATCCTGGGTCAGTACATCAATAAGATTTATCTGGAAACCAAGCACCGGCCGAAATACATCGTCCGGGAAGAAAAATAAGTGAGTTGTCAACGCCGTTACCCTCGCTGGGAACGGCGTTTTTTGGTCGCAAAAAAGCGGTCGACTAGGCGCCGACCGCTTGCTAAAACTTAAATTAATGGAAAATGGCGTTCATGATCATGACCATGATGACCCCCACAATGGAGATGACCGTTTCCAGCGTGGTCCAAACTTTGAAGGTGTCCTTGACACTCAAGTCAAAGTATTCGGAGAACATCCAGAACCCGGCATCGTTCACGTGAGAAGCCGCCAGTGACCCGGCCCCAATGGCTAAGGCAATCATGACGGGATCGGCACCCAGTGAGTGCATCAACGGCATGATCAGCCCGGAAGCCGTCATCCCGGCAACCGTTGCGGACCCCAAAGAAATCCGCAAGATAACCGTGATGAACCAAGCCAAGATGATTGGGGAGAACGAGGAGTTGACCATCAGTTGTTGCACGGCCTTCCCGACCCCACCATCAATCAGAACTTGCTTGAAGGCAGAACCCCCGGCGATAACCATCAGTAACATGGCGATCGACTTCACGGCACTTTCGATGGTCCCACTGATTTCCTTCATGGTCCGTTGGCGGTGTAAGCCCATGGACCAGATGGCAAAGAGTAAGGCAATTACCATGGCGATGACGGGGTTCCCCAACATCGTCACGACGGCATCGAAGCCGTGCGGATTCTTCGGCGCTTGACCGCCGTTGACCGCCATTTGGTAAATCGTGGCCAGTGCCATGAAGATCACTGGGAACAAAGAAGTCAACACGGAAATCCCAAAGCCAGGGGTTTCCTTCAAGTCGAATTCCTTCACTTCACCAAAGGCTGGTAAGGACTTCTTGACCACGAACAATTCGGGGCTGAACCGCCGAATGACCCGCGTCCAAAGTGGCCCCGCGACGATCACACAAGGAATCGCCACGATGATCCCGATTAACAGGACTTCCCCAATGTTGGCACCCAAGGCCGTGGCAACGGCCGTTGGTGCGGGTTGTGGGGGTAAGAAGCCTTGCGTGGCGGATAAGGCGGCGGCCATGGAAATCCCCAGGTACAGGAATGGCACGTCGGCTTCCAACGCCACGGCGAACACGATTGGCGTAACCAGGACTAACCCCACTTCGAACAGTAAGGAAATCCCAATCAGGAAGGACGCGATCACGATGGCAACCTGCAACCGCTTCTTCCCGAAGACGTTGATCAACGTCCGAGCGATCCGGTAAGATCCCCCGGCATCTGATACCAGTCGTCCAATCATGGCCCCAAACCCAAAGACGATAATCAGCTCGCCCATTGAGCTCCCAATCCCATTTTTAATGGAATCGGCAATGTCTGCAGGATTCATCCCCAGACCTAATGCGACCAAGATCGAAGTGGCAATCAGTGAAACGAAGGTATTCAGCTTGACCTTGATGATCAAGAACAGTAAGAGCAAAATACCCAATAATAAAATCACGAACTGCATGTTTTTCTCTCTTTTCCTATGCCCGATTCTGACGAATTAAGTAAAAGTGCTAATTCAATCACTACGCATAGGAACCATTGTATGAAACTTTTTTTCGACTTGCAAGCGTTTAACTGAATATAATTTTCAATTTTATTATGAAAAGTCTCTGAAAACGTTACCGCACAATCATTACAGAAACTGGAGAATATTTTGCCATGTAGGCCGCCTGACTCCCGAAATATTTCCGGACACCGCTCTTGGATAACGAGCCAATCACCAAGATATCGGGCTTGACCTCGGGAATAATGGTCTTGACCATGGTTTCGCCGGGATCCCCTTCACCGATAATTAACTTAACCTTCTTGATGCCAACCCGTTCAGCCAATTTCTGATATTGTTCCAGGTGCTTGACCAGTTCGGCGCGTTGCCCGTGCACGTAATCTTTGCTGAGCGCCTGGTAAATGTTCATGCTCTCGGATTCCATGATCGAGCAAATCACCAATTCGGCCTCGTCATACTTGGCCCGGTTCATTGCGTAACGAAAGGCCAGTTGGGCGTCGGGTGAATCGTCGACCCCCACTAAAATGCGTTTAAACTTCTTCGGATTCATTGATTCCATCTGATCCATCTGTCACAACCTCCTCAGGACTCTGTAACCATCTTTATTATACTAGGAAATTTCTGAGAAAGCGCCCACAATTTCAGATTAGCCATGATGGAATAATTGGTTAATCGGGTTAAAAACGCAACCTATCGCCTTTGACACCGGTTTCAGGAAAGTTTGGCTTATTGAAAAAATATTTTATTTGCTCATTAACTTAACCGCTATTTCCCAATAAGTTAATTCCGCGGCATTTTTCGCTGTGCTAAACTAGATGAGCTAAGTTACCGATAAGGGAGGTTATCGCCATGTTCTTCGCCCCATTATTCGAATGTGATGTTCCTGCGACCCGCTAATCAGCGGTGTCTTACCCACCGCTGAGTTTAGACGTCTAAAAAATTTAGCGGAGGATCATCTTATGAAGACAAAATCAATTTTTGGTGCGTTGTGTTTAAGTTTGGCGGCCTGCATCTGGGGCGGCATGTTCGTGGTGGTCAAAACCATCGTCGGGGAAATCCCCCCGATTCAACTGGTCTGGCTACGGTACCTGATTGCAACCGTGGTCTTAGGCCTCATCGCCTGGGGCCAACACATCCCTTGGCACTGGGATTGGCCCAACCTGCGGCTCATCATCCTCGCGGGGCTCATCGGCGACACGCTATCCATCGTCCTACAAGAAACGGGAACCTGGCTGGCCTCGGCACAACTGGGGGCGGTGATCACCACCGCTACGCCGACCGCCATGGTACTCTTCAGTTGGCCCCTGTTACATCGCCGGCCCCAACGGCGGGACTGGCTCAGCCTCACCCTAGCGACGGCCGGCGTGATCGCCATCGTGGGGGTGCAGGTCACCGGCCGTCATGTGGGTCTCGGCGCGTTGTGCCTGTTACTGGCGGGACTGACCTGGGCCCTGATGTCCGTCCTGATTCAACTGATCGACGCCCGCTACTCGCTCCTGCAGGTGACCTTACTGGCCACGCTGGTCGCGGTCATCTGCCTGACGCCCATCGTCTGGTGGCAGGCCCCCGTTTTGGCCCACATCGCGTGGACCAGCCCCCACGTCTGGGGCAGTCTGCTGTACCTGGGCGCCGTGTCGACCGCGCTGGCGTTTCTGCTTTGGAACCTGGGACTGCGGCTCCTACAAAGTCGCCTCTCCGGCCTGTTCTTCCTGTGGCAACCCGTCACCGGAGCACTCTTGGGCTGGTGGCTGTTAGCCGAACCGCTCTCGTGGGGCTTCGTCCTGGGGCTAGGTCTGATTCTCGCCAGCACCTGGGTCGCCATTCGGTTTGACCATTAACTGATGAATTCAAAAAGAACGCTTCCTATTAGGAGACGTTCTTTTTTGTGAAATTATTTACTTAAGCGGGCCACCAGGTGCTTGCCCAGCTGGGCCATGGCGGGATACTGCCGGGCCGCTTGGCTGTGTTGGCTCAGCACCACCACGGTCAGCCGTTGACCGTGCACCTTGAAGTAAGCCGCGTCGTTCTGCACCCCTAGGTCGGGATACTCGCCGGTCTTGTTGAAGACCGTGGCGTGGGTCACCAGCTTAGGGAGCTTGCTATGATTTCGGCAGTGGCGCATCAGCGTCAACATGCGTTTATCCTGGGTGGCCCCGAGCAACCGGTGCTGCGCCAGTAACGTCAAGAAGCGGGTCAGGTCGTGGACCGACGTCCAGTTATCGTGCCCCCGCCGTAACGCTTGCGTGTCCATCAAGTGCCGTCCCAGCGTGGTTTGGGTGAAGTGATGTTGCCGAATCACCCGGTTGACGGCTTTGAGGCCTCCCGCCGTGGTAATCAATTGGTTAGCCGCCACGTTATCCGAATTGTAGATCATTCGTTTCAAGCGCGTTTTGGTCGTTGCCGTGAGGGTCAGCCGGTGCTGCCGGACCCGCTGAAAAATACTGAGCATGATGTACAGCTTAATGGTACTGGCCGCGCGTTGACGCTTGACGGTCCGGTTACCCACGGTCACGTTGACCGGCCGAGCTCCCAACCGGGTCACCTGTACGGACCAGCGCCCCCCGACGTGGCGCATGTCGTGCTTAATCTGCCGCTGAATCGTCGCCGGGCGCACGGTGGTCTGGGCGTGGCCGACCGTGGCCTGCTTGGCGTTCAGACCTACAGCCACAACCAAGCCCAAAATTGTGCCGCCCAAGAGCCGCCACCCCAACTTTGTTAACTCACTCATTTGTTCCCCTCCTACCCCGTGGTTTACCGTTTCGGCCACGGCTATTTTGGGATTAGTTAGAAAACCTTCCTATTAAATAAGTAATTTTAAGTCCCCCATCGTTTGACCAATCCATCACCATCAACTTTATTTAGAGATTCGTTGACTAAACGGCCAAAAGAAAAATCGGGTCAACCACCTGGGGGTCAACGCCGATTCACGATACGCTATTTCGTCCGGTGCCGCATGATTTGGAAGAAGTCCACCACCAGCGTGACGTAGTAGAACAGTGCAGCGATCACACATAAAATCACAAAGATGTCCTGGATGATGCCGACGATCCCGGCGGCGTGGTTTTGGGCGTTGGTGTACCAGAAGTATCCTGCCAAGACGGTCCAAAAAATCCCCCGAATAAAGCGCTTTAATTGCGTTCCCACCTGAACAGACCTCCCTTCGTTAACCTGAGACGTCCCCTTTTAGGGGCTTCATTATTTTGGTTAAAATATAGTCCCATTATACGTCATTCCCGTGCAAATAGGGACCCACCTCCCAAAATAAAACCGTTGGGCGCGCCGTCCCAACGGTTTAATCATGACTCATGGTTGTAAAGGTCCGGTCACCGGGGCAATCCAGGTGGCTAGGTCGGTCAAGGGGACCGCGTGCATGGCGGGTTGGCCGATGGCCGTCAAGTAGACCCAGGTCAGCGCCTGGCCGTGAATCTTCTTATCGTGCTGCATGGCCGCCAGCAGCGCCGTCACCGTCAGGTCCGCCGGTAACGCCACCGGTAACCCCACGGCGGTCAGCCGGTCCCGTAATTGGTCGGCCAAGGCGGCGGGCATCATTCCCTGAGCGGCAAAGAGGCGGGCGACCTGGACCAGGCCAATCGCCACGGCCTCCCCGTGCATGTAACGCCCGTGACCCCACAGCTCCACGGCGTGACCCAGGGTGTGGCCAAAATTCAAGAGTTGACGTTGGCCGCCCTCCTTTTCGTCGGCCATTACCACCCGGGCCTTAAAGGCGATACTCTGGTGGATCAACGGGGCGGCTTGCGCGAGGATCGCTGCCGGCTGGGTCACCTGTTGGACCAACGCCCAGAAGTCACCGCCCACCAGTGCCGCGCATTTCACGATCTCGCCGTAGCCCTCCACCAGCATCCGTGGGGGCAACGTGGTCAGCGTGTGCGGGTCGATCAGGACCACGTCGGGCTGGTAAAAACTCCCGACTAAATTTTTGCCCGTGGGTAGGTCGATGGCGGTCTTGCCGCCGACCGAACTGTCGACCTGTGCCAGTAACGACGTCGGTACCTGCGCAAAGGCGATGCCCCGCAGGTAAATGGCGGCCACAAACCCCGCCAAGTCCCCCACGACACCCCCGCCTAACGCGAGGACCCCGTCACTGCGGGTCAGGTGCGCGGCACTCAACGCGTCGATCAACCGCATCACTTGCGGCCAACTCTTACTGCTTTCCCCGGCCGGGACCGTCAACACAGTAACGCGAAAGCCCGCCGCAATCAACCGGTCGCGGACCTGCTGCGCGTAGAGGGGCCCTACGTTCGTATCGGTGATCACGGCCACCTGGCATGGCGTCCAAACCTGAGCCAGGGCCGTCCCCACCCGTGCTAACAGCCCCGCTTCGATCGTGACCGCGTAACTTTTAGCCGCGGTCGTGACTTGAATCGTTGTCATGTCTACCTCCTACGCCCAACTCTGGACTAAATCGTGTAATTGAAATGCCTGCTTGGCCATCTTGAGGTAGGTCTTGGGCTTTAACGCCTGCGGCCCGTCGGATAACGCGTGGGTCGGGTCGTCGTGGATTTCGACGATCATCCCACTGGCGCCCGCCGCCACGCCGGCCATGGCCATCGGCGTGACCAGTTCCCAGGTACCGACCGCATGGCTAGGGTCGACGATGACCGGGTAGTGGGTCAGCTCCTGTAAGACCGGCACGGCCCCCAGGTCAAAGGTGTTGCGGGTGTACTTGTTGTCAAACGTCCGAATGCCACGTTCCAGCAACATGATCTGGTGATTGCCTCCGGCGGCGATGTATTCGGCGGCGTTGAGCACGTCGTCAATCGTGGCCGACATTCCCCGTTTCAAGGCCACCGGAATCTGGGTGCGCCCCACGGCCTTTAACAGCGAGAAGTTTTGCATGTTCCGCGCCCCAATCTGAAAAATATCGGTGTATTGCGCGACCATCGCCACGTGTTCGTCGTCCATGACCTCGGTGATCATGTCTAGGTCGTTCTGATCGGCCGCGGCGCGTAAGTCCCGCAGGCCCTCTTCACCTAACCCCTGGAAGGAGTACGGCGAGGTCCGGGGCTTGAAGGCGCCGCCGCGGACCACGGTCGCCCCGCCCTGTTTAGCGACCTCGGCCATCCGTTCGACGTGCCCGGCACTCTCCACGGAGCACGGTCCGGCCATCATCACGAAATGGTTTCCGCCAATCACACTGTGCGGTGTGCGGATGATGGTGTCTTCGGGATGGAACAAGCGACTGCTTTGAACGGCCGCGGGCACGTCGGTCAACACATCGGTACTGGCCGCTCGGACGTCGGTCGGCAGTTGTGCGGGCGTCAAGCCCTGAATGGCGATGCGGTTAGCGTGGGTGAAAATCTCGTGGCTGGTCCCGAATTCTGCGATTAATTTAGCTTGCATGGCGGCCGCAGTCGCTGGTTTTAAAATAATAATCATTTAAAAGTCCTCCTTAATTTACATGGCGTGGCGTTGGGTCGTCGGGACATCCTCAGTGGTCAAACTAGCTAACAGGTCAGCTTCCACGGCGGGCACCGGCATCGGTTTGCCCGTCCAGAATTGAAAAGCTAACGCGCCCTGCCAGATCAACATGCCCAGACCGTTATGGGTCTCACACCCCTTTTGCCGGGCTCGCGCCAGAAATTCGGTCTCCAGGGGTTGGTAGATCACATCGTAGACCACTTGACCGGGATGGAGTACCGCTAACACGCTGGCCGGCACCGGAATCCCCGCCGTAGTCATCCCCACGCTGGTGGCGTTAATCACTAAATCGGCCTGGGCCACTAGGTCGCACATAGTTTGGACGGCCTCGTAGGGGTGCAGGCGCAACGGCGTGGTCGCATTTTGGCTCACCCCTGCCACCCAAGTCGCCACGGCCGGGTAACTGGCCGTCTGGCGTTTGAACACGTCGACTTGGGCTAACCGGTAATCCAGTGCTGCGGCGATGATGGCCTTCCCCGCCCCACCGGCGCCTAAGATCACCACCCGTTTTCCCTGCAGGTTCAGGCCCCGGGACTGGAGATTCTGAAATAACCCGGCGCCGTCGGTACTGTCACCAATCAGGCGGCCGTGGTCGTTCTTAATCGTGTTCACGGCGTTGATACGTTGCGCTCTGGGCGTCAACTCATCGAGAAGCGGGATCACGGTCTGCTTGAACGGCATCGAGAGGTTGACTCCGGCGATGCCCATGCTGCGAATACCGGCCACCGCGGCGGGAAGATTCCCCGGGGCGACGTCGAACGCGAGGTACCGGGCGTTGATCCCCCAGTGCCGAAAACTAAGATTGTGCATGCGCGGCGAGCGGCTATGGTGGGCCGGGTGCGCGATAAAGCCAAATAATTGAGTTTTGCCGTTAATCATAAAAATCATCCTCCTATAAAATCGGTTAAATCGCATTCAGTTGTAAGGGTGTGACCTGCCCCGTGCGGAGGTAAGCCGTGACCAGGTGGTCCACCGTAAAGCCGTTAGCCGCTAGGACGGCGGCCGCGGCCCCGCTAGCGCCAAAGTGATCGATCCCCACAACGGCACCGTCTAACCCGACGTAACGTTCCCAGCCTTGCGTGGCGCCCATTTCAATCGCCACGCGCCGGCGAACTTGTGGGGGTAAGACCTGTGCCTGATAGGCCGCCGACTGACGGTGAAACTGCTCTAGTGAGGGTAAGGACACGACACTAACATCCTGACCCAGGGCGGCTAACCGGCGCTGAGCCTGCAGGGCCAACGCCACCTCCGACCCGCTAGCCATTAGGATGCCGCTGGGTTGCCGGCCCCGTTGAGGGGAAAGGACGTATCCTCCACGAGCAACGCCGGTCAGCGCCAGTTGCTGAGTGTGCGGCAAAACGGCTAATTCCTGTCGGGTCAGGACCAAAACCGTGGGGTGATCGGTCGCATTGATGGCTTGCCACCACGCCGCAACGGTCTCGTTGGGGTCGGCCGGTCGAATCACGGTCACGTTGGGAATCGCCCGTAAACTCATCAGCTGTTCGATGGGTTGGTGGGTCGGCCCGTCCTCCCCCACCGCCAACGAATCATGGGTGAATATGTAAGTCACGGGGAGCCGTTGGAGCGCCGCCAATCGAATAGCGCCCCGTAGATAGTCGGAGAAGACCAGGAAGGTACTGCCGAAGACCCGCAGACCGCCGTGAAGGGCCAACCCATTGAGAATCGTCCCTTCCCCAAACTCCCGAACGCCAAAGGCTAAGTTTCGTTGTCCCGGTGTCCGTGACGTCATCAGGTCGTCCGTCTCCAACGTGGTGCGATTAGAACTGGCCAAATCCGCAGAGCCTCCCACCAATTCGGGAAGTTGTACGGCCAACCGTTGAATCACGGCGTGGCTGGTCTGGCGCGAGGCCGCGGCCCCCTGGGCGTATCGGGGCAGGGTCGCCCCTAAAGTCGTCGGTAATTCCCCGGCCAAGACCCGAGAAAACTGCGCCCGTTGTTGCAGTGCTAAACTCGCAAGGCGGGCCTGCCAACGCCGATAAGCGCGGTGCCCCCGCAGCGTAATGGCCTGATGGGCCCGCTTGACCACTGCCGGTAAGACGGTAAAGGCCGGGACGGTCCAATTCAAAGTCGTACAAAGCTGGCGACGACCCGCCGCACCTAAGGGTTTCCCATGCACCTGATTGGTGCCCGCCCCTGGCGCGCCAAATCCAATCACGGTCTTCACGTCGATCAATGATGGCCGGTCGCTGTGCTGGGCCCGCGTCAAAGCGGTATCAATGGCGTCGAGGTCCGTCCCGTCGGCAACGACCTGAACGTCCCAACCGTAGCTTCGAAAACGCTGCGGCACGTTGGTCGTCGTTGACCGGCTGGTGGGGCCATCCAACGAAACGGCATTGTCGTCGTACAAAACGATCAACTTATTCAAGCGCTGGTGACCCGCAAAACTAGCCGCTTCGTGGGAGACCCCCTCCATCAAATCGCCATCCCCCACCAGACAGTAGGTAAAGTGGTCACTGACGATCGACCCGTACTGGGCGGCGAGATGCCGCTCGGCTAAGGCCATCCCCGTCGCCATTCCTAGCCCCTGGCCCAACGGCCCGGTCGTGGCGTCCACTCCGGGAACCTTGCCGTATTCGGGATGACCCGGCGTTTTGCTCCCGAACTGCCGAAATTGTTTGAGATCGGCCAAGCTGAGATCAAACCCACTCAGGTGCAACAGGCTGTACAGGATAGCGGACCCATGCCCGGCGGACAAAACGAACCGGTCGCGGTTGACCCACTGCGGGTGGCGCGGGTTCAGCCGTAAATGTCGACTCCACAACACCCATAAAAGCGGGGCCGTGCCTAACGGTAATCCGGGGTGGCCGGACTGAGCCCGTTCAATCATGTCGATGCTCAACAGGCGTAAATTATTAATTGCTAGTTGGTCGGTCTCATCAAATTCTCTTTTTTGCATAACTGCCATCTCCTTGAAGGACGAAAAAAGCGCCCACAGACTAAACTGTGGACGCTTCAGTGGTGGACCGGTACCGCAAATAAACGGCTGGTCTCCGCCACCAGAAAAGTCACACAGTGATTGGTAAAACACCGATGTGACTCTTCCGTAAATGATTAATTATACGAAAATTACTGGTCACCTTCGATGCGGGCGTAGTGCCCGCACCGAGGTGCCGACACTACTGCAGAAACCAGTAATAATAAAATCGATTCTGTTTTGGTCGGGGCCAGGTTCGCATAATTAAAATCTCCTTAGAAAGTTAATGATTACTTAATGACATTGAGTTTACGAGTCTTTCATAGATTTGTCAAATGGTTTTTTTGAATTTTTCTATGAATCGATCTAAAAAACGTGGCCAATCCCTGGATTAGCCACGCGACCAATTTACTGAAATAAAATATTAATGATGGGCCGGTTGTGGCCGTTACGGTTCCCCGTCACGATCATCACGGTGTGGGTCGCCACAAATTCGGCGGCCCCCACGGCCCCGGCACTGGTCTCCTTGTAGAGCTGCTTCAAATAAGCCTGCGTCAAGCGGTCAAAGTCCCGGATGGCAAACGCATAAACGTTGGTCCCCGGAAACTCGGTCGCTAGCTGCGCCAACGGAGCCACTAAACTCGCCTCATCGGCGTAGGCCCAGGTCGAGTTCAAGAAACTGGCTTCCTGGTGAATCGCGTTGGACGCAAAAATCTGACTGGCACTTTTCAGCGCACTGGCTGTTGCCATGTTGCATTCCTCCCTTAATCTAAAAAAGCCCCCCACCAACCCACGTCGGTTAGGAAGCTTTTACTTAACTGGCCCCACCCGGACTCGAACCGGGATCATTCGCTTAGGAGGCGAGTGCCCTATCCAGTTGTGCTATAGGGCCAAAATCACAACCCGTGAATTAATTCTGACACGGATTGCGTGAATTGTAAAGCAAACTTTAGGCCTGGTCGTGTTGGGCGTCGCGATCGCGCCACTTCTTCCGCATGCCCTTGTTCTTGTTATGCCGGTTCTTGTGCTTCTTCTTAGACTTCTTCGACACGGGAGCCGCCGCCACGGCCGGGACTTGCGCCTTAGCGGTCGTCGCCGGTACCTGCTTGCCCGCCTTGACGGCCGGGGTCAGGTGTTCGTGTGCCGGTTGGGTCGCCACGGTCCCGGCTGGTCGCGTGGCCGGACGACCTTCCGCGCGAACGGCAGGTGTGGCGGACACTGTTGGCCGTTCCGTGGTCAGTTGCTTCCCCTGGAAGTAGACCGGAACTAGCTGGTAATCCGTGTCGCGCAACAGTTTCTTCAGGTCGCGCAAATCGTGGTCGTCACCCAAACTAATGACTTGGCCGGGCTCGCCCATTCGTCCGGTCCGTCCCGCGCGGTGTACGTATTCGTTGACCGTGCTGGGCAGATCGTAATTGATCACGGCGGGCAGCTTGGCGATGTCCAACCCCCGGGCGGCAACGTCCGTGGTCAGTAACAGGCGAATCCGCCCCTGCCGAAAGTCTTGTAAGGCCTTTTCGCGTTGGACCTGACGGAGATCACTGGTCAGACTGGTGGCCGAGACGTGGTCGTGGTAGAACTTGGTGGCCGTGTGCTTGAGCGTATTGGTCTGCTTAAAGAAGACCAGTGCGCGGAAGTTGGGCTGCGCCAAGAGGCGTTTTAACATCTGGTCGCGCTTGCCCATACCGACCTGTAACAGGCCGTGACGGACGACGCCTTGGGTCTGGTCCTGTTGGCGCACGTCGATGCGGGTGACTTCTTGACCGAACCACTTCGGCAGATCGCTTAAAATCGCCGTGTCCGTGGCCGAGAAGAAACTTAATTGGCCGTCGGCGGGCGCGGCTTGGGCCACCGCCCGAACCGTTTCCAAGGTATCACCGGTCAACAAATCGTCGGCTTCGTCCACGATGATGTGGGAAATCAGGTGCATTTTTAATTTATGGTCTTGAATCAGGTTCAAAATTCTACCGGGCGTCCCCACGATGACTTCGGGGCGCTTCTTAAGGCGTTCCGTTTGGCGTTTGACGTTGGCGCCCCCGGTCAAGGCGGCCACCTTCAAGTCCAGAAGTTTGGCCCAGTCGCGCATCACGCGGCTGGTCTGAATCGCCAGTTCCTGAGAAGGTTCCAAGACGATCAGCTGGATGCCGTCACCCGGTAATAGGTTGGCCAGGGCCGGTAAGGTGAAGGCCACGGTCTTCCCGGAACCGGTCGGGGCGAGGCCCAACACGTTCTGGTCGCTGGTCATGGGGCCGTAAACGGCCGCCTGAATCGCGGTCGGCGCGTCGTAGCCTAAGGCGCGAAAGTGCGCTTGGTACTGTTCTAACATAATTGGTCCTCTTCTTTACTAGTTTTCGTCTGCTGGAAAGTATAAGTTGGCCGAGACCCGTAAGTCGTACAAGACTTGGTTGACCTGTTGGCTCCACCGTAACCACCGACGGTAATCGGCGGCGTTTTGGGCGTCATCCGGGTCCTGCAAGATGCGCGCAAAGTCGTTAACTTCGGGCAACATCGGGTTCGGGAGGTCGGGTTGCGTCAAGTCTTCGGCGGCCCCGTCTGCGGCGTAGGCCTTGACCTGGGTCAATTCGCCGGCACTATCTAGGGCCAACGTTTCCTTTAAGCCGTAGATTTCGGACCAGGCGTAGGCGTTACTGGTCTTCCCAAAGTTGACCGTGACGTCAAAGTCGCCGTACCGCAAGATGGCAATGCCCTTCCCATCGGCACCGGTTGCCACCAGCGTCGGGAAATAAGCCACGTTAGCCGGCTGACCGAACAGCGCCACGGCTAGATAGATGGGATAGACCCCCAAGTCTTGGAGCGCCCCACCAGAAAATTCCTTGGTGAAGACGTTAGGCCGTTCACCCGCCAACACGTTGTCGTAGCGTGAGGAGTACTTCATGTAGGTCAACGTAGCGCCCTGAACCGTCGGTAACGCCGCCACGGCCTTTTCTAGGGCGTGGAAGTTCGGCGTGTGGACGTTACGCGCGGCCTCCAGCAACCGGACGTGCGGGTGCTTGGCCAGTTCGGCCATCAATGCCGTCATTTCACCCTGATTGCTAACGGCGGGCTTTTCGACGATCACCGAGATGTCGTGGCGAATCGCGGCTAGGGCCTGCTGAAAGTGTAAACTGTTCGGCGAGGCCAGGTACACCACGTCCAGATTCGCGTCGTTTAACATGGTGTCATAGTCCGTATAAGTGGCCTGTGCGTGATTCTTGGTCGCAAAGGCTTGGGCGGTCTCTTCGTGCCGTGAATAAACCGCGGCCAGGTCGTACTGCTGAGACAAGGCCAACGCCTCAACCAGTTGCTGCGTAATCCAATGCGTCCCCACTGTTCCAATCCGAATCATGAGTCATTCCTCCAATACATTAATCCCGTGGCCGCTAGCGATTGGCGCTCGCCACCACGACTCAGTTGTCACCTCTTATTCTAACAGTCCCCGCCGCGTAGGCATAGCAACCACTTTACATTTTTGTAAAAATGCATGGAGAATGGCGGGGTTTTGCGTGGCTTCTTTCTTAAAAAATGTTATATTGAAGACAGCGATTAAAGTCAAAGGAGGGATTACCGGTGAAAGGTCGAGAACTGGCGTTGTTTGGGATCTCACTACTGGCCGGACTGACTGGGGGCTTCTCACTACGTAAAAAACAACAGGGGGCAACCAGCCACGAGTCGCCCCTCTTTTACGCGGGCACTTGGCAGTTCGTGGACCCGCACAATCAACGGCACCACCGGTTAGAGATCAGCCCGAACCTGGACGTCCACATCGACGGTCGTTCGCTGGAAGTCCGCGTCCAAGAACTCAACGAACATCAGCTGACGTTCCAAGATAAATTTGGGTATCACCTGGTGATTCACGCCAACGAGCAACAGCCCATTTCGTTTTTTGACGAGGCCGATGATTGTACGTACACGGTGCATCCCGCCGACGGACCCCACCAACCTAAGTGAATTAACGCCTGTCCGGAACTTAAATTCCGGACTTTTTTGATATCTAACTAAAAACGTGCCCGGACTCAGCGTCCCGACACGTGGTTTCATCATTAAATTTAATCTTGCTGGCTAAACGCCTTCCATTGCCGCTGCGTGCCGTTAAAGACCGTGAAGCCGACCGCTTGCGACTGGCCGTTTTGACTGAGCTTACCGCTGGCGTTGTATTCGATCAGCTTCACCGGCGACCCGTAATGGCCCAGGTGCCCATCGGCCATCCATTCGGCCTGGTTGGGAAGGACCGGCCGCACGAACTGGGTCAGTACCGTTTTATTCGCGTAAATGACGACCCCCTGGCGATAGGTGTCCGCTAGCGCCGTCACGATTTTCTTGAGTTTCTGCCCCTGGGCCGCCATGTCCCGGTTACTGCTGTTGTACTGGTCGTAGTAACTGACCGCAATCATGATTGGCAACGTCCCGGTCTGTTGGCCGACCGTTTGGCCGAAATGGTGGATCTGCCGGCTAGCCGACGTGGAAAAACTGAACGTGTGCATCACGCCAACCTTGATCTCGGCCCCCTGCGCTCGCGAATAGTTGTTGCTGAAGTCGTTATCGCTGTAGGTCGCCCCCGAGGTGGCCTGAATGTACACAAATTGATTATTTTTCGCCAATTGTTGAAAGTCCAGGTACCCGCTGTCCTGGTTGATGGTCACCCCGTGAATCGGGTACCGTGCCAACCGGGCCTGCTGGTAACTCTGCCAGGTCCGCCACCCCCAAACGCCCAGGCCGATGACCAGTAGCGTCAGGACTAAGGCCCCTAGCCGGCGCCACCGCTTGTGACGCCGGCGCCGTTTTTCATAAATTGGTTGATAATCCTGTCGTTTCACCGTTGTCACCGACCCTCGCGTCACGCTTTTGAACTATTATACCATGATAACCTTAAGGTTCTTCACGGGTTCGTTCAATCACGTCGCGCACGTGCATCAAGACCGGTTGGGTCCGCGACGAACTGCGCAGGACCGTCATCATAAATAAGCTATCCAGGATGGCAATCTGTGAAATCAGAGAATACATTCCCTCGGAGCGGTACTTGATTTCGTCGGTCAACGATAACAGCGTCACCGTGGCCGCCCGGGCTAACGGTGACCCGCTGTAGCTGGTGATGCCGATGATGGGCACGTGATTGGCCTTTAATTCCTTGACGATTTGAATGGTTTCGTAGTTTTTCCCGGAATGTGATATCACCACGGCACAGTCGTCGGCGGTCAACTTGGCCGCTTGCATCAGCTGGATATCGTAATCGGGATGGTAGGCCACGTTCAGTGAGGTTCGCACGAACTTATGGTACCCGTCCAGCGCCGCAATCGAAGACCCGCCTAAGCCGAAAAAGTTCACGGTCCCGGCGTTGATCAGTTTCAAGACCGCCCGGGCAATGTCGTTTTCACTTAGCGCGTCGTTGGTGGCCTCTAGTGACGCCATGGACGAATGGAAAACCTTGTTGGCGATCACGCCAAGCGAGTCCCCTTCGCCCAATTCCTTAAACAATTTGGCGCCTTCCTGGGCGTCGACCACGACCACGTGCGCCAATTCCATGGTAAATTCCCGGTAGTTGGCGTACCCCAGGCGCTTGACGAACCGCGAGATCGACGCGGTCGACGCCCCAGCCGCACTCGCCAGTTCACGGATGGTCATCTCACTGACCGTCGACGGACTGTTGAGCGCCAACTGCGCGATTCTTTTTTCTGTGGTGGATAAGCTGTCATACTTACCGCGAAGCTTACCCAATGCTGAACGTGCGATAACCACCATCACCCTTCTCCGTTTAAAAATCTTTTTGTAAATATTTTACAACACCCTACTTGAAAAGTGAAACTTTTTTACATATAATTAACAGCGTTGCCTTCGGGGGCCTCTTTGTCTAAAATGACACTTAAGCCCGATGAATTGAAGGGATAACGCTTGCTTTTCGCCAAGCGACCCAGTACGCTATCCATGATAACGTTTTCTCATCGGGTTTCGTAGGCCCCACTGGCGGATTCAGCGTTACTTATCCGGCGAAACCGCCCCGTAAGTAGCAGCGCACGTGACTTAAACGAGTTACCACGAAAGGAAGAGTTTTATGGACTACATGATTGGCGTCGACATTGGAACGACCAGTGTTAAGACGGTATTGTACGACACCGATGGTAAGATGCAGGGTTATTCCAACAACCTGTACCCCCTCTATCAAGATGTTCCCGATATGGCGGAAGAAGATCCCGAAGAAATCTTCTCCGCGATCATTGACGGGTTGACCACGGTCATTCGCAAGGCTGACTTGAAGAACGGTACCCTCCACGGGGTGTCTTTCTCCGCGGCCATGCACAGTCTGATTTTGTTAGACGAAAACCACAAGCCGTTGACACGGGCCATCACCTGGGCCGACAACCGGGCCGTCCAATACGCCGACGAGCTACGGGAAAACGGTGTGGGGAAACAATTATACGAAAAGACGGGGACGCCAATTCACCCCATGACGCCGCTCAGCAAGTTGATTTGGTTGCGTAACGAACAACCCGACTTGTTCAAGCAGGCGCGGTGGTTCGTCGGCATCAAGGAATACGTGATCTACAAGTTGTTCGGCGTCTTACAAGAAGACTACTCCATCGCCAACGCAACGGGGTTATTCAACATCTTCAAGATGGACTGGGACGACCAAGCCTTACAAGTGGCCGGCATTACCCGTGACCAATTACCAAAGCTGGTCGACACCACGGACCAAATCTCCGGCATGAAGGCCGATTACGCCGGTGTCATTGGCATGGACCCGAACACGCCGTTCATCATGGGCGCTTCTGACGGTCCGCTGGCCAACCTCGGGGTCGACGCCATCAACCCTGGGGTCGTTGCCGTGACTATCGGGACGTCCGGGGCTGTCCGGGTCGTCACCGACAAGCCGAAGATTGACCCTAAGGGCCGGGTCTTCTGCTACTACCTGTCCGAAGGTCGCTGGGTCGTTGGTGGACCGGTCAACAACGGGGGAATCGTCTTCCGTTGGGTCCGCGACCAACTCTTCGCGCCCGAAAAGATTACGGCCGAACAAATGAAGGTCGACTCTTACGACCTATTGACCGAAATTGCCTCCAAGATTCCGGCCGGTTCCGACGGCTTGATCTTCCACCCCTTCTTGGGTGGCGAACGGGCCCCTATCTGGGACGCCAACGCTCGGGGTTCCTTCTTCGGTCTGACCCGGACGCACTCCCGCGCTCACATGGTCCGCGCCGCGCTGGAAGGGATCGTTTACAACCTGTACACCGTGATGCTGGCCTTAGAAGAAGTCGTCGGCAAGCCATCCAGCATTCAAGCTACCGGTGGGTTCGCCCGCTCCGCGCTGTGGCGTCAAATGTTAGCTGACATCTTCGAACAAGACGTCACGATTCCCGAAAGTCCTGAAGGCACGGCCTTAGGGGCTGCCACGTTAGGGATGTACGCGTTAGGTCTGATCGATGATTTGGCTGAGGTCAAGAACTTCATCGGGGTCGCTAACGTGCACCACCCGAACCCGGACACGTTCGAAGCTTACCGGACGCTGGTCCCAATCTACATCCGGTTGAGTCGGCAATTACAGTCCGAATACAAGAACATCGCCGAGTTCCAGCGGAAACACCCGCAACAAACCACTGATCAAAAATAATTTAAGCTGTTTCTGAAAAGAACCTTCCTCGACTTTCGTCATTTTGAAAGTTAGGAAGGTTCTTTTATATACAAATTGTGTACCATCAAGTATAATGTGAATTGCTCATAGGCAAGCTAGTATAGGGGTGCTAGCTTTTCTAAATATCTAAGATGAAAGGGCTTACTTCTTATGGAATTAATTGCACTTGTCATTGGGGTCATCTTTCTATTGGTCCTCATTATTCGTTTCAAGATCAACACGTTCGTTTCGTTGATTATGACGTCCGTGTTAACGGCGCTGTTGTTGGGGATGAACCTGACCAAGATCATGGCCACCATCGAGGCCGGAATCGGGAGTCAACTGGGCGAACTCTCCTTAGTCTTCGGGTTCGGGGCCATGCTGGGCCGGTTAGTCGCCGACGCCGGTGGGGCCAACGTGATTGCCACTACCCTGATCGATAAATTCGGTAAACAGCGGTTACAAATTGCCATTATGCTCGCCTCCTTTATTATCGGGATTGCCCTGTTCTTCGAAGTCGGGCTGGTTCTGCTGATTCCAATCGTCTTCGCGATTGCGCTAGAAGCCAACGTGCCAATCCTCTACTTAGGGATTCCGATGGCCGCCGCGCTGTCCGTGACCCACGGGTTCTTACCGCCCCACCCGGCACCGGTAGCCATCGCCGCGGTCTTAAAGGCCAACGACGGGGAAATTCTGTTGCTGGGGTTGATCGTGGCCATTCCGGCAGCCATCATCGCCGGTCCGGTCTTCACCAAGTTGGCCCGGAAGTTTGCGCCCAGTGCTTTTGAGCGTAAAGGGAACCTCTCTTCACTGGGTGAGGTCAAAACCATTAAGCCCGAAGATGCGCCTAGCTTCGGGATGTCCGTGTTAACGTCGCTCTTCCCGGTCATTTTGATGGCGATCACCACCATCTACAAAATGACCGTCAACGGCGGGGCCACGCCGACCAAGAACGCCACCATGCTCGACCAAATCGTGGCGTTGATTGGGGACCCCGCCATGGCCATGCTAATTTCGCTACTGGTCGCCATGTTCACCATGGGCTGGCGCCGGAACCGTAAGACCGCCGACATCATGCAGACCCTAGAAGACGCCGTGAAGTCCATCGCCATGCTGCTCCTGGTCATCGGGGGTGGTGGGGCCTTCAAGCAGGTCCTGATCGACGGGGGTGTCGGTCAGGAAGTGGCGAAGATCTTCGTCAACTCCAACATGTCGCCCCTGCTGTTAGGCTGGTTGGTGGCCGTGGTCCTGCGGGTGGCCCTAGGGTCCGCGACCGTGGCTGCCCTGACCGCCGCCGGTATCGTGGCCCCGTTGATGGCTCAGGCCGGGGTCGCCCCGGCGTTAATGGTGCTGGCCATTGGGGCCGGGTCCCTGGCGGCGTCGCACGTGAACGACGCCGGGTTCTGGATGTTTAAGGAATACTTCGACTTGTCGGTCAAGCAAACGTTGAGCATCTGGACCGTGCTGGAAACGGTCATCTCGGTGGTCGGTATCGTGATCGTCCTGCTGCTGAGTCTGGTCATCCACTAAGCATCACTTAACTTAAAATCCTCTGTAGGACGCGGCTTCCCGGCCGCGTCCTTTTTGGTGGCCGTCCTGATTTTCGCCCGTCACCGACTAGTCCGGAAACGTTGCCGCCGCCACAGTTGGTTTGTATCCGGTTACATTTCACCCGTTGATGATTTTGGGAGCCAACGGTCAAAATTTCGTGCTATAATAGTTGAATCAGTCATTTTAGAGAAAAGAGGCATCGTATCTTGGCAAAGGCGTTACGCCGCGAAATTGGAACGTTTACCGCCCTGGCGACCGTGATGGGCACGGTCATCGGGGGCGGGGTCTTCTTCAAGACCGCTAGCGTGGTGGCGGCCAACCATTCCGCCAACATGACGTTGCTGGCCTGGGTCTTAGGCGGCCTGTTGACCATCTGTGCCGGCCTGACCAGTGCCGAATTAGCCGCCGCCATCCCCCGCACCGGTGGGGCCATGCGCTACCTAGAATACGCCTACGGCAAACCCGTGGGCTTCTTGATGGGCTGGGCCCAGATCCTGGTCTACTACCCCGCCAACATCGCCGCGCTGTCGATCGTGTTTGGGACGCAGTTCATCGCCCTCTTTCACCTAGCAGCCGGCTGGCAACTGCCCATCGCCATTCTTTGCGGGGGCAGCATTACCGCCATCAACTTTCTGGGAGCTCGGGCGGCCGGACGGCTCCAGTCCGTGGCGTTAGTGTTTAAATTGATTCCGATCGCCATCATCGTGATCTTCGGCTTGATGGCGCCGGCCACCACCCCGATTCCCCTGTGGCCGATTGCCACCGGTGACCATCTCAACTGGGGCCAAGCCTTCGCGTCCAGCTTACTGGCCACGATGTTCGCCTACGACGGGTGGATCAACATCGGTAACATCGCCGGGGAAATGAAGAAGCCCGAACGCGACCTGCCCCGAGCCATCGTCTTGGGGCTTGCCGCCATCACCGTGGTTTACACCCTGGTCAACCTGGTGGTCTTGCGGACCCTACCGATCGACCTGATTGCCGGCAACCAGAACTCGGCCGCCGACGCCGCCATGCGGTTGTTCGGCCAGATGGGCGGTAAGCTGGTGACCATCGGCATCCTGATCTCGGTCTACGGGGCCATCAACGGCTACACCATGACCGGGATGCGCGTGCCGTTCGCCATGGCCGAAGAGGATAGTTTACCGTTTTCGACCTACTTCCGCCGGTTATCGCGGCGCACCTACGTGCCCTACTTCGCCGGGGTCGTTCAGATTGGCATCGCCCTGATCATGATGTTTCTGGGGAGCTTCGACCTGCTGACCGACATGCTGGTCTTCGTGATGTGGGTCTTCAACTGCCTGATTTTCCTGGCGGTCTTTCGGCTACGGCACCGAGAACCCGACATGGTCCGGCCGTACCGGGTCCCCGGGTACCCCGTGATTCCGCTGATCGCCCTAGTGGGGGGCCTCTTCATCCTGGTCACCACGCTGGTCACCGAAACGGGCTTAGCCGTGACCGGTCTGGCGTTGACTCTCCTGGGACTGCCGGTCTACTTCTGGCACCAAAAGCACCGCCGCACCACCTAAACTTAAAATCGTTAAAGGCGCAACGCACAATCCGTAAAGGAGATTGGCGTTGCGCCTCTTTTTTGACTAGGATTAAGCGTCCACGACACACTGGCCGGCTAACCGGCCAAAGGTCACCGCGTGACTGGCGGTCAGGCCTGGCACCCGGTCGGGATAGGCGCCCCAGAAGAAGCCCCCGGCACAGTTACCGGCGGCGTACAGTCCAGCAATGGGGGCCTCGTGTTGGTCGAGAACCTGCATCTGTGAATTGACGTGCAGGCCGTCTAGGGTGGCTAGCAGAATCCCCCCCAGGGTCACTGCGTAGTACGGCCCTTCGTCGACTGGGAACAACCGGTAGGCTTCCTTACCGAAGTCGGTGTCCTTTCCGGCGGCGCAGAGGTCGTTATAGTGGTCGACTGTCTTGGTCAGTTGGTCCACCGGCAGGTGCATCTTTTCGGCCAATTCGGCAATGCTATCGGCCTGTTGTACGTACCCCTTGTCCAGGTAGTCTTGCAGTAGCTTCTTTTCGCCATCGGTGCTGAAGATGCCCGGCCAGCCCAACCGCGAGCAGCCCAACGTATGGAACTGTTTGAGGTTGTCCATGGTCTTGGCGTTCCACACCATGACTTCCAAGTGCCCCGGTTGGTGCATCAGCGAGTTCATGGCAAACTGGTACGGCGCGCTTTCGTTAAAGAAGCGTTCACCTTTCAAATTGACCTTGAGGAGGGGGTAGGAGCCCAACACGAACTGGTGACTTTGCCAGTCCTTGACGTAGTAGTCGTCGATGTTGGTCCCCACGGGAACCGCACCCCGGTCGAAGATGATGCTGGCCGGTTCGAGGTCTCTGGCCGCGCCGACTTCGAGGGCGGCCACCTGACCGGACCCGTCGTCGCGCGGACTCTGGGTGTAGGTATTCTTTTTCAGGAGTGTCGGCGCCCACTTTTGCATCAAGGCCTCGTTGGCCCCGTAACCTCCGGTACACAGGATGACCCCCTGCTTGGCGGTGATTTCGCGAACCGCGTGGGTTTCGGTGTCCATCACTTGCACCCCGGTGACCCGGTTTTGCGCATCGGTCAGCAGGTGTTCCAGCTTGGTGTTGTACTGGAAGGTCACCCCCAGCGCCTGGTCGGTAGCAATCACGTACTTGCCCCAACCCCAGTCCCAGGCCTTTTCGTCGGCCGTAATTTCATTACCGGACGGGAAAGCCTTGTTCATCAAGGTTTCGTAATAGGCGTCACCCGTGGCGTAAAGGTGATCACCATTGGGCTTCAAAACCTTTTCTTCCAGCCAATCCAGGGCCTCGCCACTATGGTTGACCCAGGTCCATAAAAGTTGTTGGTCCACGTTGTCCTGCGCGAAGGCCGAGAGAAATTCGACCAGCTCGCGTTTATCGATCTTGACGCCGGCCCGTTGTTGCGCGTGGCTGTCCACCGACGCAATCGTGTTGCGGTAGAGGTACTCGCTGTTGGCTTTCTTGTCGATCACGAGGACCTTGGCCCCCTTTTCGGCGGCGGCCCCGGCGGCAAAGCCCCCCGCATTGGCGGCTCCCACGACGATGACGTCGTATGTTTCATTCTCCATGACGCTTCACTCCTTTTCGTTATCGCTTACACCCTTGATATTAAGCCATTTCTTAGCGTATGATGAAGACTAAACGGCAAGTCAAGATGACGAAATGGAATGTTGAACATGAATTCAATGCAGCTTAAATGCCTCATCTCATTGGGGCAGACCCACAGTATCACCCGGACCGCGGCCAAGCTTTACGTGGCGCAGTCGACGGTCTCTAAAAATCTGAAACGCTTGGAAGATGAATTGGGGTTCCCCATCCTCACCGTCCAAGCCCACCAGACACACCTGACGCCCGAGGGCCAGTACCTCTGGACCCACGTGCAGAAACTCGATGCCCAGTTCACCGCGGTAATCGAACACATTTACGCCCAAAAGGCCTCGACCCCGATCACCGTGGCCCACTCCATTATCCCCTTTGAACGGGCCTTTCTCCCCCTGTTCATTCAGCGCTTCGCAGCCCACCACCAGCGGCCCGTGCACCTGATCAATTTCTCGCCTTCGGCATACGCCGACAGCCTCAACCTCCTTTTGCAGCAGGAGGCGACCTTTCTGTTGATGCAAGAGGACTTCTTCCGTCACGACCCACGGATCTCCTTCACCCCGTTACTTCAGGCCCGCTACTCGGTCGTTATTCCGCGCCAGCACCCCTTAGCCGCCCACCCCCTCATCGCTTTAGATGACTTGGCCCACCAACACCTGTGGGTCTGGAACAGTGAGCCGCCGGTCCAATCCGTGGTCCAGGTCAGCCAACTCATCCGCGACCAAGTGCCCAGTGCCACCCTCACCCCGGTCGCCAACATCGCGGAGTGTGCCATGTACGCGGCCTCGGGCGCCGGATTAGGCATCGTTCCCAGTGTGGCCTACGATACCGGCAACCCCGACGTGGTCTACAACTTCTTAGACGTCCCCATTCCCATCAACTACGGGGTCAGCTACCTGCGGACCACCAAGAAGGAAGCCTACTTTCCCGCGGTGATCCACGACCTGACCACCGCGGTCAAAACCAAGAAAGACTTATGGTCTTGAACCAAAAACAGCCCCCAACCTGGTGACCGACAACGTTTGTCGGTGCTGGCTGGGGGCTATTTTGAAGTTAGTTACTAGTCCTGATAGATTTTCTTGGCTAAGCCAAACGCGGACCACGCCTTGGGCCAACCGGTGTAAAACGCCAGGTGAGTGATCAATTCGACCATTTCGTCCTTAGTCACCCCGTGTTGTTTGGCGATCTTCATGTGGGCCTCTAATTGGGGCACGCCCTGCGTTAACAGGCTCGCCACCGTGATCAGACTCCGGTCACGGGCGGACAGCTTGTCCTCACGGGACCAAACTTCCCCAAATAAGACGTCATCGTTCAATTCAGCGAATTTCGGGGCGAAGTCCCCCAGGTTATCGCGACCTGCAGTTTGTTTTTCGGCCATCTTACTTCTCTCCTTCCACAGCAGCGTATTCTTCATCCGATACCGGTTCGAGCCATTCTGGCGTACCCGCCGTGATGGCGATGTGGGAGAACCAGCTATCCTTGGTCGCCCCGTGCCAGTGCTTGACGCCGTCGTGGGTCACGACCACGTCCCCGGCCGTCAAATGCCGGGCGGGTTGGCCGGCTTCTTGGTACCAGCCTTCCCCACCGGTCACCAGTAAAATTTGAAACCCATCGTGGTGGATGTGCCAGTTGTTCCGGCAACCAGGCTCAAAGGTCACGTTGCCGACGCCGACACTGACGTTGGGGTCGTTCACTAAACCTTGTAAGTAACTCTGACCGGTGAAGAACTTGGCGTACGCGTCGTTCTTGGGACCCATGGAAAAAATACCGTTCTTGATGTTTTCGTTGTTAGTCATTAGTCGTTTCCTCCTAAAATTAAGCTTGCTTGGTCGGGTAAATCGTAAATTCGTTGACGTTCACGTCTGCGGGTTGGTCGACCGCGAAGTTGACCACCCGCGCCACGGCGTCCGGGGTAATCCCCACGGCGTCGTAGAATTGTTGCATGCCTGTGGCCGTCTGTTGGTCGGTAATCGTGTGCAGTAATTCGGTGTTAATGGCCGCCGGGTAGAGTGAAGCGGTCCGAATGTTGGTGCCTTCCTGAGCACTTTCCATCCGAATGACTTCCATCAGGTTGCGAACGGCGAACTTGGTGGCGCCGTAGACCCCAGCCCCGGCAAAACTCTTCAGGCCGGCGACCGATGACGTGGTGATGATCTGCCCGTGTTTCTGGGCGGTAAAGGTCGGCATCACTGCCGCCACCCCGTTGAGGACCCCCTTCAAATTAATGTCGATCATCGCGTTCCATTCGTCGACGTGTAGCGCACTAATGGGCGAACTGGGCATGATGCCGGCGTTATTGAAGATGACGTCCAAGCCACCAAAGGTCGTTTTGGCGTGGTCGACCAGGGCTTGCACCTCGGTCGGCTTAGTCACATCGGTCACGTGGTAGCTGGCTTGACCGCCGGCATCCTGAATGGCCTGGACAATGGCTTGGAGCCGGTCTTCTCGCCGGGCCCCCAAGACCACCTTGGCACCGTTTTGGGCTAAGAGCTTAGCGCTGGCTTCGCCGATACCGGACGAGGCACCCGTAATTACGATAACTTTATCTTTAACTGTCATAAGTTAACTCTCCTTTAATTGAGTGACGTGCTGATTAAAATAGGGTTGGAGCCAATGGTCCACGGCCGGAGCCGCCCGGGCGACCCGCGAGCCCCGAATCGGCAACCCCGGACGCACCACGGCGCGGGGACACAGCCGTTGTAGGTCGGCCACACTCTGCCCCAGGCCACTGCCCTCGTGGGTCGCAAACGGATAGATCACTCGCGGGGATGGCGCGGTTTGGGTGAGTAACGTGGCAATCACCCGCGGCACGTGGCCGAACCAGATGGGATACCCCAGAAACCAGACGGGCGCTTGTAAGGTCGCGGCGTCTAGCGGCTGAAGCGCTGGTAAGACCTGATTGGTCAATTCCACCTTGGCACGGTGGAGCACCGCCGGGTAGCTCACGGGATAGGCGACTTGCGGTTGCAGGGCCACCGCCGACACGTTCAGGCGGTCCCCCAAGAGGCGGGCGACCTGGGCCGTTTGTCCCTCGCGAACCAGGGATGGCTGACCATGGACCAGGGTTTCGCCGGGAGCGGAAAAGAACATTAACGCGGGCATCGGCTCCCCTCCTTTCGGGTTGCGTCTTGATAACAGAACCTAGTGTACGGCCAAAATAGCTATAGGTCTAATGCTTTTTATAAACCGATTAATGCTTATGAGGCATATCAGCAGTGCATTCAATTCCATAAAAAAACGCGCCGCCGATTAGGCGAACGCGTCTTGAAAGTAATGAATAAATTCGGTCACGACCGGCGTCAACACCCGGTCCTTACGCCAGACCAGCACACAGTTGGTCTGAATGGCCGGCTTCAACGGAATGAACCGCGTGTCGGCCGGTTGGCGGTTGGTAACGGCGCCGGCGATCATCAACGCCGCGGCCACCTGGTGGGCCACCAGTGGTAGCACGTTAAAACTCAGGTTGTAGGTACCCACGATGTTGAGTTGCTCGTGGGTCAACCCCGACCAGTCGGTCAACAAGCACTGCACCTCCGGCCGGTTGGAAATCATCAGTGGCATCCCCGCCAAGTCACTGGGCGCCACGCTGTCCTGCTGGGCCAGGAAGGCATCGGCGGCCACTAGCAGGCCCCAGGTTTCGGTCCGCGGTAGGGTCAGCGTCGCGTATTTATCGGTATTGACCGGCTCCAGCAAAATCGCCAGGTCGATCAAACCTTTGTCCAGTTGGTCGGTGATGATGTCGCTGGCACTGCTGAAGATGTGAAAGGTCACCTGCGGGTAGTCGCTCACGAAGTCCTCCAGCATCATCGCCAGAGTATCGGAGTTATCCGCCTCGACACAGCCCACCGCCACGTGACCGCTGAAGAGTTGTTGCCGGCGGTTAGCAAATTCCTGTTCCGTTTGCTGGGTCAGCTGTAAGATTTCGGCCGCCCGGCTCTTCAAAAAGAGACCCGCCTCGGTGAGGACGAGTCCCTTATTCTGCCGCTCGAACAACGGGGTGCCGAGTTGGGTTTCTAATTCTTTTAATTGGCGACTTAGCGTCGGCTGCGTCACGTGCAACCGTGCCGCGGCCCGCGAAATATTTTCCTCTTCCGCGATCGTCCAAAAGTATCGTAATAGCCGTAACTCCACGCCGCCACTTCCTTTAAGTTAAAATTCCGGGAGTTCCGGGAACAGTTCTCTGAGCTGAACGCGCGGGTCTTTGGTCTGCGTGTCGCGCTCCTGTAGGACCTGCGTGACTCCCTGGTAGGTAAACATCAACAGGTCAGCGCCAAATTCGTCTTTGACCTGGTAGAACTGAATCCCCGCTTGCATCGCCATCAAGATGAAGTGTTGGCAGCGGAAATTCAGATCCTTGTAGACCGGCAACAGGGCCACGCTGTTCAGCCGTTGGTAGCGCCAAGCGTTGGCGACCCGCAACCCGTAGTCCATCAGACTGTGCTGGTCGACTCGGGTCATGATCTTGGCCGCCGGCGTCAATTCCGGATGGGTCAAAACCTCACCCAAGTCGTCGATGGCCCCCCACTGTTCCGTGTGAGCGTGCAGGTCTTGGGCCATGGTCTTCATGGCGTGGAAAATCTCTTCGCCCGCAGTCTGAAATTGCGTGGGTTGGTCCGGCTGTTCCAGGGCCACGGCGATGTTTTGTTGCCGCGCCGCCGTCAGGACCGCCGCCAGATTAGTGGTCGGTAAAGGCGTGACCAGCAGATAGATCATGAAGGTCTTTAAGAAGTATAGCGCGTGGCGACTGACCCCGTTGGCGGTAAACGGCGTGTTGTCGAATCCGTTGAATTCCAGATAGCCAATCCCTCCGGTCAAAAAGTCTTGCGGAGTGGGTTGACCCTTCAAGGTCACGGGACCGGCCGGCGCGGAGTCACCCGCGGCAGCCAACCGTTGCAGGGCACCCAGATGGGCCCCCAACGAGGTATAGGTCACCGGCGTCCCCGCCGGTAACGCGCCGCAGTAACGCAAGCTCCGCACCGGGCGTTGGGGCAGTTCCGGTAACGTGTCCAGAAAACCCGGTTCGGCCATCGGCGTTGCCCCGAACAGGTAAGTCAGGAGCCATTGATACCGCACGAAGTTCTGGGCGACCCGGAAGTAAAGTTCGTTCTTAAAGGCCACCACGGAATCGAAGTCGGCCGTGTAGTGGCTGTACAGGCGGTGAATCACGGGATCGGGTAAGCTGTAACTGATTTTGACCCCGGTCAGCCAGTCGGTCTGGTGCCCCGCCCCGGCGCTGGCCAGTTCGGCCGCGTCAATTTTCGGCGGCAGGGACAACGGCCAGATACGGTCGTCGCCCTCCAAAGACCGGTAGGCCACCGTTTGTAGGGTGTCCAACCGATCCAAGATGCCCCCGATGTTGGGATTGGGCTCCGTCACCAAGGTGACCTGACTGGGCCGTTTGCCTTCACGCAGGTACGGATGATGCGGTCGGTTGGCCCAGGCGCGCGGTTGGGGACGACGGCTGAGGTGACCATGCTGGTCGACCCGGTGCTCCGTCAATTTAATGCCCACTAAACTATGATAAAGTTGCTCTGATAAATTTTCTTCTCGAATAACCGCTAATAAGTTTTCCAGCATGGCGGTAACATCCCCTGACTGCAAATAACCCGTTTACCTAAAGTTTAGCCAAAAGCGGCGTCCCTGTCACTAATCTGGCTTAAATTTCTTGCGAAAAACGCAACTTTTATTTTTGCCGAATGCCGGGTGCAGTGGCGGGCCAAAATAGGACCCAAAGTTCAGTAAATCAAGTGGAGTTTTAGCCCGTCGTCAATGATACTTACGTTCACTTAAATGACTATAAAAGGAACACCCCACATTAAAATTCTTAGGGTGTTCCTCTTCAAACCAGCTTTTCCATTTATTTCCGCAATATAGGACTGATAACCACGTAAAGTCTTGCCGCCGTCTACTCTATCTAGCTCTATCTAGCCTTAACCATCAAAAGTACAGCCCGGAGGCGAGCAGGGGCTCAGCCAGCGAAATTATGGTTAGTCGACGTCCTTTGTCGGCTTACCATAAGGTCGAGTTTGAAGACTCGCGTTTTTTGCGAGGCTTCAAATCGTGCCCGCAGGCGTTCCAGCCCCTGAGCGCCGGAGGGCGACCAGTTTTAACTTTAGTGTCATTCCAAAATTGCGTTAACGAATCGTTTCGTGGATCAAGGTCACGGGTTCGGCGTGGTCGCTGATTTCGATGTTGTCGTACAACAACTTCTTGATATCGTCCACGTCTTCACGGTCACTGTAGATGGTCAACAGGGATTCGCCTTCCTTGACCTGGTCACCGATCTTCTTGTTCATCATGATACCGACCGCGTAGTCCAGCTTGTCGTCAGCCTTTTGCCGACCACCGCCGAGTAACATGGAGGCAATCCCCATTTCATCGGCTGCGACCTTGCTGACCACACCGGCCTTTTGCGCGGGCAGGTCAATCTTGAACTTGGCTTGCGGCATGATTTCTGGGTGATCGACCACGTTCCGGTCCCCGCCTTGAGCAGCGACCATGTCGCCAAACTTCTTCAACGCTGAGCCGTCGGTAATGGTTTGTTCACACATCTTGCGGGCATCGTCTAAGTTGTCGGCCTTCTTGGCCATGACGACCATGTGGGCACCTAAGGTTAAGACTAAGTCGGTAATGTCCTTGGGACCGTTCCCCTTCAGGATGTCGATGGATTCCTTGATTTCCAAGGCGTTTCCGATAGCGTTCCCTAACGGTTGGTTCATGTCGGAGATGATGGCCATGCAGTCCATGCCGACTCCCTTACCGATTTCAACCAACGCGTGGGCTAATTCCCGCGAATCGTCCAAGGTCTTCATGAAGGCCCCGGAACCGGTCTTAACGTCGATGACTAAGGCATCGGTGCCGGAAGCAATCTTCTTACTCATGATGGAGCTGGCAATCAACGGAATGGAGTCCACCGTGTCGGTCACGTCCCGTAAGGCGTAGATCTTCTTGTCGGCGGGCGCGATGTTCCCGGTAGCCCCGACGATGGCACACTTAACGTCTTGGACCTGCTTGAGGAAGTCCTTTTCGCTGATTTCGACCGTGTAACCTGGAATCGCTTCCAATTTATCTAAGGTCCCACCGGTATGGCCTAAGCCCCGGCCGGAGATCATGGGTACCGGAATTCCTAAAGCCGCCACGATTGGGGCCAACGGAATACTGGTCTTGTCACCCACCCCACCGGTCGAGTGCTTGTCGGCCTTGATGCCGTCGATACTCGAGAGGTCCAGGTGGTCACCGGACTTCATCATGGCCATGGTCAATTCGGAACGTTCCGCATCGGTCATGTCCTTGAAGTAGGTCGCCATCAGAAAGGCACTGGTTTGGTAATCTGGAATTTCACCGGAAACGACCCCGTCAACGAAGGTTTGGATTTCTTCTTTAGTCAGTTCGCCGCCGTTACGTTTCTTATCGATAATGTCAACCATTCTCATGCTTAGGTCACTCCATTTCTAGTCGTTGACGCCCCTAAGACGTCAGGGTTTTTCCTCATAGGGTAAGCGAAAGGCAGTCGCCGCCGTTCGGCTGGCGGACTGCCCCTGTCGCTTACGTTGTTGCTTTTAAAAGTTCGGCTGCTGCGTGTTGATCAATAATCAGGCAATTGGGATACCCGCCCCGCAAGGCCGCTTGGACCGCGGGAACTTTGGCATCGCCCGCCGCCACCAGAATCGAATGGTCCTTGTGGCGTAAGCTGTCCAGTTCAATTCCGATAGTGCGTTGATTCAACTCAGTATCGACAATTTCACCATTTTCATCGATGTACCGGGAGAAAATATCCCCCACCGCGTGCTGTTGCAAGTAGTGCTTCTCCTTGTCTTGGAGGTAGCCTAGTTGAAACACCAGCGCGGTGTTGCGGACGGTTCCCGCCGAATAAATCGCGATATTGGCCTTTTCTCCGAGTTGTAAGAGGTATTGAATGTGGCGTTCCGCTTCCACCAATTCCTTAGTTTGTTGGTGGTCGAAAATCACCGGTAGTGGCAGGTACTGGGGCATGGCGTGAAAGGCATTGGCAAAGGCATCAATACTTTCATACGCGTAAGTGTGCTCCGTAGAGTAGCTGACACTCCCCTTCAACTGGATCACCTCCACCCCCGTCAGGGTATCGGGTTGTAAATTTTGGCCAATAGCGTAGATCGTTTTCCCCCAACCAATCCCGATCACATCGTGTTCCGCCACGATGCTTTCGAGGTAACGGGCTGCGTACTGCCCGACGGTATTCAGGACTTCGTTGGTCGCCGTGAGCTGCGTGGGGACCACGTGAACTTCCACGTGGTAGGCGTCGGTCAACGCCTGTTCGAGCGTCTGCACGTCTTGAACGGGATCAATGATTTGAATGCGGACCAGGCCTTGTTTCCGGGCAAATTGTAAGAGCCGGGAAACCGTGGGCCGGGAGATTCCAAGTTGCTGGGCAATCTGACTTTGACTTTGGTCCGCTTGATAATACAGCTTCGCGACGGTTAGCCCTTGGGCGATCCGTTGATCCGTGGTCTCGGTCATGGTATTGCCTCCTTCGTGATTCCGGGTGGTCATCTCTCTGGATGAACGGTTAACCAAAAGATCTAGCGAATGGCAGCTTCTAAGGCAACTTTAATCATGTCGTCGAAGGACTTTTCCCGTTCTTCGGGAGTCGTCGATTCGCCGGTAATCAGGTGGTTGCTAATGGTCAGCACGGACATCGCCTTAACGTGGTACTTCGCGGCGATCAAGAAGAGCGCTGCGGATTCCATTTCGGTGGCGATCACGCCGTAGTCGACCAACTTCTTGCGGTCCATTTCGTCGTTGTAGAACCGGTCTTCGGCCAAGACGTTCCCGACTTTGACCGGAATATTCAGGTCCTTAGCGGCGTGGTAGGCGTTATCCAACAGACCGAAGTCACTGATTGGGGCGTAGTAGATGCCGCCGCCAAAGATGTTGTGGATAATGGAAGAATCGGTCGTGGCCGCTTGGGCTAAGACCACGTCCCGTACGTGAACATCGGGGCTCATCCCGCCGGACGTACCGACCCGGAAGAGCTTCTTGGCACCGTATTCGGTGACCAGTTCGTGCGCGTAGATGGAGATTGAAGGAATCCCCATCCCGGTCCCCTGAACGGAGATCCGGTGGCCCTTATAGGTCCCGGTGTACCCGAAAGCGTTCCGCACCTTGTTGTAGCAAACGGGGTTGTCTAAGTACGTTTCCGCAATGTACTTGGCCCGTAACGGGTCACCTGGCATTAAGACCGTGTCCGCAATGTCGCCCTTTTTCGCTTCCAAATGATTACTCATGATTCGTTTCCTCCTTAGTGTTGACCTACTTCAAATCCGCTAAGAAACTGTGTCCTTCATTGTTGCCCTTAACACCAAAGTTATCTAAGACCGTGGCCCCAAAGTCGGAGAATGGGGACCGAATGCCGAGGCTCCCGCCTTGCTTGAAGCTTGGGGAGTAAACCACTAACGGCACAAATTCACGGGTGTGGTCGGTGCCACGGTAAGTTGGGTCGTTCCCGTGGTCGGCGGTGATCATCAACAGATCGTCGTCGTGCATGTTGGCCATCACGGTGCCCAACCGCTTATCAAAGTCCATCAGCGCGTTCCCAAAGCCTTCTGGGTTCCGCCGGTGACCGTACATCGCATCGAAGTCCACCAGGTTGATGAAGCAAAAACCGGTGAAGTCTTCTTGCATCACGTGGTCGACGTGGTCCATCCCGTCCATGTTGCTTTCGTTATGGTAACCTTCGTCGATGCCGTGGCCGGAGAAGATGTCGTTGATCTTACCGACACCCACTACGTGAACGCCAGCGTCTTGCAGGCGGTTCAAGTCAGTTTCGTCGGTTGGTTCCAACGTGAAGTCCCGCCGGTTGGCCGTCCGGGTAAAGTGTTGCCCATCGGGACCAACGTATGGCCGGGCAATGATCCGACCCACTAAGTATTCGGGGCCATTCACTAATGAGCGGGCGTATTCACAAATCTTGTAAAGTTCGTCCAGCGGAATGACCTCTTCGTGCGCGGCAATCTGGAGAACGGAATCTCCGGACGTGTAAACGATCAGGTCCCCGGTCTTCATCTGTTGTTCCCCGAGTTCGGCGATGATCTTGGTCCCGGATTCTGGCCGGTTCCCGATCACCTTACGGCCAGAGAACTTTTCCAACTTATCGATGATGTCGGCTGGGAAGCCGTTCGGGAACGTGCTGAGCGCCTTACGAACGGGCAGACCCATCATTTCCCAGTGACCGTCCATGGAATCTTTACCGGCAGAGATTTCTTGCATCTTGCCGTAGTAAGCGTGGGGGTCAGTCGCGGCGGGGACGCCTTCAATTGGCGTGTCGCGCAGGTTCGAGATCCCAATCTTGGCTAAGTTAGGCAGTGCCAACTTGCCGGCAAAGTGTTCGCCGACGTGGCCGAGCGTATCGGCTCCTTCATCGCCGTACTTAATGGAATCGGGTGCAGCACCCGTCCCAACAGAGTCCATGACTAATCCAAAAATTCGTTTAAATTTCATCCTTGATTGCCCCGCTTTCTTCCAAACTATGTTTTAGTAACCGGCCTTTTTAGCAGCTGGCTTACCAGTTAAAATTGCAACCGTGGCGCTGACCCCTAAGCGGCTAGCTCCGGCATCGATCATGGCTAAAGCTTCTTCCTTGCTGTGAATTCCACCGGAAGCCTTGACACCTAAGCGGTCACCGACCGTTTCGCGCATCAACTTCACGTCGTCTAACTTCGCACCGGCCGTGGAGAACCCAGTGGACGTCTTGACGAAGTCGGCGCCGGCCTTTTCACTTAATTGGCAAGCCTTGACGATTTCGTCCTTGGTTAAGAGGCAGGTTTCCAAGATGACCTTGAGTAACTTACCCTTGGCGTGTACGGCGTTAGCCAAGCCCTTGATGTCTTCTTCGACAACCTCGAAGTTACCGGACTTCATTTCACCGACGTTTAAGACCATGTCGATTTCTTCGGCGCCTTGGTCGATAGCCGTGGTAGCTTCGAAGATTTCACTTTCCGTGGCCATGGCCCCTAGTGGGAAGCCGACAACGGCGATTGGGTTCACCGTGCTGTCTTTTAATTGTTCAGCAACGAACGGAATCCAGTAGGAGTTGACACAGACGGAAGCGGTGTTAAATTGCTTAGCTTCTTCGCAGGTTTGGCGAATCGATGCTTCGGTGGCATCCGCCTTCAAGTTGGTGTGGTCAATGTATTTTGCGAGTTGTTCAGTGGTTAATGTCATTAGTTTGAAACCCCTTTCATTTGTCACCAATAATATACCTAATTTTTGCACGTTTGTAAAGCGCTTTCTTGAAATTCTGTTCAAACGCACCACTTTTTGTAGGTAAATTCACAGGTCCTTTACAGACGTTTACCGGTTTACCTGTACACGAAAAGCATTGCTGGTGTGGGATTTTCAAGGAGCTGGTTCGGACCTTGATTAATCTGAAAAAAGTGATTCAGACTATTTTAAATTTTTTTGGCAGACATACCCGCTAATCCCACTTTTGATGAGACCCAAAAGGCTGCAGTCGCACTCTCAAAAAGTGCGACTGCAGCCTTAGATGACTATTGTGGGAAAGCATTCATTTTAAATTAGTCGTTAGCGTGCACGTCAAACGCGCCTAACAACATTTCCTTCACTCCGGGGGCATCGGGATCGTGCTGACCTTGACCCTTATCCAACGTCCGTAATTGAGCCACTTCATCGGCTGTTAAGTCAAAATCGAAGATGTCCAGGTTACTCTTGATTCGGGCTTCGTGAACGGACTTAGGAAAGACAACGATGCCTTCCTGATTTTCGAACCGTAAGATAATTTGGCCCGCATTCTTGCCGTACTTTTCGGCAAGTTGGGTGATTACGGGTTCATGCATCAAGTCCTGATTCCCCTGCCCCAGAGGTGCCCAGGCTTCTAACTTCACGTCGTGAGCCTTTAAAATGGCACGGAGTTCCGTTTGCTGGAAGTACGGGTTAAATTCAACTTGGTCAACCGAGGGCATCGTTGTAAATTGTGGTACGAACTGATTCCAAATCTTAGGCGTCATGTTGGAGACCCCGATAGACTTTAACTTACCAGCCTTTTTCGCGTCTTCCATGGCCCGCCAAGCGCCCGGGACATCACCATAGGGTTGGTGAATCAGGTAAAGATCGATGTAGTCTAAGCCCAGTTGTTGGAGCGACTTATCAATGGCGCGGCTTGCGGCTTCGTAGCCAAAGTCCTGTAACCATAGCTTACTGGTGATCCAGATTTGGTCACGTGGAATGCCACTATTACGAACGGCGCGACCTACCTCGTCTTCGTTGAAATAAGCCACGGCCGTGTCGATGTGCCGGTAACCTGCGGCTAAGGCGTCTTTGACGGCTTGGTACGTGGTGCCATCATCGGGAATTTGAAAGGTTCCAAACCCAATAGCGGGAATTTGGTGACCATCGTTAAGTTGAATCGTTGGAGTTGTCATATTTGGTTTCTCCTTCATTAATCGTGTAGTTGACGTAAGCTGGAGCCGAAAATTTGCTCAATGGTGACCGGGTCGCGGTGGTCGAAGAATTGGCTTTCCTGGCGGTCCAGACCGGCCAGAGTACTCATTTCGGCGGCCGTCAGTTCAAAATCAAAAACGTCCAGGTTTTCGGCCATTCGGTCGGCATGAACCGACTTGGGAATCACGGTGATTCCCCGTTGCAATAACCAGCGTAAGATCACTTGACCGGTCGTTTTACCGTGGGCCTGAGCAATCTTAGTAATCGTCGGGTCGGTGAAAATGCCGTGCTTCCCCTCCGCAAACGGGGCCCAGGCTTCGACCCGAACGTTTTCGTCCTGGTTGAATTGAACTTCCGTGGGCTGTTGGTACCACGGGTTCACCTCAACTTGGTTGATTACAGGCTGAACGCTCATGGTCAATTCAAGATTCTTCAATTGGTCGGCGTAGAAGTTTGATACCCCGATGGCCCGAATCTTACCGGCGTGGTAGGCTTCTTCCAGCGCGCGCCAGGCGCCCATCACGTCACCGTAGGGTTGGTGTAATAGGTAAAGGTCCAGGTAGTCCAGACCTAGTTTCTGTAACGACGCGTCAATTCCCTTTTGCGCCCGTTCGTAGGTGAAATCGGACACCCAAAGTTTCGAGGTGATAAACAATTCCTCACGGGGCACGTCACTCTTGGCGATAGCCCGGCCGACAGCGGCTTCATTCTGGTAAGCCGTGGCGGTATCGATTAACCGGTAACCGGCTTGGATGGCGGTGGTCACGGCCGTTTCACATTCGGCCAAATCCGGGACCTGGAACACCCCAAAGCCGAGTTGGGGCATCGTGACTCCGTTATTTAAAGTTGTGGTTGGTATTGGCATCAAATCGTTCCTTTCTGACTCATTCACTGGGACTATCATAAGCGCAAATACTTGCCTTGAAAATTACCCATTCGCTATACTAGTATACGGATACCGTATACTAAGGAGCCGATGCCGATGATTGATAACTACCTTTTAGAAGAGCTGGTAACGTTTGCCCAAACCGGCACCCTCGCACAGACCGCCGCGGCTTTGAACGTGACCCAACCGACGGTAACGCGGGGCATGCAAAAGCTAGAAGACGATTTAGGCGTCCGTTTATTCAACCGGCAGCCCAACCGCATTCTGTTGACGACCACCGGCGAATTAGCGGTTGCTAAGGCTAAGACACTCCTGGCCCTAAACCGGGAGCTGGTGACCACGGTGCAAAATTTCGACCGCAGCCAGCAGCGACTCATCCTAAGCTCGACACTTCCCGGTCCCCTACTGGTCGCCCGGAAAATCCAGGCCCAGTTTCCAACTCTACAACTCGACGATCAGTTACTGCCGACCGACCAACTTAGCGATCAGCTCACTAGCCGGGCCGCAACACTGGTTCTATCCGATCAAGAACTCCTGACGAACACCGTGGAATCGCGCTACTTGGGCATCGAACGCCTAGCGGTTAACCTGGATCAATTCATGTACCACGCCAACCAACCCACGATCCAATTTAAAGAATTACGCGGCCTGAGTTTCCTGGTCCTCCAAGACATTGGAATCTGGCGCGACATTATCCAGGATCAAATTCCCGATGCGCAGTTCATGTACCAAGCCCAGCGTGACGCCTTTACCAAGATTACCAAATACGCCGACTTTCCCTACTTCAGTACGAATCTTTCGCCCCTAGACCCCAACGCCCCGACGGTCAGCCAAGACGATAACCGCGTCCGCATCCCCATCAGTGACGACATCGCGCAGATGCCGATTTACGGGAGTTATTTGAAGACAGAACGGGTACGGGTAGCGCCGGTACTCGAGATGATGAGTCAGGCTTGGCCGCAATGAGACCGATAAAAACACCTATGAACTGCCGATTTAGTGGCATGTCATAGGTGTTTTTTATGGATTCACCCCATACGTATGGGGAATACTGGCGGCAGTGTTTAGACTTTTATACTTGTATAGAATCACCCCCACACGTGTGGGGAATACCCTTGCGTGATGTTCGCACCAGTTAGAACGCCAGAATCACCCCCACACGTGTGGGGAATACTGGCCGCCTGCTAAAATGGCGGCGGCCCCATCTGGAATCACCCCCACACGTGTGGGGAATACCATAGATTCACGAGGAGGAGCAAGCATGAAGTAGAATCACCCCCACACGTGTGGGGAATACCTAGTGGTGATGGATTCCAAGAACCGAACAATGGAATCACCCCCACACGTGTGGGGAATACCTAAACGAATCCCTTTGTAGCAGTGTTTATAGATTATAAAATACTCACTTTTCGTTAACTTTCATTTTTATTCTACATGGTTTCAATTCTCATCTCAATTTACATCTCTTACAAATTTAGCTATAGCTTTAAGCTCAGTCAAGCTACCCCTTTCATGTTAGTCCCATCAAAAATGCCGCTGATCAAGACGATCAAACGGCATTTTTTAATTCATGCTCTAGCTTTCAATGGTTTCTCGACTGGATGTCTCTGTAGTGACTTCCGTGCGGGTAATCGGTACGGCATTGGTCAAGTTATCCATTACCGGACAGGTCCTCTCAGCGAACTCCATGAAATCATGGCTAGCTTGCCGTGTTTCATCAGTATCGTAGTGAACCGATACTAAAATTCGGTCTAGCCCTGGTCGGTCGGTATCCTCTTCTTGGCCTTCCAAAGTAAAGTACACGCTACGGTAACTAAATTTTTCTCGTTTATGAAAGGAAGCCATCACAATGGACTCACAAGCACCCAGCGAAGCCAAAATCCCCTCAAGCGGCGAAATCGCTGTAGTAGAGTTTGGTGAAAAGTTGAGCATAAAGTTGCGAGCAGAAGCTTGGTATAAATCTGGTGTCGCAGTACTGGTAACGGTCGCTTTAAAAGTTTCTAAGGCCATGGTCAGCTCCTCCTTTAGACAATTTCAACTTGGTCCAATTCGACATCAATGCCAATTTTCAACATATCCATCAACGGGCACGCGGCTTCCACGGCGTCCATGAAATTCTGACAGGCTTCCGGGGTAGCATCGGTGTCGAAGGCAACGTTAAACCGAATTGCTTGAAATCCATTTCGAATCTCGGGATCACCCATGAAACCGGCCGCATCTAAATCTCCTTCGAGAGTTATAGTCATTTGACGATAAGTAAAATGGTGGGCTGGGGCCAATCCGGCAGCGGTCTCTTGAAGGGAAGCCCCTAGTGAGCAAAGCTCCAGTTCAACCGGGTTCATTCCCGTATCGGAGCCACCCAAAGCGGCTGGCTCATCAAAAGTATGGTGAATTCCTCGCGAATGAGCATCCACCTGCAAGCTCGTATCCGTTTTTCTGGCCGAAGCATAAGTTCTCTTCATCGAAAATCACTCCTTAACCGAATTTTATAAGCGCTTACATCTTCATTATACGGGTAAATTGATTAAAGTCAATAGTTAGCTAACTATCTATTTGTGCCTTAAAAATGCTATAATCAAGACATTACTAAGTAGGTGATTAAACATGGCAACAACCCAATTCGATCTAGATAGCTGTTTACTGTGCATGACTGCCCGGAGCAGTAAGCTTTTTGCTAAAAAATTCAATCTGGCTTTACAACCCTTTGGTCTGACCAAGAGTACCTGGACAGCAATTTATTATATCGATAAGCATGAGCAAATCAATCAGAAAACCTTGGCTGAACTGCTGGGCATTAAAGGTCCCAGCCTGGTTAAAATCATTGCTCAACTACAGCTTGCGCAACTCATCAAAGTTACCCCCAGCCCCGTTGACAAACGAGAACGCTTACTGACGCTGACGCCCGCAGGCTTAACCCGGTTGACTGATGGCTTACCACTAGCTGAAAAATTTCAGCAACAAGTCACTCACGGGATTACCCAAGCCGACCTCGATATCGCGGCTACGGTCATGACCCAGATGCTGGAGAATGCCGAACAATTTTAAAAAAATTCGTGATTCCCGTTTCCGGAAATCACGAGTTTTAGAGTCGACATTCAAAAAGTCGTGCCAATGTCTCCCCCACATCTTGATAATGCAGGGTCCGTTCCTGGGCAAAGGTGAAGCCGTTTTTGACATAAAGTTTTTCGGCTGGCAAATTTCCCGCCATCACATCGAGGTGCACGACCCGGCGTCCCTGATCACGCAGCGTTTTTAAAATTGCCTGCAGCATCGCCGACGAAACGCCCTGCCCCCGAAAATCGGGATGGACCGCAAACAGGTGCAAAATTGCCACGTCCTCATCCGCTACGGGGAAAGTCCACGGAACACTACGATAATCGGCCTGCTCTCCGCGGGTCACGCGTCCCGCAGCAACCAGTTGCCCGTCCTGAAAGCCGCCTATCATCTGACCCTGATGACTCATGCTCGCAAGATCCGTTGAGTTGGGATACACACCCCAATGCCAATCCGGACTATAGGTATCGTGGGCTTGTTGGGCACAAACCGTTTGGTAAAACTGGCTGAGTTGTGGCTCATCAGCGGCGGTTAAGAAATGAACATCATCTAACATTAAAGCCCCTCCTGTCGTAACTTTTATAACTAATCCGTTAGCCCATATTCTACTGAGACAATCGCCAATTTACAATTTATTTTCCAATGAAAAAGCCCATTTCCGGCCGCAATCTAGCCGAAAATGAGCTTTTTAACATGTTTGGAGGAAGAGGATTAATCTACGTAGTTGGTGTTACCCGTATCCGTAGACGTGGTAGGCGCGTCACCAGTCTTGGTAGTGACCGTGTAGTAAGCCGTGACACCATCACCATACTTGGTGTTGCTGTTAGCGGTCTTCGTTGCCGTAGCATCGAAGGTGTAGACCTTGTAAGTCTTGTTACCATCGGAATCGGTCTGGGTCGCACCAGTTAAGGTGTTCAACTTGCCAGACGTGAAGACGGATGCGGTACTGATGTCGATGGTGTCATCGGCATCACCCGTGAAGACTTCTTGTTCCGTCGTGGTCAGGGATGGGAAGGCCTTGTCCGCTAAGCTAGCAGCGGTAATCGTGGCCGTGTCCGTCGTAGAAGACCCTTCAGACTTGAACGTCACCTTAGAAGTTTCCGCCTTAGCGACCTTCACTTGAATCGTGCTCCCGTATTTAGCGGAAGTCAGGCTGGAATCCGTGACCGTGTAGCCGGATGGCACGTTAGACGTGATGTAGCTGTTCAATGAGGACAAATCACTAGTCCCTAAAGCAGCGCCTTCAGTCGTATCACTCGTGGAAGTGACCCAAGTTTGCGCTGAGCCAACGGCACTGTAGTTCGCGTCCACGTACTTCACCGTGACACTGTTACTGCTCGTCGCCGTTGCGGAAGGTGCCGTGGTGGTCAACCCACCCGCGTAGATCCACCCGGTGATGGCGGAGTTACTGGTGTCGGTCACGTGGTAGTACAGAGAGCCTTCACGCGTCTTAGTTGCGGCTTGGTCGACCGTAAACTTGTCGGCTTTAGCGGAGTTGTAAAGACTAACCTTGCTGGCCTTGTATTGGGTGTACTTAGGGGCCGTCCAGATAGTGTTCTTGGTCGTGTCCTTCAAGTAGTAGTTCTTAGTTTGCGTTGGCATCGTGGCACTAGTCGTGGTCGAAGCGGACTTGATCCCACCGGCGAAGTCAGAAGTAGACTTCCCACCGTAAATGTAACCACGGTACTTACCATCCATGGAAACGACCCGGTAGTAAACAGAACCCCGGTTAGTCGTCTTCACCCCGTAAGCTCGGAAGTAGTTGGCTGAAGACTTGGAAGACGCAAAGGTTGCCATCTTGGCCTTAGAAGCCACGACCTTGGCCCCCTTGACAGTCCCTGGCTTAGTGTATAAAGCGTTGGTCCCGGTCGATTCAACGTTCCGGGAAGTTGCGGCCGTGGTCAGTGATTGGTACGCGCCCGCGGTAGCGTAAGATTTGGCACTGGCGGTTGAAGTGGTGGCCACCGTTGCAACGGCACCAAAACTTAAAGCCGCTAAGCCTAAGTATAATGACTTGGATAAGCTTGATTTCATATCTAAAAATCCTCCTTGATATAAATGCCTTTGTTCTAACGAACGAGGTTAGTATAGCAAAGAAAATCCGGTAAAAACCGGCTGTAACAAATCCTTAATCTCTTTAAGGTTTCATATAGGAAAATAAGCGACCCGTTAATCGCTGAGTTAGCGGTGGCCGGATATATAATGAATTCCTATATAGGTTCAGGTCTCTAGTTAGTGAAAACGGTTATCTGTATGAAATACTATTCTAGCCATGCTTTCTTAAAGCTAGCTTAACGGCGACACAGAACTGTAACTTGATTTCTGAATTCTTTGAAATTAAAAGTGACTATTCAGTATCGAACAGTCACCTTAAAAGAAAACTATAATGTGAGAAGCAACTAATTTGCTAGAACCTAACATAGGGTTCTCTATTTTATCACGGATGAGTCAATGTATTTTTACTCTCTCATAACAACCTTACAAGCAGTAAAAGTATTATAAGAAAAAATCCTACGCAAATGGAAAAATCAAGTTTTTTCTGTAACTGCTTCATACGTTTTTTATGGCCACTCATCACCATGCCTCCAAAAAATATCTAATATCCTGTAAAGAACACAAAAGATCTAACTGTTCAAATGACTGCAAAATTCTCCCTAGTTTTGGGGAACACCGACTCTAACCAAAGCAAAGAATCACCCCCACACTTGTGGGGAATACTAACTTGCTCGACGTATCGACCGAGGGATTAGAATTACCCCCACACCTGTGGGGAACACAGCATAAGGAGCGATTGTGCTTGACTGGCATGAGAATCACCCCCACACCTGTGGGGAACACTAAACAAATCCCACTACATCAGCATTCTAAAACGCCAAGTTAGCCGTTTTTTATTAACTTGCAATTTTATTTTACTAATACGTCGTTTTCAGTTCAACGGAAACCACTTACTAAATTTTTTGTTGAATATCATCAATGGTGACGACCAACACGGCTCGGATCCAATCGAATTGCACTTTCATCCGATCAAAATTGACTCCGCTGGTTTCAAAAGTCCCGGTCCCGTGAATGTGATAGCCACAGCCCAGCCCCTGGGTCCCTTCGACCTTATGACTACCAATCGTGATGGTCACATGATTATCCGTCTGAAAATCATTTTCGATAGAGTGCATCCCCGCTGATGGAATCAACAACGTCTGATCATTAACCACATTAATGTAGTGACTCCAGGTGTTAACCACGCTCGCCGGCTGCGCGTTGATGGTCACGATGGTGGCCGGGGTTTCATCCTTGATGACATCTAAAAACTTTTGATCCATAAGTTATCGCTCCTTAAATGATTGTCTAAAATTAAATTTTGAATCTCACTTTTATTTTATACTGAATTATTTTCTTTGTCGATTAGGCATCGTCCAGTTAAACTTTCCTTGACTTAACCGCTCACTGCACAAAAAAACAGCCCTCTTTTTCAAGAAAGCTGCCTTCTAATCTAAATACCTATTGCTTCACCAGCACCGTAACACTTTCCACGTGCGGCGTTTGCGGGAACTGGTCGACCGGCTGAATGTCGCCGTCGATGGCGTAACCCAGTTCCTGGAAGTGCGCGACGTCGCGCACCAGCGTGGCCGGGTTGCAACTGACGTAGACGACCTTCTTGGGGCCCATCTGCGCCGCACTGTCGATCAGGCTGGGCGCCAGACCCTTGCGCGGTGGATCGACCACGATCACGTCCGGCTTGACACCGGCTTCCTGCCACTGGGCCATCTGGTCTTCGGCCTTGTTGACAGCAAATTCCACGTTGGTCAGGTGGTTCTTCTGCGCGTTGATCTTCGCGTCTTCGATGGCTTCCGGCACGATTTCCACCCCGTAGACCTGCTTGGCGTGCTTGGCTAGGGCCAGCGAAATGGTCCCAATCCCACAGTACGCGTCGATGACCGTTTCGTTACCCGTCAGGCCGGCCTTGTCGATGGCCATCTGGTAGAGCTTTTCGGTCTGTTGCGGATTGACCTGGTAGAACGACCGCGACGAGATAGCAAACGTCAAGCCCATCAAGGTGTCTTCGATGGTCGGCTTGCCGTACAGCACGCGCGTGACGTTGCCCATGATGACATTGGTCCGCTTAGCATTGACGTTTAAAATGATACTAGTCACTTCCGGTAAGGCCGCATGGATCTGTTCCACCAGTTGAGCCTGACTCGGCAGCTTCTGTTGGCGACTGATCAGCACGATCATCATCTCGTGACTGTAGTAGCCTCGGCGCACCATCACGTTACGGATGACGCCCTTGTCGTTGATTTCGTCGTAGGCCGGAATTTCAAACTGCCGCAATAAGTCGCGGACCTTGACGATGGCCTTGTCGATTTCGGGGTCTTGAATATAGAAATCGGTCAGCGGAATCAACTCGTGGCTGTGTTGGCGGTAAAAACCGGTTTCTAGTTGGCCCTTGACCGTCCGCACGGGCACTTGGGCCTTGTTGCGGTACTGGGTCGGGTGCGCCATCCCCAGCGTCGGCGCCACGGTCACGTCGATGTGGGCCTTGTTGAAGAGTTCGGCGATCTGGTGTTGCTTGAACTTCAGTTGGGCCGGGTACGCCAAATGTTGTAACGGCGCGATCCCGGTCTGCCGGTAGGTCTTGTCGACGTCTTCGACCCGGTCGGGCGACTTGGTCTGCCAAGCCACCACGCGGGCGAACCCGTAGTGTTTTTGAACCTTGGTGACCTGAATCGTCACCTGTTCGCCCGGTAAGGCGTTTTCGACAAATAAGGAAAAGTCGTCGACCTTGGCGACCCCCATCCCCTGATAAGTCAGGTCGGCGATGGTCACGTCGAGTCGTTCGTTCTTAGTTACTGGTGCTTTGATTTTCATTAAATTACCTCATAAATTGATTAGACGTTAGAAAAGGGACTTTGCCCTATTATCACGCAAAATCCCTTTCCCGTAAACTTTTTAACTTTACAAACTACTTATCGGCGTCCGCCGGCAGGTCCTGGACCTGCTTGACGAACTTCTCTTCGGCCGCTAACATCTCGGCCGTTTCGCTGGTGACCGCGTGGTCCGGGATGGCGTCGAGGTTGGCGTACATTTCGATGTGTTGTTTCAAATTCCGAAACTTCATCGGTGCGTCGCCCCCGTATTCGCCGTCCAGGTTGATCATCATCCGGTCCTTAACCGGCCGGGCGGTGACCTTGTTGGTCTTGACGTAGAGGATGTGCGGGTCGTTGATGTGCCGACCACCGTTTAGGACCAAGCCCATCAACCGAAGAATCTCCGGTAGACTGGCGGTCTTGACGATGATCATGGTAAACTTCCCGTCGTCCAACGCCGCGTCGGGCACGATTTGTTCGAACCCACCGATGGAGTTGGTCAATGCCAGCAAGAACATCGAGGCCTGCCCGCGGAAATGGCCGCCGTCGTAGGTCAGGTCCATCTCGATGGGTTTGATCTGCGGCAATAACTCGGCGCCCTTCACCAGGTACGCCAGGTAGCCGAAGATCGACTTCAGGTTCGACGGCACGTCGTAGGTCAACTCGGTGAGCAAGCCGCCCCCCGCGATGTTGATGAAGTACTGGTCGCCGGCCTGGCCGATGTCCATCTTGATGGTCTGATCCTTGAGAACCACCTTGGCCGCAGCTAAGGGGTCTTCGCGCGGGATGTGGAGCGCCCGCGCGTAATCGTTGGTGGTTCCGGCCGGGATGATGGCCATCTTCGGTCGGTGGGATAACCCGGCGATGCCGTTGACCACCTGGTTGATGGTCCCGTCGCCGCCGGCCGCCACGATCAATTCAAAGCCCGCTTTGGCCGCCCGGGTCGCCTCGTCTTGTGCCGAGTTAGGTGCCGGGGTGGTCGCGTAGGCGCTGGTTTCATAACCCGCCTGTTCGAACACCGCTAAGATGTCGATTAAATCTTTCTTTAACGCCTCGCGGCCTGAGGTTGGGTTATAAATGACCCGTGCCCGTTTACGCATGTTTGGTGCCTCCGTGTTTTCTCTAGTGATTCAAAGCCGCCATCAACAACTTGTTGACGACTTGCGGGTTGGCTTGCCCGTGTGTTTGCTTCATGATTTGACCCACGAGGTAACCCACGGCCCGCTTCTTCCCGTTGTTAAAGTCTTCGATGGATTGTGGATTTTGGTCCAAAATGTCATCGATGATCGGTTGTAACTTGGCTGGGTCGGATAATTGGACCAACCCGTGCTTTTCGACAAAGGCCTTAGGTTCTTCACCGTTGGTCACGGCCTTGAAGACCTTCTTGGCCATCTTGGTCGAAATGGTCCCGTCGGAAATGAGGTTAATCATACCCGCTAAGTTGGCTGGCGTCAACTTGGTCTTGGCCAAATCGACTTGGTTGTCGTTCAGGTAGGCGTTGACGTCCCCCTGCAGGTAGTTGGCGGCCATCTTAGGGTCCGCCTTCAAGTCGACCATGGCGTCGAAGAAGTCGGACATTTCCTTGGTCTGCGTGATGACCATGGCGTCGTAGTCCGTCAAGCCCAGTTCGGTGACATACCGGTGCCGCCGGTCGGTTGGCATTTCGGGCATAGCTGCATCAAGTTGCTTGATCCAGTCGTCGGAAATGCTCAGGGCTGGCAAGTCGGGTTCTGGGAAGTAACGGTAATCGTCGGAGCCTTCCTTGACCCGCATCAGGATCGTTTCGCCGGTCTTTTCGTCAAACCGCCGCGTTTCCTGCCGCACGGAACCACCGGACATCAGGACTTGTTGTTGCCGCTTTTCTTCGTATTCCAACCCGCGCTTGACGTAGTTGAAGGAGTTCAGGTTCTTTAACTCGGTCTTGGTCCCGAACTTATCTTGGCCCACGGGACGCACGGAAATGTTGACGTCGACCCGCATCGACCCTTCTTCCATCTTCACGTCGGAAATCCCGGTAAATTGGATCCGTTGCCGTAAGGCTTCCAGATAGGCGTAGGCTTCGGCCGGCGACGCGATGTCGGGCTTGGACACGATTTCGATCAGCGGCGTCCCCTGCCGGTTCAAATCGACGTAGGAGTGGTCACGTTCGTGGGTGTTCTTCCCGGCATCTTCTTCGATGTGCATTTCGGCAATCCCGATTTTCTTCTTCACGCCGTCGATGTCGATTTCGACCCAGCCATCGTGACCGATAGGCTTGTCGGCTTGCGTGATTTGGTAGGCCTTAGGGTTATCGGGGTAGAAGTAGTTCTTCCGGTCAAAGTGGGTGTGTTGTTCGACCGTCGCGTGTAAGGCGAGTGCGGCGATAATTCCGTCGGCCACTACGCCCTTGTTGGTCGTTGGCAGGACCCCGGGGTACCCCCAGTCGATAACGTTGGTGTTCGCGTTGGGATCGTCCCCAAATTCAACGGGTGACGGACTAAAGATTTTCGAGTTCGTCTTTAACTCCACGTGGACTTCCAGCCCAATGGTGGTTTCAAAATTCATTAGTTTTGGCCTCCTAACGCGGGTACTTTAGTGTGAAATTCGGTGTTTTGTTCGAAGGCGTACCCGGCCTTGTAGAGCGTGCTTTCGTCGAACGGCCGCCCAATCAGCTGCATGCCGACGGGTAAGCCATTGCTGAAGCCGGCTGGCAGGGATAACCCTGGTAAGCCCGCTAAGTTCACCGGAATGGTTAAGATATCGTTCATGTACATGGTCAGTGGGTCGGCTATTTCGGCCCCGATGTTGAAGGCGGGCGTCGGCGCCACCGGCCCCATGATGAAGTCGTGATCCTTCAAGATGGCCTTGAAGTCGTTTAAGATCACGGTCCGCACCTTGGCGGCCTTCAAGAAGTAGGCGTCGTAGAATCCAGCGGATAACGAGAAGGTCCCCAACATGATCCGACGCTTGACTTCGGCGCCGAACCCTTCGGAACGCGACTTCACGTAAACGTCTTCCAGGTTCTTGACGTCCTTAGCGCGGTAGCCGTAACGAATCCCGTCAAACCGTTGGAGGTTCGAGGAGGCTTCGGATGAGGCGATGATGTAGTAAGCAGCGACCCCGTACTTGTTGTGCGGCAGGGAAACTTCGTCGACCGTGGCGCCTAACTTGCGGTAGGTGTCGGCGGCGGCCAAGATGGCTTGCTTGACGTCGTCGTTGATCCCGTCGGCTAAGAATTCCTTAGGTAAACCAATGCGCATGCCCTTGACGCTGGTCGCAGCGGTCAAATCGGCCGCAAAGTTTGGCACGGCCTTGTCGGAGCTGGTCAGATCGTGATCGTCGTGACCAGCGATGGCGCTGAGCATCATGGCGTTGTCCTTGACGGAACGGGTCATCGGGCCAATGGCGTCAAAACTCGAACCAAAGGCGATCAGGCCCCACCGGGAAACCCGGCCGTACGTTGGCTTCATGCCGACGATGCCGTTAAAGGAAGCCGGTTGGCGAATAGAACCCCCGGTATCGGTCCCTAAGGCCACGGGCACCATGCCCGCCGCAACGGCGGCCGCGGAACCACCCGAAGACCCACCGGGTACCTTGGTTTGGTCCCAGGCGTTCTTCGTGGTCTTGAAGGCGGAGTTTTCCGTCGAGCCCCCCATGGCAAATTCATCCAGGTTGGTCTTGCCGACCGGCACCATCTTAGCGGCCGCTAACTTGCTGACCACCGTGGCATCGTAGACCGGCGTGAAGTTTTCCAGAATCTTGGACGCCGCCGTAGTGGGTTCGTCCTTGGTGACCAGGTTATCCTTTAAAGCCAGCGGAATCCCGGCTAAAGGTTGGTCGTCGGTGATGCCGGCTTGGTCGAGCGCGTCGGCTTGGGCCAGGGCTTGGTCTTCGTTTAAGTGTAAGAAGGCGTCGATCTTGGGATCGGTCGCTTTGATGTTCTCGAAAGTGGCTTGCGTCAGTTCCTTGGCGCTCATCTTCTTGGCCACCAGGTCCGCGTGTAAGCTAGCGAGATCTTGCTTGAAATAGTCCATAAATTGATTAATCCTCGCTTTCGTCGATGATGGTTGGCACCTTGATGTAGCCGCGAGCGGCATCGGGTGCGTTCTTTAACAGTGCTGCGCTTTGTCCCCAGTTATCGGCGACGTCTTCACGCATCACGTTAATCTGATCCGTGACGTTGGTGGTTGGTTCCACGTTATCGGTATCCACTTCACTCAGCGATTCGAATAAGCCAATAATATCGTCGAGTTGTGGGGTTAAGGCGTCCAATTGGTCGTCCGTAAACTCAAGCTTGGCCAGTTCAGCCACGTGCTTAACCTGTTCACGATTGATTCGATTAGCCATCAATTTGTCCCTCTTTCTAATTTATCCGTGACGTGTAAGTTTAAACTGTCGCCTTCCGGCGCTCAGGAGCTGGAACGCCTGCGGGCACGATTTTGAACCTCGCCAAACCCGCGAGTTTCAAAAGTCGGCCTTATCCTAAGCCGACCAAAAACGTCGACTAAGGATAATTTCGCTGGCTGAGCTCCTGCTCGCCTCCAGGCTGTACACTGGTGCGTTAATTCTACTTCTAAGTCAGTCGTTCATCTCTCAGTAGGTAACGCCGCCATTCGCTTAAATCCACACGCTTGTCCGCCAGGCCCCATCCATTGATTTGCCGGGGTCCGGCGCGTAAACACACATTGTTATTCTACCATAGAACCGCAGGCGACCAAAACGAACTCATCAAAAATATTTAGCTCGGAGGATGATCACGAGACATTTGCTAAAATCGTGCGACTTGGTAGCCTCTCTGATTACGAAATATATTGTCTACTACGCCATTTTAAATTCTAAAATAGTGACACTTAAGTCTTCAAATGCTAGCGTCTTAGTCTGCTGGAGTTCAAGTCAAAATGGGCTCAGGGGTGAGATTTGTCTTAGCCGGCGTTTCTCAGCCGGTTTAGACAAAGGTCGATCTTTGAGACCTGAACTGTGGGCTCAAAGTCGTGCCCACCCACAACCCGTTTCCGCCCATTTTGACTTGACCGGAAGCCCCCCAAAAAACTTGCCCAAATAAAAACGGCCGCCCCACCGGACGACCGTTTACGTGCTGTTTAGTAACTGTTAAAGACGTGACTGGTGAACTTCTTTTCGTTCTTGGTCCGCGACAGGAAGCTTTGAATCCCATCCGTCGACGACACGGTAATATCGATTGGCACCCCAGACGGCAAGTACTTTTGCGCCGTGGTCTGCAGGTACTGGGTGAAGCTGATGATTTCCGTTTGACTGTAGAACTGCGTGGTGATGTTCACGTGCATCCCCGCCAACGATTTGCCATCGTATTGGGCTTGGGCCGTGACCCCACTCAAGTTCGGGAAGAAGTTTTCGACCTGGCTCTTGAAGTTGGAGAAGGAGCTGGCGTCGTTACTGTTCGGACTGCTCTGACCGCTCGACAACGGGAAGGTGTAGTTCTTCACGTTTAGCGGCGTCCACTTAGAAACGCTGGTGCTACCGGCCTTGTTGGTCGAGTAGGCCAGGAAGTTCCCGCCGACCAGACTATCGTTCGAGGCCTGGCGGTAAACGGCGATCACGATTGGCACGTTCTTCAACGCCGACTTTTGGCGCAAGCGTTTCAGCACCGTGTTCGCGGCTTTTTTGGCGTAGGCTTCGCCGGCCGCCTGGGTGATCTTGGTTTCGTAGGTCGCCCCGTACTGGGTCTTCTTGTAGTAATCCACGGAGTTGACCGCGATCCCGATGGTCACCCCACCCAAGGAGAGCTTGTTGTTCTTCTGGGTCATGTAGTCCTGTTCTTCTAGGGCCTGGATGTAAATCGGGTTCCGCTTGCTAGCCGACTTCGAGCCATTATCCGTGGGGTTCAAGCCCGTGGTATTGGACTTGGACTTACGGTCCAACCAGTTCTGGACCGTGGTACTGCTCAGGTACTGGCCTTCCTGGAAGACGTACTTCTTGGTGGAGAAGACCTTCTTGGAAACGTTCAACATCCCGTTTTCAAAACTCTTCAGGTTGTAAGTGTTCCCGGAGTCTTGGGTGTTGGTCACGCCCCGCGACTTGCTGACCTGATAGTGGCCACTTTGAATGACCCCTTCATAATCACTGTCGGTCGATTGCCCCGTTAACTGGGTACTGCCCGACTTACTCGAGCCGGAATTAGTCGACATGCTCGAATTACTCAAATCACCACACCCCGCCAAAACTAAGGGGACGGCGGCTAAGGCGATAAAGGTTCGTAACCGTTTCACGATTGTTTCCTCCTAAGATTATCCGTTATTTTCCGCCATGGCGTCACGCAACTGGGCTTCGTTCCACACCGGAACGCCCAGCGCTTGGGCCTTGGTCAGTTTACTCCCGGCCGCTTCACCGGCGATCAGTAGGTCGGTCTTTTTAGATACCGACCCGGTGACCTTGGCCCCGTGGGCTTCCAGCCAGGCCGTGGCTTCCGGTCGCGTCAACTCCTGTAACTTCCCGGTCAACACCACGCGTTGGTCGGTAAATTGGTTAGTCGGCGCCGTGACGGTCGGCCCGCCGGTGTAAGTCAGATTGACTCCCGCGGCGTCTAGTCGGTCGATCAAGGCTTGGGCCTGGTCGGTGGCGAAATAAGTCACGACGCTGTCGGCAATGATTTGACCGACGTTGTCGATGGCCGCAATCGTCTCGGCGTCCGCGGCCATCAGACTGCGCACATCGCCGAAGTGTTCGGCTAAGACCCGGCCGGCCTTGGCCCCCACGTGACGGATGCCCAGGCCAAAGAGTAACCGTTCTAATGAATTATGACGACTATTATCAATAGCTGTCAAGAGGTTTTGGGCGGACTTGTCCCCAAATTTATCTAAAGTTAACAATTGTTCGGTCGTTAAATGGTACAAACTCGCCACGTCGCTGACCAGCTGCTTGTCGAAGAGCTGCGCCACAATCTTGGGCCCCAGGCCATCGATGTTCATCGCGTTACGTGAGGCGAAGTGGTTCATCCCCTCGGCCAACTGCGCCGGACAACTAGGGTTGATGCAGCGCAAGGCGACTTCCTCGTCCAGATGGACCAGCTTGGCGCCACAAGACGGACAAAATTCGGGAATCGGGGCGGGTTGGGCGTCGGCCGGGCGTTTGGCCGCCACGAACTGGGAAATTTCGGGGATGATGTCGCCAGCCTTGTGTAACAGGACCGTGTCGCCCAACCGAATGTCCTTGGCTTCCAGATAATCCGGGTTGTGCAGCGACGCACGAGCTACGGTACTACCGGCCAACTGGACCGGGTCCATGGCCGCGGTCGGCGTAACAATGCCGGTCCGCCCCACGGTCCACTCGATGTCGCGGACCACGGTCTCCACCTCTTCGGGCGGGAACTTGTAGGCGATCGCCCAACGCGGTACCTTGACCGTCGCCCCGATGGCCCGCTGTAACGGTAACGGGTTGGCCTTGATCACGATGCCGTCGATGCCGTACGCCAAATCGGCGCGTTTCGCCTGGTACTGGTCGATATAGGCGGCCACGTCGTCCATGTCGTGGGCCACCTGGTAGGTCGGGTTGGTGCTAAAACCCAACTCAGCTAATTCGTCGAGTAAGCCACTTTGCGTCCGGGTATCCAACGGCTCGTAATCGGCGATGTTGTACATGAAGGTCGCCAATTTTCGGTCGGCGGTCACCTGCACGTTGAGTTGGCGCAGGCTACCGGCCGCGGCGTTCCGCGGATTGGCAAAGGGTGCCTCCCCTTCGGCTTCACGGCGAGCGTTGAGGTCCAGAAAGGCCTGCTTTGGCATGTAGCATTCGCCCCGCACGTCGATGGTCAGCGGCCGGCTCAGCGTTTTCGGAATCGACGGTAGAGTCGCCAGGTTGGCGGTGATGTCTTCGCCGATGCGCCCGTTGCCTCGCGTGGAGCCCTGGACGAACTTCCCGTTTTCGTACCGTAGGGAAATCGCTAAGCCGTCGATCTTGAGTTCGCAGTTATAGTCGAAGCCGGCTTCGTCCCCGTCTTCGGCGTCCACGTCCTTTCGTAACCGGGCGTCAAATTCCTTGAGTTCGTCGAGCGAAAAAACGTCGCCCAGTGACAGCATCGGGATGTCGTGGTTGACCTTGGGCAGGTCGCCGCGGGTGGTGCCACCGACGTGTTGGGTCGGTGATTCCGGCGTCACGATGGCCGGAAAGGCGGTCTCTAAGGCCACCAACCGCGCGTAGACCCGGTCGTAGACGTCATCTTCGACGGCCGGGGCGTCGGCGTCGTAGTATTGTTTCCCCCACTGGATGAGTTGGGGCCGCAGGTCGGCGGCTTCCGCGGCGGCCTGTTGTTGGGTTAGGTTCTGTACGGGTTTGTCAGTCATGATCTGAAATGCTCCCCCTTCAGGTTTTTATCAAGATTAAAAATTTGTTACTGTGGTGGGTCATTGGCGCTCCACGCCGTCGATTAGCGACTAGTAGTGGGCAGTCGACTCTGTTACGCTCACCCGGGTTATTGGTGGCAACGATTGGTCGCGTTCCATTTCAGTCGACGTTCCTTGCCCATCAACGTGGACGCTCCTCCACTCAACCATCAGTGCGCTACTAGGTCTCTCACCCGTAGCGACCAATCACCTCAACAGTAGCGTAACGGAGCCGACTGGATTAGCTATGGTGAAATTGATGTTAGTCGACGTTTCTTGTCGGCTTACATCAAGGTCGAGTTCCCAAGACTCGTGATCTTCGAGGCTTGGGAATCGTGCCCACCATAGCTAATCTTGCTCGGCGGAGTGAAGCGGCAATAGTTACCCTAATTTTACGCCAACTGGGTGGGAAATGTTACTTGCTACCCCCGAAAAAAACGCCACCACGGTCGCTGACCGCCGTGACGCTTATTAATTAAACTTTAGTCCACGCGTTTAATGGGCGCGAAGGCGGCCAAGAGCCGCTTAACACCCTGTTCTGGAAAGGCAATGTCGAGTTCGGCGTCTTCGCCGGTCCCACTGACCTTGACCACGGTGCCGACGCCCCACTTCTTGTGGCTGGCCTTGTCGCCAACGGTCCAGGAGACCTTGCCGGCCCCGGTACCCGTGTCGGTGGTGACCCGACCGGTCTTGCCGTGGTACGGCTTGGCGACCGCACTGGCCGTCCGCCGCGCAAACGGCACGTCCCGGCGCGATGGCGTCAGGCCACTCTTGCTTTCGCTGTAGTCCAGGTGCAGGAGTTCCGGATTGATCTCGGTGACGAACCGCGATTCCGGATTATTCTGCCGGCGACCGTAGAGCATCCGCGAATAGGCGTTGGTCAGGTACAGCTTATTTTGCGCCCGTGTGATGCCGACGTAAGCCAACCGCCGTTCTTCTTCCAGTTCGTCTTCTTCGAGCATGGCCCGCGACAACGGGAAGATGCCCTCTTCCAGGCCCATCAGGAAGATGACCGGGAATTCCAACCCTTTGGCGGCGTGCAGCGTCATCAGGGTAACCTCGGCGGGTTCTTCGTCGACGTCGTCTTGCGCGGACACTAACGCTAAGTCGGCCAGGAATTCGACCAACCGGTTATCGTCCTCGTCGTGGTCGGCCTGGTCCCAATCCGTGTCGAACTTCTGGGTCACGGACAGGAATTCCTCGATGTTTTCCACCCGGGTCTCGGCTTCCAGCGACTTGGCGTCCTTCAGGAGCTTCAGGTAGCCGGTCTTGTCTAAAATGGCGTTGGTGATGTCGGACACGCTGGCCGTTGCCGCCGTGGCTTGAACCTCGGCAATCGTGTGGCCGAACTTGTCCATGGCGTTGCGCGTCCGGGTGCTGATGTTGGTGGCCAACGTGATGTTTTGCGTGGCCTCCAGCTCCGTCCAATCGTTGTAATCGGCGAAGTCACGCAGCTTTTCCAGGCTGGTGGCGCCGATGCCGCGCTTGGGTTCGTTAATGATCCGTTCCAAACTCATCGAGTCGGCCGGGTTGGCGATCAGCGTCAGGTAGGCCAGGACGTCACGGATTTCCTTACGGTCGTAGAACTTGTGGCCCCCGACCATGGTATAGGGAATGTTGGCCTTGACCAGGGTTTCTTCGATCACCCGGGATTGCGCGTTGGTCCGGTACAGCACGGCGAAGTCACCGTAACCGCGGTGGTGTTGTTCGCGTTCCTCTTGAATCTTGGCCACCACGTAATGGGCCTCGTCGTTTTCGTTTTGCCCGCGGTAATACGAAATCTTGTCGCCCTCCGGATTTTCCGTCCAGAGGTCCTTTTTCTTCCGGTTGACGTTTTGTTGGATCACGTCGTTAGCCGCTGCCAGGATGGTCTTGGTCGAGCGGTAGTTTTGTTCCAGTAAGGTCACATGAGCGCCCGGATAATCCCGTTCAAAGTTCAGGATGTTTTCCATGTTGGCGCCCCGCCAACCGTAGATACTCTGGTCACCATCCCCGACCACGCACAGGTTGTCGTGCTTTTTGGCCAGCATGTTGACCAGCATGTACTGCGCGTCGTTGGTATCCTGGTATTCGTCGACGTGGATGTATTGGAACTTGTCCTGGTAGTAGCCCAGCACGTCGGCGTTCTGTTGAAACAGCTGAATCGTCAGCATGATCAAGTCGTCGAAGTCCATGGCCTGGTTGGCCTTAAGCGCCCGCTGGTAACGGTCGTAAACTTCGGCCACCTTTTGCTTGAAGGGGTCGCCCGCTTCGGCCGCCAACATGGCCGGCGTCTGCAGGGCGTTTTTGGCGTTTGAAATGGTGCTCAAGACCGAACGCGGGTCGTACTTTTTCACGTCCAAGTTGAGTTCTTGGAGGGTCCGCTTGATCAACGTCCGCTGTTCGCCGGTGTCGGCGATGGTGAAGGCGCGCGTGTAGCCTAATTTATCGGCATCGCGGCGCAAGACCCGCACACACAGGGCGTGGAACGTGGAGACCCAGACGTCGTTGCCGTCGGGACCCAGCAGCTTGATCACCCGCTCGCGCATTTCCTTAGCGGCCTTGTTGGTAAAGGTGATCGCCAAGATGTGCCACGGTAACACGTGGTTGTGTTCGATCAGATAGGCCACCCGGTGAGTCAAGACCCGTGTCTTCCCACTGCCGGCGCCGGCCAATACCAATAAGGGGCCTTCCGTCTGCAGGACGGCCTCCGTTTGTTTGTCATTCATGCCCGTTAACAATTCTTCTCCTGCCACCGTGAACACAATCCTCTCTGTAGTTAGTCCTGACTATTATACCAAAGAAACATACGTTCTGCTGAGTTCCCGGGGAATTTAAAGGAAAATTTGGCGGGAAAATTAAGGACTGACCACTGAGGACTAACCTCAATCCCGTTAACAACTAAAAACAGCTCTTTAAGGCTGGCGGTCTGTCCCCACCGAGCCTTAAAGAGCCATTTTTTATAATTATAAGTGTCCAACCAGCCTCTACGGGCTATCCCAGCCGCATGGTCAGCACCGGGTACGGCTGGCCCTGCTCGTCCGTGTCGCGACGGGCGACCACCTGAAAGCCCATGTGCTGGTAAAAGCCCAGGGCCCCAGGATTCTGTTCGTTGACCGTCAGTTGGTTGATGCCGTAGTGGCGAATTCCGTAGGTCAGGAGTTGTTTCCCCAGCCCGTGGCCGCGTTGGTCGGCGGCGATGAACAACATGTCGAGGTGTTGCTGGGTGAGCCCCATAAAAGCCACCGGTTCGCCGTCGTTATCCGTCAACACCACCAGCTTCGGCACCTGGCGCAGCGCCTGAGGCACGTATTCCTTGATTTGGGTCACCTCGTCACCCGATAAAAAGAGGTGCGTCGCGCGCACCGAACCTTCCCACAAGGCCACTAGTTGGTCGACCAGTAGTTGCGGGCGGGCCTGTATTTCGTGAATCGTCATGTCACGTCCCCCTCATCCGAAAAAATGACTACCCAGTCCGGGCAGCCATCGTTTATTTATTTGGCTTCGTCCAGCGCCCGCGGTAAGGGGGTCTGCTGGGCGTCTAACTCGCGGACTTGGCGCATCGATTCCTGAATCCACGCCTGGTGGGCCGGGTCACATAACACTAGCTGGTTGGCCCGGAGGTTGCGGTAATCCGCTTCGGAAATGATCACCACTTCGTCGCCATTCTCCGCCGTCACCGTCAAAGGCTTGCGGCGGTCCGTCACCCCATTTAAGTAGTGACAAACCTTGCGTTGTAACTCCGTATCCGTGATGTGCTCCATCGTCAGGGCCTCCCTTAGCCGTTTGGTTTCTCGAATTACGTTAATCATACCCGATAGCCCCGCGAAAAGCTTCCCAAACGATTTACCAGCGGCCAACCCTTTAAGCCACTAACTTAACCAGCCCCTGATAACGTTAAAGAGACCCGTGAGCAAGTACGCTCGGGGTCTCTTTTTGTAAATGCTGCCTTAATCCGTTGGGGTATCGTCTTCGTCCGCATCGTCGTCCGACCAAATCCCGGTATCGTCGAGCTGGTCTAACATGGTCTTGACCGAATCCCCCGTCACGGCAATGTGGCCCATAATGTCGTCAGGCCGCTGGTTGCGCAGGTGATAGAAGTTAAAGTGCCAGTTAGGTTTAATCTGCCACTGGGTCCGCATGGCCGGTTGTTGGCTGACCATGAAGGCCACCGTGACGGCCGGCGTCAAGATTTGCGGCGTCGCCAACGGTAAGCCGCAGACTGCCCGCAGGTGTTGGTCGAACTGGTCGACCGTGGCGGCCACGGCAAAGACGTAGCCGTTTTCGCTCGGGGCCGGCGTGATTTTCTTGACGTAGATGGCGCCACTCTTGGTCAGGTAGAAGCTGACCTCGTAGACCCCCACGTAGTTGACGTGCTTGCCGACTTCACCCGCGATGCGTTGCAGTTCACTGGCGACGGCTTGGTCCACGTTGGCCGGGACCCAGGTCTTAAACGGCCGGTCGTCGATGGATTGCGCCTCGGTAATCGGGAACAATTGTTGGTTCCCCGCGGCGTCGCGCGCCACGATCAAGGAGTATTCCTTGGCGTAGGCAATCTGGGATTCCAAAATGTAGGTCCCCCAGTCCAACAATCCGGCCGCCTTGGCGATGTCCGTTTGGGTGCGAATCACTAACTCGCGGCCCCGCGACCATTCCTTTTGAATCGGCTTTAACACGCACGGGTAGCCAATCGAATTAACGGATTGGTAGACGTCGTCGAGACTAATAATCGTGGCGTACGGCGCAATATTGACGTTCAGTTGTTCGAAGAAGGCCCGTTCGAGTAAACGGTCCTGCATCATTTCCAACAGATCGCTACCTTGCGGGATCCGGGTGAATTGGGCCAAGAACTTCACGACGTCGGTGCTGACGTGGTCGGAATCGTAGACCACCGCCGCACAGCTCTCCGCAAAATGTTGTAACTTGTCCTTGTCTTTAGCGGTGCCCACTGCCTTGAAATCGGCTAGCTGTAAGGCTTCGCCGGTTTCATCGGCACCGTACGCCCCGACGCGCAACCCCATCTTCCGGGCCGTCGTGACCAACATCGCGGCGTTCGCGCTGTTGCCAATCACCCCAATGGTATCTCCTGGATATAAGACTGTATTCGCCAATTTACTCCCTACTTTCCACGTTTAATTTTATCTTGATTTTAAATCTGTTTGGTTGAGAATTGTCGCTGCGCTCCGTCGAGCAAGATTCGCTATGGTGGGCACGATTTCGGAGCCCACCAAACCCGCGGTCTCCGAAACTCGGCCTTAATGTAAGCCGACCCAAAACGTCGACTAACATTAATTTCACCATAGCCAATCCAGTCGACTCCGCTCCGCTAAGTTGGTGGATAATTCACTAAAATAGTGGTCTAACCGACAACGACTGACTTGTAACCCACTAATGTCACTCCGAGTCACTAGGTTAGCGGAGGCCAAGTCAAAATGGGCTCAGGGGGAATGGTCCCGTCTTAGTCGGCGTTCTTCAGCCGGCTTAGACAAAGGTCGAACTTTGAGACCCGACCTGCGGGCTCAAAGTCGTGCCCAACCACAACCCGTTTCCGCTCATTTTGACTTGGCCGGAAGCGAGAAACCTCATCTAACTTAAGTTTAAAGTTTTGCCGCGCCGGATACAAGCACGATTCCCTAGTCTTGCGCGAAGGTCACCGTGCCGTTCTCGAACTTGGCGATGCTGGCCAACGCGACCAACGGAATTCCCGCATCCTGGACCAGTTGGTGACCCTTCTGGAAACGTTTCTCGATGACTACGCCCACGCCGGCGACCTTGATTTGCGCCGTTTCGGCGATGTCCAGTAAGCCCTGGACCGCCTGGCCGTTCGCCAAGAAGTCGTCGATGATCAAGACGTTGTCGTCGGCACTCAAGAAGCGCCGGTCGATCGAGATATCGTTATTGACCTGCTTGGTGTACGAGTAGACCTTGGCCGTGTACAGGTGGTCAGTCAGCGTCAGACTCTTGTGTTTCCGGGCGAAAATCATCGGCACGCCCAGGTGTAAGGCCGCCATCACGGCCGGCGCGATGCCGGAAGACTCGACGGTGAGGACCTTGGTCACCCCGGCGTCGGCGAACTTGCGGGCGAACTCGGCGCCCATCTGATCCATCAGTTGGGGGTCGACTTCGTGGTTCAAGAAGTTATCCACCTTCAAGACGTTCCCGGGTAAAATCGTGCCATCCTTTAAAATGCGATCCTCTAAAATTTTCATAATAGCCTCCAAGCTCTCGTGTGCCGTTTAAACTGTTAACTTCTATTCTACCCGACTTACCTTAAAAAGCACAACGACCGCGGCCAGAATTTTAGGAAGCTTTAAAGCGATAATAGTCCGAGCCCTTCACAAACCACCGTGAAGACCGCTAACAGGCCCAAATTCCGCACAGCTAAAATAAAGGTTTCCTTTTTGACCTGGACCTGAAAGAACGCGTGGATGTTCTTGCCCACGGGAATCGCACTGATCAGCGCTAGGAGCGACCAGACCGGCAAATCCCCCAGCAGGACGCTGGCCACCAGTGACAGGTAACCCACCACGTAGAAGCCGGCAAAGAGCCACAACGCGCGCCGCTTACCGATGAAGTACACGATGGTGGTCCGGTTGAGGTCCAGGTCCTCCTGGGCGTCACAGATGTTGTTGGCTAGCAGTAACGCGGCGATGGCCATCACGGCCACCCCGGAGGCCAACAGGACCCGCCCCCATAGTGCCAACGTTAGGTCGTTGGTCTGGTAGAGGTTCAGGTAGACGGTAATCGCCATGATCATGAAGCCCATGGTGAAACCGGCGAAGAATTCCCCGGTCGGCGTCCCGGACAACGGCTTGGGCCCACCGGCGTAGAGGTAGCCCACCAGAAAGCAGAAGATGCCCATCACCAGCAGCGGCCAGCCGGTCAGCCAGACCAGATACAGCCCAATCAGCGCGGCCACCACCGTGAAGCTGGCCATCAGGGCGAAGATGCCGTGGACGTTCAAGTGGTGGACACCAATAATATTGGTATGTTTTTTCCACTCGGCGGCTTGATTATCGTCGGCCTTGGTGTAGTCTTGGTAGTTGTCGTTGATGTCCACGGCCATGTTGAACAGGAACATGGCGATAAAGAACAACAGACTGACGCCCGCATTTAACCGACCATAATTATGGAAGACAAAAATCAATCCCAATAAAAACGGCCAAACCGATGCAATTTTGGCCTTGATTTCGACCAATTCTAGAAAAACTTTCAAATTCACGCGACTTTCCCCCAGTTTCGCCACCCCACTAGGGCAGCTTTGTTTGACAACGTTTCCAGTTGTCGGTAAGATTAATTTTGACTAACGAACGAGGTGCAGTATGGATCGACAACTTTGGCGGCAATTCCCGCAGGTTGAGCCAGAACTCAACGCGTTACAGCCCTATCTGCTGGATGCGGTAAAATTGACCAACCAACCTATCCACAATAAAATATTAGCCTTATTGGAATCCGGCGGCAAGCTTCTACGTCCCGGGTACTTTTATTTATTCACGAAATTTGGTGACCAGATACCCGCCGAACGCTTACGGGCCGGGGCCGCGGCGCTGGAAATCCTCCACGTGGGCACGTTGATCCACGATGACGTGATCGACGGCTCCCCCACCCGCCGCGGGGTGCGGACCATCCAGATGAAGTACGGCCAGCGTAACGCGATCTACGCCGGGGACTTCATGTTCACGGTCTACTTCGACCAGGTCTTAAAATCGACCAGCGATACATACCTGATTCAAAGCCACATCAACGCGATGCACAAGATTCTGACCGGCGAGCTGGGCCAGATGGCGTTGAACTACCGCGAGGACGCCACCCTAGACGCTTACCTCAGTGAGATTGCGGGTAAGACGGCCGAGTTGTTCGCGCTGGCCTGCTACCAGGGAGCGATGTTGACCAACGCGCCGCAAGCCGTCCAGGACAGCGCTCGGCCGATTGGCGAGGCTATCGGGAGCGCCTACCAGATGTTAGACGATATCTTGGACTACGCGGGCGACCCCAAGAAGACCAGGAAGCCGATCTTAGAAGACCTGCGTTCCGGCGTGTACTCGTTGCCGCTGTTGCTGGCACTGCCTAAGGCTAAACGTGACTTCCACCAATACCTGAAGAAACGCCAGGACATGACGGAAGCCGACATCTTGGCTGTGCGCGAATTGGTCACCCAACACGGTGGCGTCGAAGCCGCGCGGCAGTTGGCCACCGAATGGACCGACAAGGCGCTGGAACTGATTGCGGCGTTACCCGCTGGGAGCAGCCGGGACGCGTTGGCGCGATTGACGGGGATGTTATTGAAGCGGGATCACTAAAAATCTAAAGAACACGGGAAGACGAACGGCTACGTTCATTTTCCCGTGTTCTTTTAACATTTTAAATCGCTTCTAAAAATTCCGGAAAGGTTAATAGCTTATCTTCCCGTTTAGCACGCTCAATTGCTTTTCCATTGAGTGTAAACAAATAAATATCACTAACCGACAAATAATCTTTATCGTCCGTAATGACATTTTTCACACCATTTTCACGAATAATATTAATCATCATCGCATCAGTTGGGTCCAAATAAGATTCTGCCAAAGTTTCCACGAAGTTTGATTCCGTAATATAATTCAAAACTTCTTCAAACCTATCGGATTCAACATCATCCGTATAAGTTTCGACCTGTTTTAAACAGTTATCTATCGCCGAAATCACCACCTGACGTTCAGTAGTAAGCTGACGATAGGCCTTACGCGGTAATCGGTGATGAGTATTCTGGTAACCCTGCCAATTGTATCGATCGATTAAGTTAGCCAACTCCGAAAAAGATAATTTTGAGCGAAGCAACTTCGTCCGAGCGTCATTCAACAAACTGGATAACACCTGCGGATACAAGTTGACCAATTCAGGATTCGCTTCGTAGGTGATTTTGTACCAAATGTTACCTGAATTATTCACCAGAAACTCCAAAATCCCCATCAAACACATGATTCAAGT
>NZ_AZDW01000022.1 GCF_001434115.1 Levilactobacillus zymae DSM 19395
ACTTGAATCATGTGTTTGATGGGGATTTTGGAGTTTCTGGTGAATAATTCAGGATCGGTTGTCTTTCTTAAGTTTAACATTAAGCATCGTCCCGTAGAAATGTTCTTTAAGACTATGGACAACCGGATTTACGTGTTGCGGATCAATTCGCAAATGAATATCGTTACAATAAACATCCAACGACCCCTTATTCAATTGGAGAAACTCTTTAATTAAAGCTAACCCCAAGCCACCACTCTCATCACCACGAGTGGTAAACCCATCAATAAATGCTTTGCGGATAGCCTCCTCACTAGAAATCTTTTGCCCAATTTTTTTATAATACTGCTGGACATTCTGAACGATACCCACGCCCAGGTCCACGACACACAGATCAATATCATGGGATTCACTTTGGCCGCTAGCGATACAGCCAATCGGACTCTTAGAATGTTCCAGTGCATTCGCAAAAAGTTCATACAAGCGGGCCGTAATATCTTGCCGTAAGGGTTCCGAAAAATGAATATTAGCCTTGGCTAACCATTCCTTCGTAATATAAGTTTGAATTTTATCATTCACGGAACGGTCTTCCGTACTCCCTATAAAATGATTGAACTTTATGTGATTTGAATCCACGCTCATCATAGAGTGGTATTTCTTAAAATTAGATCCTAAAAAGCCGTCTTGACTTAACGTTTCAAATACTTGGGCGTTTAGACTCCCAATCTCATAAAAGACATGGTATCCCTGTTGGGCGAAAACATAACTAATCGCTCCCAGATACGAAACACCATTTTGTTTGAGAACCTGGCATCTTTCAAAATTAAAACTCACATTAATATCTTTGCTTGGTTCGTCGATGTCCATACCCAAAATATCGTGGCACCGACCATTTAACTTTACCAGTACCTGATAACCCTCAATGCTATCGTCAATTGAAGGAATCTGAATCACCTTTTTCAATTTAATCCCCCACAATTGTCAGCCAATCGATACGCTTAGTATCAGTTTATCATACCCCACTAACTTTAGCCGTGTGGTTATTCTGCCAATACTGAACTAATCATTTATAACAGCAATCCTTCAAGTACTCTCATTATTAACCAGTTATCACCCCACACTCAGATTTTGTTTTTCCCTTTTCAATATTGTTCCGAATTTACTTGGAATTTTTTTCTATTCACTTGTAATTTACCTTGTTTTTCCAAACTCCTTTTGAGTATTCTAGCGGTGTTTCAAAATTCTAGAAAGGTAGGTTATGTCATTATGCATAATAAAGTTAAACAATGGATTCGCAAAAAAACACAGCAAGCCGCTCGCCACTATTCTGATGAGGAATTAAAGCTTCGCATTCAAGCTCTTAATTCTTCATCAGCTAGTTTACCAACCGTTGTATCAACCACTTCATTTCTCGCCCTGGTTACACTATTTGTCACCATTTCAACTTACACGCTAACGGCTATCTCCCAAGAACATGCAGCAGCGTCCGCTTTATACAACCAACAATCCATTTTAAACGACAGTATCTTCGCCATTTTACTAATCCTTATCTTCATTTCGTACAGCCAAAAGTATTACTACCACGTTAAGTCAGAAACTTTATTCGAGATTCTTCGCAAGCGTACCAAGTAACCATCTAAATTTAGAATTCTAATACCCTTAAAGTATAAATAACGAGTTAGCCCATTTTCAAATAAGCTAACTCGCTTTTTATTCGAATCAGCGCTTCACTTTCGTGATCACTGTTTACTCATAAACCAGCATTGTGCCGCCAGTCTCTGCATTTTAGTTTCCCATAAAATAGTTTTCCTTAACTATAATCTTTATATCACTTAATTTATAGTCAGTTCTAATTACCATCCCCACCTAAAAGCGGTAAGATGGATTTATAATGACTAATGAACTGGGAGGAATCACCATGGGGCTTTTCGGTAATCACACTGATACCGCCGAGCTACGCACCGCCAATCAGCAACTTCAACAACAAACACAGGCCTTACAACAACGATTAGATACCCTAAGTGAACACCTACAAAACGCCCAAGCACGGTATGATCAGGCTTCCGTGCGGATTCAAGACCTGTTGACCAAGATTCAACAGTTGAACGAGCAAAAACGGCAACTATCGACCTGGCACTTTTTCGAAAAGGACGAGGGCCATCACAACTACGTTTACCAATTGCGTCTTCGGGACGGTAAGTATTACGTTGGCTCAACTAGTCACTTAAGGAGCCGCATTCAGGCACACTTTCTCGGTGAAAACGAGGACGGTTTCAAATGTGCTTACTGGACGACCGACCATCACCCGTTAGAAGTCATCGGTTTAACGGAATTTACCGACATTACCCGACCCGATTTGGAAGCAGCAGAAACTCAGGCCACGTTAAAGCTGATGAAACGGTACGGTTACCAAGCCGTGCGGGGCGGCAAATTCACGGCGGTTCAAGAAGACCAACTCGTTAAAGTCCTAAATAACCCCGCTAACCAGCACAAATTTGGCTATCAGCCACAGGAAGTGGGTATCTCCGCGACTAAGCCGGTAATCGCCACACATTCACAACCCGATTATCTGTCAAAGTACCTACCCCAGCAACGACGAGCCGCCATCTTAGCCGCGCCGGCCAATGCCATTATCGCGATTACGGTATCCGACAGCAACGACTATCTGCTCTTTCACCGATTACGAAAAAGTCTTAACTTTGCGTTTAAGAAGTTATCAACGGGAAAGTTCACCGTGGCTGGGGATGACCAATCCTCTAAGCGATTCGCCAAAGTCCAAGAAGCCGTTATCTTGACGGACTGTACCAACAGTCAGGAAGCCAAGGCCTACTTGGATCAACGGCAAAAACAGTTGGCAACTAACCACCACACCGTGTTTCGGGAAGATTATACTAAGTGAACCAAATCTACATAAAAGGAAGTTTTACCATGTTCAAGAAACTCATGATTACCACGTTAACGTTACTCCTCAGCTTGGGTACCCTCGCAACGGTTCAACCTGCTTCAGCCAAAAGCGTCTACCGGTCGATTCCTAAGTCATACCGGGGGACTTGGGTTCTGCGCTCCCCTAAAATTAAGCGGGGGCAAAAGTTAGTAGTCCACGCCCGTTCCATTAAGGCCGCCGCGATTCACCTCAAGGGCAAGCGCCTGGGTATCCACGTCGGTAAGGGCTATGTCACCGTCTTTCAGGCACACAAGGGCGAACAGGTCGGGGAAAACTTCAACCTTAAGCGTAGCCACTACAAGCACCACAAGGCGTTGAAGATTACTTACGACACCCAGACGGAATACTACACGAAGTAGGTCTCTAAACCTAAGATTTCTCACACTAAAACCGCCAACCGGAAAAATCTGGTTGACGGTTTTAGTCGTCTTATTGTCCCTGCCGCCCATACTTCGCTTCCACCGCAGCCTTCTCAGGCTTCCACCAGTCTTCATGCTCACGGTACCAGTCAATGGTTTGCTGTAAGCCCTGCTCAAAATCGATGACTTCTGGCCGCCAACCCAACTCTTGGCGCAACTTGGTGGCGTCAATAGCGTAACGGCGGTCGTGTCCCGGTCGGTCGCGGACGTGATCATAGGCATCGACCGGTTGCCCCATCAGCTTTAAGATTAGTTCTAAGACCTCCTGATTACTCCGCTCACCGTTGGCCCCAATCAGATAGGTCTCGCCCAGCTTCCCGCGGGTCAGGATATCCCACACAGCCCGGGAATGGTCGGTCGTATGAATCCAGTCGCGGACATTCTGCCCACTTCCGTAGAGCTTCGGTCGAATGCCGCTCAAGATATTGGTAATCTGGCGTGGAATGAACTTCTCGATATGCTGGTAAGGCCCATAGTTGTTGGAACAGTTGGAAATCGTCGCCTTCAGACCAAACGAACGCACCCAGGCCCGCACCAACATGTCCGAACTGGCCTTGGTCGCCGAATAGGGACTGCTGGGCTGATACGGCGACGTGGGCGTAAATTTTTCACCCGCACCCGTCCCCTGTCCTGGTAAGTCAGCACGTAAGGGTAAATCACCGTAGACCTCATCCGTGGAGATGTGGTGGTAGCGCACCCCATACTGGTGACACGCCTGAATCAGGGTATAGGTGCCCACAATGTTGCTTTGAATAAACGGGGCCGGGTCCAGTAGTGAGTTATCGTTGTGACTCTCCGCGGCGTAGTGCACGACGGCATCGGCGGCCTGCACCAGCCGATTGACCAACGACGCATCGCAAACGTCGCCCACCACCAACGTCACCCGGTCGGCGGATAACCCCGTGAGGTTCGCCCGATTACCCGCGTAGGTGAGTTTATCCAGGACCGTCACGTGTCGAACCTCCGGATGGTACTCAACGACGTACCGGACAAAGTTGGAGCCGATGAAACCGGCAGCACCGGTAACTAATAAATTATTCATAGCAACCCTTCTCCCTAATCAAAAAGACCAATCCGCAATGAATTGGTCTCTTCAAATTAATGATTTTAATAGCCGTAATCGGTGGTTCCGGTGGCGTCAGTCGTCGCCGTGGTGGTTCCGGCCGTCGTAGCGTCCGAAGTCGTCGAAGTTGAGCTAGATGACTTCTTACTGCTGGTACTGCTAAACAGGGCAATGGAACCCGTGGTCTTATGTGGCAAGTCCAGCCCGTTACGGATAAAGTTCGTCACCCGTTGTAATTCTGGCTTCTTCATGACTTCCATGTCTTGGCCACTAAGTTCTTTTCCGTGACCTTGTAAGTGGGTTTGCTTAATATTACCAGTTGCCTTTCGGTAATCTTTAGCAATGGCTGTTAAATCATCAAAAGTTAAATCAGTTTGAGTTTGTTCTGCTAATGAATTAATGAAATCTTGGTTTAATAATGCGGAAACTGATCCAGTTTTACGTACTATTGCCATCAAAACATTACGTTGCCGAGTCTGTCGACCGTAATCTCCTTGTGGATCTTTATAGCGCATGTCAACATAAGCCAACGCCTTTTTCCCATTCATGTGGGTTTTAACGCCCTTCGTAAAAGTATATCCCAAATTACTAAAGCTTAGAGTTGGCGTTACATCAACACCGCCAACTTTATCAACTACCTTAATCAATCCCTTAAGATTAACTAAAGCGTAAAAGTCGATAGGAATATTCAACATTTGCTGAACCGTCTTAATTGACGTCTTAGTCTTTCCCCATGCATACGCTGCATTAATTTTTGACGGGGCCTCACTGGTATAACCAGGAATAGACACAGCCGTGTCCCGCGGAATACTTGTAATAGTCGTTTTATTAGTCTTGGGGTTAAGTGTAACAACCATCATACTATCAGTTCTTCCACGATCAGTACGATTAAATTCACCTGTATCAGTTCCTAACAAAAGAACGGAAACGGGCTTTTTATCTTTTAATTGTTGCGTAACATTTCTTTCTTTTTGAATTCCTGAGGCTTTAAAAGAACTATTTATAGACTCCTTCACACTACGATATCGTTGCATTCCATAAGCGGCCCCTCCAACCACTAACAACAAAATTATAGTTAAAAAAACATTTCTAACCGTATGTGTTTTTTTTCGATGTTGCATAAGTATCCCTCCGCTTACTAACTAAAAATAAGTAGCCCTAGGTTAACATATTGTTACCATACATTAGCCTTATTCACATCAACCATTTTACCGCAAAATACTGGCAATAGTCGGTTAAACTCTTTTTCTTTAAAATATCGATAACCATTCATACTCAAATGTGAATGCAGAAATACAAAACATATTATGTAAACGTCAATTCATCCATGTATAAGCAAAAGAACGTCTTCCTTGTATGATTGACGGATTTACAATTGAAGTGCAACAAGTGAGAAGAGAATAAAAGAACTCATAGCCTGAGTCCTGTAGAATGAAGTCACCACAACAAACATTTAAAGGAAATCTTACCTTAAAAGACCGAGAATGCATCTGTTGGGCGTCACTTTAAACGACACCTATCAAGGGTTCTAAAGCCACCGCATCACGCGAAATCAAGCGCAATGGCGGTCGTAAGGCCTATTCGGCCGTCAAGGCTCAAGAGAACTATCAAGGACGTCGGCTAAAAAGCCGACGTCCTAGGCTTCTAACTAACTTGAAGTTACAGGATTTTATCCTTCACTGTATTGTTCAACGTCAGTGGTCCCCGAAACAAATTTCAGGTCGTTTAGCCCTGGTAACCTTAGTGGACCGTAAATCTCGGTACTTATCATCTCAGCGGGTTCTCAAAGTAAATGCCAAGAACGTTACACAAACGATGATTGACCTACTGCATACCACGACGCCTAAACGAGTTCGGACGCTTACGCCGGACCGTGGAACTGAATTCTCAGGATACCGCGAAGTTAGTCAAGAGCTAAACATTCCGGTCTATTTTCCCAATCCCTATGCGCCCCAACAACGGGGATCCAATGAGAATACCAACGGCCTCATTCGAGAATATTTCCCCAAGGGAACCGACTTAGACCAACTGACTGATCAAGATATCGACAAGTTTGTCAGGGATTTGAATAACCGACCACGCAAGGTCTTAGGCTGGAAGAGTCCATTTAAAGTTCTCTTCGAGACAAAGTCGCGCTTGATCTGACAATTCGTCAATCTGATTCCACCAGTAAAATTGTCTGCTCTTCTAAGTTGTTTGACTTATCACTAAAACCTAAAATATCCTTTTGTTCTTTTGTTATTTACGGTGTAATAGCCTACACAATTTATTAAATGTGTTTATATTAAACGGCAAGCTATATATTTCTTCTTTATAATTTACAATTAGACTATTTGTATAATTATTAAACGTTGTAAATTAATATAATCTCACATATTTTTTCATTTTAGCGTGAAGCTTGAATTCCTTCAACTCTCTAATATAAATATTTACACCAATATAATCTCTATTTTCAACGACTATACTCTTTTAGTAGCCTCATAAGTAAAAACTAAACCCACAATTCAAGTTATTTTTCTATCCCTTCCGTAACTATTTTACATTGGTTTTTCGAGTCAGATAACCAGCCCAAAAATAGCATAGTAGCAGTAAATATATATATGTACCATCAACAATGGTAAATACAAATAAAACAAATGATATTAAAGACAGCCCCAATATCCTTTTAGAATAGACTAAACTTAATACTGTAGGAATAACATAAAACATTAAACCTAACACGCCCCCATATGCCAGCACTTCCATAGCACCACTGGAATACCCAGTTAATCCTATTAATCTACGAGAGTCCATATATTGTATAATAGTCGTGTAATTACCAAGTCCATTTCCCATCCAAGGATGATCCTTCCAAGCTAAAAAACCGGCCACTATATCATTGAACCGTATGCTTGATGATGAGTTCCAATTTGGATCTATTTTATCCGATAAAATTCTTATAACAGAAAATATTAACGCAGAAATACCAACCAGAAAAATTAATACCTTTAGCACAGCTGACTCCCTATCAACTACAACGAATTCGTAATAGGCAACTGCAAGAAATGCAATAATCACTCCTGTAGTTGATGTCGTAGTGAGTAATGCTATTCCAAGTGTCAGCGTAATCCAATTATAACCGCTTTTACTTACGAATAAATTTATTAAAAATGCTAAACTAAGTATGTACGAATACATTGGCGCTTCAACGAATATCCCAGTATTTCTAATTGTATCAATTCCCAAAAAATTAACTGATCCTTGAGCAATAAAATGAATGTGAAAGTATCCCGGTATTGAATGTTCCGTCCCCCAAGCAATGGTGCTTTCAGAATTCGTAGGTACTCCTAAAATAGATAATAACCAGAAGAATAACGAGAGAACTGCTAAACATAAAACAATATTTCTGAATACAACAAGTAGACGCCCGCCAGCACCAGACGTAAAGTAGTCATACATAACAATAGTTCCAGCAATCGGAATAAACAAATAGCTTACCATTGACTCCATAGAAAAAGCATATATTTGATAACTAATCGCTAAAAATGATATCACTAACAACAAAAACAATAATACAAACCATATCAATGGTTGTATATTTCTTTTTAATATTACAAATCGAAGTACTGCTCTCAAAAGAAATAATGCGGTCAACAATACCCACACTATTTTTATTTTACCTGAATTATTATTTTCACAAAACAACACACTATTACACTGTAATAGTGTTACAAACATATAGAAATATTCAAAAAAGACTAGCATATAGGAATATGTTGCTTTTTTTCTATTCATACTCTTTCACCACTCAATTTAGACCCAATCCTTAGGAAATTAATTTTAAAGTGCTTTCAATATATTCTTCACAGGATCTAATGTAGACTGTCCTGAAGTTATCTTTTTAGTAATTCAACGTTATCCACGATTACTTCATCATATAGTATGATTCCACCTTTCAAACTTCATTTACGATTTTTAATCATTTGTATAGTTTCACCAACCATTTTAACCCTAAATAACAACAATAAAAGAGTATAGATAGTAATTCCTAAAAGCACTTCTATTATAAGCATTAGCCATGTAGAACTTGTATTCCTATCAATTAGATTAGTAACTACAAACATTAAGAAACCAGCAGTTAAATATTTAAAAGTATCAGTAAATAATAGTTTATAATTTACTTGTTTTCTAATAGACAGTAATTGATATCCAGTTACTGCTATCTCGGATAATACTGTCGCAATAGCCGTTCCAACTGCCCCCAAAAACATAATTAAAGGTATATTTACTATTATATTAATAATGGCCCCTAATATAACTGACATCGTATAAAAATGAACTTGCTGTGTAGGTAACAAATACTGAGCGCCAATTACATTACTCCAAGCTATTAGCAGTATAACAATCGATTCAATAATCATTAATGGTGTGACGGCAGAAAAACGTGAGGTAAAAAACAGTGGAACAAATTTTGACGATACCGCCATCAATCCAAAAAACATTGGAACAGATACTGCAGTTACAAATGAAAAACTCTTATATAGATACAATCGTGTTTTTTTATGTTCACCATTTGCATAGGCATTAGCTACATGTGGTAACATAACTGTTCCTGTAGCTGTAACAATAGCTAGAATCATCTTGACTATCTTATCAGACTGTTCAAAATACCCCGCAGCCTGAACCGATACCATTATTCCAAGCATAGTTTTGTTAACGACGGAGTATATCTGGATTGCAATTTGAGGAACAAATAATACAATCGACGGCATAATATGATGGACAATATGCATATCATTAAAATTAGGATGACCCACATATTTTCGCAAACTGGGAAACAGTGTTAAATTTCCTAAAAGCAACGATAATGACAGTATCATAATGTAGGTTGTTAAGTCCTGATCTGTTTTTACCAATGAAAAGATCAAAATTAGCGTAATTATTTTCACCATAAAGTTTCTAACGACCGTAACAACAAAGTTCTCAACACCCATGAAAAACCACGATATATCAAGCGCAACCGCAATTAATGACACAGATTGTGCCCAATAATAGGCATGATAATGGTTTGTAGTAGATAAAAATAGTATAAAAGCCATATACGCAATAATTACCGCAATTATTCTCATAATAAATATTTCGTAAAATGTCTGTGTCATTTTATATTTATTATCCCGCACATAAGCAATTTGCCGATTACCATACAAGTTGACACCAATACCACCAAGTAAAATAAAATACTGAATAATCGAATTAGTATAAGAATTAATGCCTACGCCCTTAGGCCCCAATACCCGCGATAAATACGGTGTGGTTATTAACGGTACTAATAATATAAAAACTTGATAAGACGCATTGTACAGATAATTCTTAACAACTCTCATATTTCTTTATTCACCAAATTCCTGCTTAACTGCCTGTAACGCCGCCATAATAGTTTGATCCATATTATAGTACCGATATTGACCTAATCTTCCTCCAAATATTATCTCCGGATTTTTAGACTTTGCCATCTCGCTATATTTCGTGTATAATTCTTTGTTTCTCTTATTATTAATAGGATAATACGGCTCTGCGCCCTTACTCCATGTAGTAGGGTATTCATAAGTAATAACGGTTTTATCTTTATTTCCATTTCCAAATTCAAAATGTTTGTGCTCAATAATTCTAGTAAAAGGAGTCTCTTCATCGGTATAATTAACAACCGCATTTCCTTGAAAATTACTTGTTTCTTTAAGTTGTGTTTTGAATTTGAGACTTCTGTATTCTAAAGTGCCAAGTTCATAATTATAAAATTGATCAATCATACCCGTAAATATTATCTTCTCATATCCACCACTATACTCATTAATAGAATTAAAATAATCCGTTCCAGTATGAACATCTATTAGATCGCTAGCCAACATTTTTTCTATAATCTGAGTATAACCGCCTATTGGTATTCCCTGATAAGGATCATTGAAATAATTATTGTCGTAAGTGAAGCGAACCGGTAACCTTCTTATAATAAATGCTGGTAACTCTTTTGCTGAGATTCCCCACTGCTTTTCTGTATATCCCTTAACCAATTTTATATAAACGTCCGGTCCAACTAATGAAAGCGCCTGCTCTTCAAGATTTTGAGGTTTCCCATTTAATACAATGTTCTTTTTTTGTTGATCTATTTTACGTTTAGCTTCATCGGGTGTAATCACACCCCAAAGTTTATTAAACGTATTCATATTAAAAGGCAGGTTATAAATTTCGTTATGATAGTTAGCAATCGGACTATTTACATAGTTATTGAACGTTGCAAATCGATTAATATATTCCCATATATTTTTCATACTCGTATGAAAAATATGAGCACCATATTTATGAACCTGTATTCCTTCAATTTCCTCTGTGTAGATATTTCCTCCAATATGATCTCTTTTTTCTAAGACAACAACATGGTGTCCCCTCCTTGCCGCCTCAAACGCAAATACTGATCCAAATAGTCCCGCTCCAATTACTAAGTACTCTTTTTTCATATAATTATTCTCCTTTAAAATACTCTATCTTAGGACTAAATTTTATTCCATCCATAGTTCCTTTTACCAAAACTTTCAGTTTCAATAATTTATATTTACCTGGATAGAAGATGATTCTAAAGAACCAGACTATTCTTCCAACAAGTGTTTTTAGCAATCTTCGATATCCCAATTCACGGCTCAAATAAACACGATTTCTAAAATCATAATAGTACCTACTTATCCGTCCAACATTATTATTTTCATGTACAATATTTGTAGAATTATTAGCTGCCATTTTATGTATGATTTTAGCATCTAACACTTGAACACCTAAATATCCATTGCTAATCAGTCGTCTAGTATACTCAACATCATCTCCCCATATAAAGAAATCGCGAATAGGTAGTCCAACAGTCAATACTGCATTTCTGTAAATTAAAATGGCAACAAACGAAGCTTCATCAACATATCTGACACTTTTTTTATCAGCTTTTTTACTTGATATAAGGGGTTTGTTCATAACCGCCAGAGAGCCATCAGTCCAATAAGTTTGGCCCACAGCAAAACCTCTGTTTTTTTCTGGTACAGCACTTAATCCCACTTCTAATTTTGTTAAAGCATTCATATTCGGAACTGTATCATCATCCATTAACCAAACATAATTACTATTACTATTCTCTAGAAACATCTTAAGGCCGGTATTAAATCCACCGGCCCCACCAATATTTTTTCTCAAATTCTTTACAATTACTTTTTCATTTTTAGCTTCTATTTGCATCAAATAGTCAAGCGTTCCATCAGTACTAGCATTGTTTACAATAAATATATGTTTTAAATTCATCGATAACAAGTTACTTAAACACTCTTTCAACTTATTAATACGATTGTAAGTAACAACTATAGCATCAGTGTTTACCAAAAGGATTCTCCTAACCAAATATTTTTAAAAAGCGGATGTGTACGAATGCGTTTGCCCCGTATTTAAAATCACTATACTTACAAATCAATACGCGGTAAAAATAGAGACTATTAAACCCGATAGTAAAATTCGCACATGGAGTATTTTACTGGGATTACGAGCCAACTTTGATATTAATAGATATACTACAAATACAAAACTATATAATTCAATTGACGAACTGTTAAATCAAGTTCAACTTTCGTTCTTTAATGGTGCCTTTGACCTTTCGGCTTTTACCACGGTGACGTAGCTTACAGGCTAAACAATCTGAAACCTAAAAAGTCGTTTGTTTAGCTGACGTCCCTGATAGTTTAGGCCCTGACAGTAAGCTTTACGACCGCCATTGTGCTTAATTTCGCACGATATGATGGCTTTAAGTTCGTTTAAAGCGACGCCTAACAGCAGACATTCTCGGTCTTTTAAGATAGATGGTTGTACGGACTCATAACCTAAAATCTCCTTTAGATGTTTATTGTGGTGACTTTATTCTACCGGACTCAGGCTATGGGTCATTTTTTATTTTCTTCTCACTTGTTGAACTTCAATTGTAAATTCTTCGCACAAAAAACAAGGTATGGTACTAACGCGTATATAAAAATCATTAAATATAGTTCATATGAACTATATTTCCTCTACTGCTTGTTTATAAAAACCATTTAAATTCTCCACTTCTTTTTCTATTGAAAAGCCTTTTTGAACTAAAATATCTTTAATTGTGCTAAAATCGATTTTTCTTTCGTGTACCAGTCGATCTAGATTTTTTTCCCATTTTAGATTACTTAAATTCAAACTCAATAGTTTAGTAGTGGATAGTATTTTAGCATCTGAATCAATTGTATTGGATATTAGCATTGGTATTCCTGAACATTGCGCTTCAATAGCCACAATAGGTAACCCTTCATACAAAGAAGGCAATAGAAACACATCCATGACCGAATAATACTTTGACACATTATCAACATTCCCAGTAAACAAAACTCGATTTTTGATGCCCAGATTGTCCGCTTTTATTTCCATTTCCTTTTTTAGATCTCCATCACCAACTAGCAAAAGATATGCCTTACGATTTAAATTCCAATAATAATCGAAAAAAATATCTAATAATCTACCATGGTTTTTTTGATCAACAAAACGACCAATATGACCAATCACTACTGCATCACTTGGTATGTGTAGCTCGCGTCTTTCATCCTGATTTTTCTTTCTAATATTAATAAAATTATCAATATTAATCGCATTCCTTATAACCTTAAACTTACTTTTACCATATAGAAAATGTCCAGCATCTTCCCCGCAAGCAAGTAGTTTTGTAGCAAATATTATATTCAACCTCTTAAAAATCCAATCCACAAATCTAGGATTGCTACTTGACGAAATATGTGAATGCGATATTCGAACCTTAACATGGCATATCCACGCTATAAATAATGGAAAAAAATTCAACAAACTCATATGACAATGCACAATATCCGGTTGTTCACTCTTTATTATTCTATAACTCTGCCATAAATTTTTTAGTGGATGATGCCGTTTATCCGAAATCCGCACGCATTTATCCCCAGCTCTCTCAAGCTTATTCAGACAAATTTTATCAGGGTCATGTTGAAATACTACGATTTGCGTAAAATCAGTATTTTTATTTAAAATGCCCGTGTAGTTAATTAACATTTGTTCTACCCCACCTGATCCTATACCAGATATAAAATGTATAATCTTCATAAGCATCTCCTATAAAATTCAGATATTACTTAAATACACTTTCTGAATACCATTTATCATTTTTTCAATTGAATACTCTGAACTATATAGTTCGAGACTTGCTGCAGAATACGATTCTTCATTTTCTAAAATATCAGCTGCTCTTTTTTTAATCTGATAAGGTTTATCAGAATCACTCAGTAAATATCCGTTATTTTTAACTAAGGATTTATGTCCAATAATATCCGTTAATAATAGCGGAAGCCCATACGATAATGCCTCTAAAACAGAGAACGGAAGTCCTTCATACCGTGACGTGGACAGATATACATCCGCCTTTTTCAAATAACTAGCTACGTTATTTGAATATCCAACAAATTTTATTTTACTATCCAAATCTAATTTCTTTACCTTTGCCCTACATGATTCAAGTAATGGTCCATCCCCAACCCATACAAATTTACAATCTAATTCATTCAATATGATTTGAGCCAAATCGATGAACTTAGAGGGGTTTTTCTGATCAGCACATCGAGCAACATTTATAAAGGTTGTCTCTTTATGACTTTGATTCACCAATTCTTGTTTCGGAACGCCATTGTTTACAACCACACTTTTTTTTCCTGCAACTAAGTTACTTCTTAGTGCATACCCTTCTTCTTCCTTTGATACGTGAATAACGCAAGAAAAAAAGTGGTTCATGAACCTTTCTATAAGCCTCAAAATTCCATTTTTCAAAACTCCTCGGTCCATTTCAGAGTAATAAGCATGTGGAGTAAATATAACCGGAATCTTGCTAAAAAAAATCATTTTATAAAGTACCATTGCAATACCTGCAATGGTACTATGAGCGTGAACAATCTGTACTTGATTTTTCTTAACAACCTTATTAATGCTCATTAAGGACTCTAAAAATTTTATTGGATTTTTTATTTCAGACAACTTGTCTTCAATTATATAATCTGATGGGATTCCATTTTCCCTTTTAGAGCTTACCATTACAACAAAGTCGAACTTTTTCTTATCTAAATAAGTATTTAAAAAATCTAATTGCGTTTTTACTCCTCCGCCATAAGATTCACAAAGTTCTAGCACACGTATCTTAGACAAAATATCCTCCTAACAATGCTTTTAAATATGTACTCTCCTATCAAAAAGTTTAGAATTCGTTATTAGGTAAAATTAATTAGACCCATCTTCACAAAAAATCGTACTCAAAAATAACTTGTTTCAAGTTTCCTTTCCCATGCAAATACATAAAGTAACGCCGATATTGAACCACTCCACTGAAAATTAGAAAATATATTGCATTATCTACTGACATTGAAAACCCATTATAAGCTACCGCTCAAACTTTTATGCTAATTAATAAGCACCTTTTCCATTAAATATTTTTACAATATTCATCCACATAATCTTTAAATCTACACTTAAGCTCGCTTCGTCTATATAATGCATCTCAATATTTGCTCTCTCCGGGTACCCAACATTACTTCTACCACTTGCTTGCCAAAGTCCCATTGCTCCCGGCTTAACTGATAATAACTTTTCAACATTATATTCGGTAAGTTCTTCCTCGACTACCGGTCTAGGACCTATTAGTGCCATATCTCCTTTAAGGATATTAAGGAATTGAGGAATTTCATCTATTGAAGTTTTCCGTAAAAAAGACCCTAATTTAGTGATTCGAGGATCATCTTCTGGCTTTAACTTAAAATTATTTTCTACATATTTACGATATAAAACTGGGTTATTATGCAACTTTTCATCTGCATTCACCACCATGGATCTAAACTTAAACATTTTAAAACGCTGTCCATTTAGTCCCATTCTAACTTGTCGATAAAATAACGGCCCACGATTACTAAGACTAAATATGTCTAATAACCAGACGACCAAAAAAATAGGAGACAGCATTACCAATGCCAGCAAAGAAATTGTAATATCAATCAGTCTCTTAGTAAAAAGGTATCCTTTAGAATAACTCTTTACATGTACTTTATATTTACTTGATACTTTTGAATCTACTTCCATATATGACACACTCCCAGCTTAAAATAGCCAGAATCTTTTTTTCTTTAACGATGAGATTCTTGTCACCGTTCCCCGAACCACTTCATCCCCATTAATAATTGCTTTAGCATTCGCATTGAATTGAATAGCTAACTCTTTTCCTTTTTTTCTTTCTAGTTTTTCAAACGCTTCATGCATTACGAAACGTCGTCCTTTAAAATTATGCGCATCAGACGAAAACGCGAACCCCAAATTTGCATCAATGATCTGTGATGTCAATTTCTCAACATCTTTATCGAAAATTCCCAAATAGCTACTACTAGTGAGCTGTGTGAGACACCCCATCTCGACAAAGTCATATAACTTATCAGGATGCTTCTGAAAACCATGATTTCTTTCTGGATGGGCAATTACTGGCGTAATACCTCTCGCCAGTAGTTCAAACACCATATCCTTGGTATACTCGGGAATACCACTATGCGGTAGTTCCAATAATAGATAATGGCCGCCCTCATCCATATATAAAATATCGTCATTGTCAATGGCTTCAAGTAACTCCCCAGTTAAATGAACCTCTTGACCCGGAAACACAGTTAACGGAATTTCGGCATCATCAATGGCCTGTTGGAATTTCTCCACACGAACTAAAACATCCTGCTTATGATTGGTGTAATCCCCATCCATATGGTGCGGCGTTAATAAAATATGACTAATTCCTTGACCAACTGCTGCCCGAGCCATATCCAGAGCCATCGGCAAATCCTTAGCTCCATCATCCACTCCAGGCAACATATGACAGTGTAAGTCAATTAAATTCATTTCTTATCATCCGTTCCATAATAACCACCATAATTACCGCCATAGTAACCACCGTAATAACCACCGGATTTTTCAGCAGTTACACGATTCATCACAGCACCTAAAATATTGGCATGTACCGTTTCAAGAGCCTGCTTAGCGTGTCGTACACCAACCTTTTCAGCAATACCTTGTGGAACCACCAAAATTGTTCCGTCTACACGAGCCCCTAATAACTGCGCATCAGTAACAGTGTTAACTGGTGGCGCGTCTAAAATAAGTAAATCCGATTGATTAACCAACTCTTTCAGTAGTACTGCAGTCCGAGAGCTATTTAATAGTTCTGAGGGATTAGGTGGAATAGGACCACTTGTAATCACAGACAAGTTAGCAATCATCGTCGGCTGAATAACTTCTGCTAACTCTGCGTTCCCAGATAAATAATTAGATAAGCCTACTCGATTACTAACATTAAACGTACGATGTATAGTTGGACGACGTAAATCAGCATCCACAAGTATAACTTGAGATCCTTGATCGGCCCAGGTTACAGCAACATTATTGCTAACAGTAGACTTCCCTTCTGAAGGAGCAGATGAGGTAAACATAATCGAATGTAATTTATTATTCACTGAAGAAAATTGAATATTTGTACGCAGTGTCTTAAACTGCTCAGAAATCATCCCAGTAGGATCAGAATAAGTAACTAAACCAACTCCATACTTCAAACTGCTATCGTCTAACTTCTTTTGTTTTCGTTTAAATAATGCCATTATTCATCACCTAAATTCTTTTGTGTCGACGTGGTTCAACATCACCAATGCCATCTGTAATTAAAACATCACCATTATTTGTGTTTGGACGTATAACATGTCGACTCATACGTTTCTTAATTTCACTCTCGTCAATTTCATTAATTACGCCTAAACTGGTTAAGCCTAAATCTTCAGTTAAAAAGCTTTCAGTAGTTACTGTCTTATCACTTAATTCACGAACAAAAGCAAAACTAATACCTAAAACCACTCCCAAAAGTAGACCTAGCACCATGTTCAGAGCTTTTCGTGGACTAACTGCATTGTAATTAGGCATTGCTTTTGAGACAATGGATACATTATGGACGCTCATCATCTTTACAACCTGTTTTTTAAAAACCTTTGCCGTAGTATTAGCAATTACCGCAGATGTTCGTGCATTACTCGTCTTTACCGTAACTGAGAAAACCTGTGAATTTTGTTGGCTACTAATAGAAATATTATTTTTCAATCCATTAATTGAACCAGGATACCCTGGATAGATATTCACAGTCTTACTAACTTTCTGAAGCACCGTTGGACTAGTAATGATATCCTTGTATGTACTAATCATTTGGACATCAGCCTGAGTTTGTTGCAAGGCAGCCCCTTGCATATCTGCAGATAACTTTCTATTTACCAACAGTTCTGTAGTAGCTGTATACTTCGGCGTCATCACAAAAAAAGTCACAAATGCTGCAGCCAGAGTGACCAACAAAGTCGTTATAACAATAGTGCGCATGCGCTTACGCAAGATTCCAAAGATCTGCGTGATGCTAATGGTTTGTTCTGAATCCATTGTTTCCTCCACATCCAACGATTATTCTTTACAATTCATCATCAAAATCGTTAAATTTTTCTAATGACACTTTAGGTAAGCATAGCACTATTAATCGCCGCCCACAATCCGTTTTTGGGCGGTGCAGTTAACAGTTTTCGCATTTAATCACCGTTACTTAAATTTAACGAAAGCACGTGCTAGTTACCTTTTCTTGTCATCTTAGTTCCCAACTTGGCGGCCTAATCCGGGTTATTTTACAATTATATTTCAAATTGTGCGGGATTAAAATTGCCCCGCTCACCCGTCATAGTCCTCAAGTATTGTAATTGACCCCATTATATTTATCAAGAGCCAATCGCTAGATTCAGGCCTGGCGCCCTATTGTTTGGTCAATTTATTTAATAACCATTTTCACCCTACCACATCTAAACCGGCGTTTCTACGGCCATTTTCCTTACCTTTGTCCCCGTTAATCACTAAAAGACAAGGGGTGTCACAATACGGTCAATCCGCATCGTGACACCCCTTGTCTTTTTTAATGGCCCCGATCCAAATCATACAACGCCCGAAACCGCGCGTTATCGCGGTAGAGCGCCTGGGGCGTCCCCTGCATGTCGAACTGGCCGTTTTCGATAAAACGGACCTGGTCGACGTGCTGAATGCCCGTCAAGTGGTGGGTGACCCAAATAATCGTTTTATCCTGCAGGACGTCAAAAACCGTATCCAACAGGTGTTGTTCCGTAATCGGATCCAGACTGACCGTGGGCTCGTCCAAGATAATCACCGGCGTATCCTGCAACAGGATCCGCGCCAGCGACAACCGTTGGCGTTCGCCCCCAGAGAAGCGGCTCCCCGCTTCCTGGACCTGCGTGTTATAGCCGTCCGGCAGACTGCCAATCAGGTCGTCGAGTTCCACGGCCTTGATCACCCGCCGCACGTCCTCGTCCGTGGCGTTTAAATTGCCCAACCGGACGTTATTCATCACCGTGGTGTTGAACAAGTAGGGTTGCTGGTCCAGCACCCCAAAGAGCTGGGCGCGTTGGTCCTGCAACTGTGCCACCGGCACGCCGTTGACCGTGACCTGCCCCTGAGTCGGCGTTTCGTCGCCCAGGATCAGTTTCAGTAAGGTACTCTTCCCGGTCCCACTGGGCCCCAGCAAGGCCAATTTCTCGCCCGGCCGCAGGGTCAACGACAGGTCGTTGATCACCTGCCGTTGGGCCCCCGGATAGGTGAAGCGCACGTGGTCCAGCGTCAGCGTTTCGAAGGCGCCCACCGTGACCTGGGGGACCTGCACCGGTTCATGTTCGTCCAGCCGGTTGACCCGGTTGATGGAGTCGCGGTAGACCGGCCACTCGCTGACCCCTTGGCTCATGTCCGCGAAGGGTTCGACCGTCGGGAAGAGCGCCAACCCGAAGGCCGCCACCCAGTTAGCCTGCGCCTGGTCGTGGGTGAACATCAAGCCGGCCCACCAGACCAGGAGGATGACCGCGGCACCGAAGATGACCTGAATCGCCAGGTTACGCCACCACTGGAAGTAGTGGTCGCTCCGGCGCAGGGTCGCGATTTCGTCGATGGGGGCGTCCTGCTGGCCCAAGAAGGCCTGCCGCCGCCCGGAGATCAACCAGTCACCCAAGCCCAACACGGAATCGGTCAGCTTGGTGTAGAAGGTCCGTTGTACCTGCCGCGCCTGAAACTCACGTTGGCCGTTGACCGCCACCGATAGCAGCGGCATCAGGATCACAATGACCCCCAAGAGCAGCAACATCAACAGGCCGAACGCCCAGTTGAAGTAGCCGATGCCGATGACCACGAACAGGTACAACAGCCAGCCAATCACCAGCGGAAAGACCGTCCGCAGGTACAGATTTTCGATGTGGTCGATGTCTTCGGCCAGTATACTCAAGACGTCCCCCGTCTGATGGGTCTGACGAATCGCCACAGCCTGTTTCTCCACAGCTTGGTATAAACGCTTGCGAAAGTCCGAAACGATGCGCAGAACCCAATTATGGCTGGTCAGACGTTCGGCGTACCGAAAGGCCGGCCGACCGATCCCGAAGGCCCGCGCCAAGACGATGGGCACGTAGATCATCAAGATGTTATAGGGGTGCGTGGCCGCCTTACTGATCAGGTAGCCGGAGTTGAACATCAGCGCCCCGCCACAGAAGAAGGTCATGAAGCCTAGGAACAGGACCAGCGCGAGCAGGCCCTTATACCGTTTCAGGTACGGCATCACCCAGTGATCGTGTTCAAACGTTTTAAAGAAACCTTTCATGCCGGTTCATCCCCTTCCATTTCGGCCCGCAGCCGGACGTAGGCCCCGTTTTGCGCCTGCAACTCGGCCGGCGTCCCCTGTTCGACCACGCGACCGTGGTCCAGCACCAGGATGTAGTCCATCTCGTTCATCCAGTGCAGCCGGTGGGTCGCAAAGAAGACCAGGTGGTCCTTAAAGACCGGCAGCATGGTCTTTTTGAGTTCGATTTCGGTTTCGATATCCAGGTGCGCCGTGGGTTCGTCGAACAGTAAGATGCGCCGCGAGTCGTCCAGAAACGCCCGGGCCAGCGCGATCCGTTGTGCCTGTCCGCCGGAAACGCCCCGGGAGCCCTCCCCGATTTGGGTGGCGAGGCCGTCCGGTAACGTGGCAATCCAGTCCGTCAGCCCAGCACGCTCGGCGGCTTGCGCCACGGCGGCGTCACTGGCGTCCGGCGTGTAGAAGGCCAGGTTATCACGGAGGCTAGCGTGGAACAGGTACGGTGCCTGGGGAATGTAGACGAAGCTCTTCTGCCAAGCGGCCTGGTCCAGGTGCGGCACCTGCGTCCCCCGCACGGTGATTTGGCCGGCTTGGGGACTCAAGAAGCCACTGAGCGTGTTGATTAACGTCGATTTACCGGACCCCGAGGCCCCGATGATACCGACCTTTTGGAAGCCGTGCACGTTGAGGCTGACGTCCTTTAAGGTCGTTTCGTCGGCGGCGTACCCCACGTTGACGTGTTGGAGGGTCAACTGGTCGTCGGCCGTCCACACCGGCGTCTGGGCCGGTAGCGTTTCGCGGTCGGTCGGCGTCTCGCGGTGTAAGATGTCCAGGACCGCCGTTAACGCGTTTTTCCCGTTGAGGGTCGCGTGGTAGTCGTTGGCGAAGTTGCGAATCGGTGCGAAGTAGTCCGGCGCCAGCGTCAAGATGATTAGCGCCGGTAGGAGTTGAATGGTGTTGTCCATCAGGCCGAAGCCCAGGAACACCGCAATAATGGCAATCGATAAGGTAGTAAAGAAGTCCAGTGCAAACGTCGAGGTCATGGCGATGGTCAGCGTCGCCATGGTCTTCTTCCGGTAGTCCTCGCTGACCTCGTAGACGTTACCGGCGTACTGTTCGTTGAGCCCCAGCTGTTTGAGCGTTGGCAAGCCCCGCAGGGTATCGACGAAGTGGTTGGACAGCCGCTGGTAGCCCGCATACTGCCGGTCGGCCTTGGCCTGCGCCGCCAGCCCCAGGATCACCATGAACAAGATGATCAACGGGTAAATCGCCAGTAAAAACAGCGCTTCCTTCCATTGTATAAACGCGATATAGATCAGGATCAGCCACGGCGTAATTGATAGGTCCAGGACCTTGCCGATGATCATCATTAGGTAGGTCTGAATCTTGTCGATGCCCTCTAGGCCCATGGTGACCACGTTCCCGGTTCCCTCTTGGGCTACCACGCTGGGACCCAGGTCAAAGAGTTTAGCCATGAACTGCTTGCGTAGGCGCTTGGTGGTGCCCTCCACGAACGGGTAGGTCAGCCAGTTCTTCAGCACCGTGACCAGGTGCCGGCCCAGAAAGGCGACCGCGAAGATGGCCAGCGGCGTGCCGATGGTGCCGACGCCCTTGAGTTGCCACAGGTTGACGATGGCCACCGCCAGGTACTTCGCCTGTAAGATAATTAACCCCGCTTGAATCAGGGTCAACAGGAGCTGCCAGATAATGACTTTGCGCACTCCCGGAAATTGAAACACACGTTGATCAATCAATGAAATCCCCCCAATACAAGTTCTGCTTATCGGATAATGTTTCATGGGGCCTGAACAGGATACCTGACGTAACGCTAGTTTAGTCTATGCCGGTATTATTCTGCCTATTTGTATGTATGCCAACACGCCGGCTTTTCGTGTCGCCTGTTATCCAATGCTTGGCAACACTAGCAGGTAGTGACTTTAGAGCCCCATAACTGTTACTCAACCGATGATTGCTAATGCCACACTATCCGATACTTATACCATTTATGATACTGCTTTCATTTCGCTTTGACGAGTATGGTGACCGCCGAAAATGTCTGTGTCCCTAGTGTGCTAAATCCTAAAATCACCTAGATATCAAAAGAACCGCCTCACCGATACACAACACCGGCAGGCGGTTCTTTGAGTATCACCACTTAAACGGTGATACCAGTTCAATTCAGTTTAAATAATCTAATCCATCTTCACCAACAACGACCAGTGTCCAGCCTGGAGGCGCTCAGGGGCTCAGCCAGCGAAATTATTCTTAGTCGAGTGATTTTCTCGGCTTAGAATAAGGCCGAGTTTTGAAACTCGCGGGTTTGGCGAGGTTCAAAATCGTGCCCGCAGGCGTTCCAGCCTCTGAGCGCCGGAAGGCGAAAACTCACACCTAGCGTAGCTTTAAGCGTTTTGCTTCGGTGAAGCCAGCCGCTTGTAGAAGACCCAGTAACTCCAGATGAAGTAGATCAACACGATCGGTAGGATGGAGAACGTCAGAATCGTCATCAGGTGCAGCGTGTACGGCGAGTTCGACGAGTTCTTAATCAGCAGCGAGTACGCCGGATTGTTGGCGACCATGACCCGCGGGAACAGCCCGTTGAAGATCAGGACCACCACGCTAATCAGTGACAACCCACTACCGACAAACGACAGCCATTCGTGGTTGCCCAGGACGCCCCAGTAAGCCAGCGCCGTGACCACGACCAGGAACAGGACAATCAGCGTCGTGGACATGGGTTTCTTGGCGAAGAAGTCCGTTGAGAAGAACAGCAGGATGGCAAAGACCACTTCTCCCGCAAACAGCACGGGGTAGAGAATCTTGTTCCAGGCCCGCGCACGGTCACGCAGTTCGCCGGAAGTCTTCAACCGAATGAAGTTTAAACCGTGGACTAAGCAGAGGACCGTAACGGCCACCCCACCCACGATGGAGAACAGGTTGACGTAATCGGTAAAGTGGGCGGTCATGTCGCCGTTTTTATCGATGGGCATCCCCTTGATCATGGCCGTGAACAGCATCCCGAACAGGAAGGCCGCACAGCCCGAGCCGATGGTGCCGGCCCATTCCCAGAAAGTCTTCCAGCGTTCCGTTTGCATGTTGGCCCGGAATTCGAAGGACACGCCCCGGAAAATCAGGCACGCCAGGATCAGGAATAAGACCAGGTAGAAGCCGGAGAACAACGTGGCGTACCACATCGGGAAGGAGGCGAACATCGCCCCACCGGCGGTAATCAACCAAACTTCGTTGCCGTCCCAGTGCGGGCCGATGGTGCGGATCACGACGTCGCGTTCCGCATCGTTGCGGGCAAAGCTCTTGATCAACATGCCGACCCCGAAGTCGAACCCTTCGAGGAAGAAGAAGCCGCTGAACAAGACGCCAATCAGAATAAACCAGAGTAATTGTAAACTAGTCATGGTTGAACGCCCCCTTCGAGTAAGGATCGATGTCGACGTCGGAAGCCGAGTAACCGTCGGTGTTTTCCGCATCCGGTCCGGCCTTTAACGTCCGGTGACATAAGACGACCATCACGACGCCCATGCCCGCAAACATCAGGAAGTAGACAATGTTCGACGTGAGCAGCGACGCCACGGAAACGTTAGGCGAGACCGCATCCGCAATGGTCAGCAAGCCGTAAACGACCCACGGGTAACGCCCGAATTCGGTGATGAACCACCCACAGGTATTGACGATGAACGGTAGCCACAGGCACAGGCCCATGATGTACAGGAACCACTTCTGCTTGACGATGGCTTGCGACTTCTTGCGGTTAAAAATCAACCCCACGATGGCCAGTAAGGCGAACAACGCGCTGGCCCCGGACATGATCCGGAAGCTCCAGAATAAGGTTTTAGTTGGGACGTAGTAGTTGATGTCGTTGCCGTACTTCTTATCGTACTTGGCGTGCAACTCCTTGTTGGCCTGGTTCATCCCGGTAACCGTCCCGGTCAATTTATGGTAACTCAATAAGTTCAAGACATATGGAATATCAACGGACCAGGTGGTCTTGTGGGCCTTAGTGTCGAAACCGGCAATGGCCGTCCACTCACCCTTTTCCGTAGAATTCTTATACAAACCTTCCATGGCCCCAACCTTCATGGGTTGGTTGTTGAGCAGGTAACGCATCTGCGTATCCCCACTAGCAATGGAGCCTAACGAGAAGATCAAGCCGATGACTAAGGCCACTTGCATGGACTTACGGTAGAAGGTCACGTGTTCCTTCTTGAGTAAGCGCCAAGCGGAGCAACCCGCGATGACGAAGGCAGCGGTTACAAATGCCCCAAAAATCACGTGTGGAAATTCGTTCCACAACTGGGGGTTCCCCACGATTGCGCCGAAGTCCGTCATTTGAACGTGCCCGGTCTGCTTATTGATGATGTACCCCAACGGGTTTTGCATAAAGCTGTTGGCCGCCAAAATCCACAGGGCCGATAATGAAGAGCCGAACATAACTAACCAAATAAAGAGCACGTGCACCCATTTGTTAAACCGGTCCCAGGTGAACATCCACATCCCGATGAACGTGGATTCCATGAAGAACGCGGCGAGCGCTTCGATGGCTAACGGCGCCCCGAAGATGTCTCCCATGAACCGGGAGTATTCCGACCAGTTCATCCCGAATTGGAATTCCTGAATGATCCCGGTCACCACGCCGACGGCAAAACTATACAGGAACATTTTGCCCCAGAACTGGGCCATCTTCTTGTAGTCCTTGTCGCCCTTGACGGCGTACATGGTTTCCATCACGGCCACCACGAACGCCAGCCCAATGGAAAACGGTACGAAGAAGAAATGGAAGACCGTGGTCATTCCGAATTGGAATCTGGCTAAACCGAGTATGTCTAGACCAAGATTTATCATTTTTCTAACCTCCCCAAACGTTATGTGTGTGAATAAATAATTGCTGACTTGCCTTCATTATATCGAGTGATAAGTCATTATTCAATGATTCACGATGATTATTTGCTCAAAACGTGATTTTTGTGAGCGTTTACCACTTATTTTGTTCGTTCACCTTGGTAACAGATTGGCCAATGTGTGCTAATTAAGTTCTATGAAATGGTAGCGATTTCTTACAGCTTATCGAAACCTTCCGTGCTAAAATGAAACTACACCCTGACGACGTGTTGGGTCAGGTCAAATAGCTACCCGTAGCCGCAGTTCCCAATCTGAAGATGATCTACGCAAAACCGCGCAGTCTGACCAGAAAGAACCACCGTTCAGCCCGGAGGTGAGCAGGGGCTCAGCCGGTGAAATTATTCTAAGCCGATGTTTTTTGTCGGCTTAGAATAAGGCCGAGCTTGAAGACTCGCGGGTTTGGCGAGGATTCAAGTCGTGCCCACTGGCGTCACGGCCCTTGATCACCGGAGGGCGAGCAGTTTAGCCGACCTCCCCAACACGCCTAATTATTGTGTTTCACTTAGGAGGATTTTTGCGATGACAGAACGAATACTTGCGTTACAATCCCTAACCGCCGACCACCTGGCCGCCCTGAAAGCGGACGGTTTAGACGTAGTCACGGCGGCCGACTACCAACCCGGTGGTGCGCCCATCACCATTTTATACGGCTGGGACGACGACCTGGGGCCCGCCGTGATCAACGACGAGCATAACCAGGTTCACTGGTTACAGACCCTCAGTGCCGGCATCGACTACCTGCCGTTGGACCTGATTCGCGACCACCACATCAAACTGACCAACTCGAGTGGCGTCTTCTCCGACGCCATCGCCGAATCCACCCTGGGCTACCTGCTGTACTTCCTGCGCGGCTTTAACGAAGCCGTCAAGAACCAGGCCGGCCACTTCTGGATTCAACCCGCCCGCACCGACCTGCATAACTTGAGCGACCAGACCGTGGTCATCTACGGGACCGGGAGCATCGGGCAAGCCATGGCGAAATTACTCAACGGGTTCGACAACGCCCCGATTGGCGTCAACCGCAGCGGCCACCCCGTCGATGGGTTCGCCAAGACGGTCAGCCTGGCCGAAGACGCGACCATCCTGGGTGACGCCGACATCGTGATCAACGCGATGCCCGCCACGGCCGAAACCAACCACTACTTCAATGCCGCCTTCTTCAAACAGCTCAACGGCTTGCGAATCTTCGTCAACGTGGGCCGTGGGACCGCCGTGGACTTACCGGCCTTAGAACACGCCCTGCTCTACCAGGAAGTGCTCCACGCCGCATTGGACGTCTTTGAGACCGAACCGTTCCCGAAGGACGCCAAGCTCTGGGACTTCCCGAACGTCTTATTGACGCCGCACCAAACCGGATTTTCCGACAACAACTTAACGCGGACGTTTGAAATCTTCCGCAAAAACCTCACCAGCTACCTGCAAGACGGGACGTTGGTGGAGAACATCGCCGACCCGTTACGCGGGTATTAACCGGTAATTCAAAGACCCGCTGAGGACCAGCGGGTCTTTTCGTGTCTAATCAATGCCACTCTCTTCGATCCTGGCGGGGGCTTCGGCGGCCGTTAAATAGCTCACCGCCCCGTCTAAAATGTCGGCCACGTTTCCGGTCAGTTCGTCAATGTCGGTGACCTTATCTCCCAGTAATTTCATGACCTCCTCAAATTGGGCTAAGACCCGGTCCTGCTCCCCTAAGCGTTGCCGCATCTGTTCCGACGTCATGTCGTAATAGCTGTCGCGCGGTGTCAACTGAGTCAACGCCGGTTGGACCAGTTGGCACACCGCCATGGTGGTCGCGCACGCGTTTTGCACGTTGCCCACCACCATTTGGCTGTACTGGAGTTTCACCAAAGTTTTCGCTAATTGCTGACTATCCATTGTTTTCAAAGTAACGTCCCCCTCACGTCCTTTAGTTACTCAATAGGATAAACCATTTTATGCGGTGAGAATGTGTGAAAGGGTTTTCTTTGGTATGTGAACTCCTTAACCGGTCGGACTCACCCGAAGACGGGGCCGCAACGACCGGAAAATTTGTGGTACACTAGGGCATCAGAACAACTAAAGGAGACTAACCATGCCTAACACCAATCAACCCGATGAGGCGACCCGCGCCAAGATTCGGCGAAAAAAACTAAAGACCAAGGTCGGCGACGAAATCTGGGACCGTTACCAGCGCAGCGTTAAGAACGGGATCCTGACCCAGAAGGAAGCCGACGCGGCCATGCTGGTCGAACACAAGAAGGCCGTCACCAAGAAGAATCGCGAACGCAAGGCCAAGGGCCCCAAGCCTAAGAGTAAAAAGGTCCTCCACCGCGAGCACGCCCAGAAGCGCGCCGCCAAGGAGTGGGAAGACCGCAAGCACCCCACCGGTCACCGCGCCCGGCGCCGCATGAACGACTATGCCGACCCGGAAACGTATCAATTGAGTCGACGGTCGGGGGGCCGGCGACGGTAATTCCAGCATAAGCAAAAGTAGTTCCCATCCCCTTTTCGGATGAGAGCTACTTTTTTTGTTAGTGATGGCGGCGTAAGAATCCCATGGCGCCTAAACAGCTAGTTAACAGCGCTAGTCCCAACCATTGAAAGAAGTTGGTAGACCGTTCGGCCGTCTGGGGAAGCTGAGCTTGAAATTGAACCTGCTGGCGTTGATGAGGCGTTATGGTCGTTAGGTTACGACGGCTCGGCTTCGATTGCGGTTTAGTACCGGTGGCCGTCGGTGGCGTTGGCACGATGTTGCTGTTCTGGTGGCCGCCCACTATTAGTGGTGTTGGCTTGGGCGCAGCAGTGGACGCCGTTGGTTGGTTGGCAGTCGCCTGGGGGTGCGGTGCTGGCGTCGTTGTGGTGAGGTCCGACTGGGATTGCGTGATGGGCCCCTGTGGCTGGACCGGCTGCGGTTGCGGCGCTGGCTGGGGATCTGGAACCGTGGTTGGCTGTGGTATGGGTTGAGGTGTCGGCTTAGGCGTTGGAACTGGCTGTGGCGTTGGTTTGGGGGTCGGCTTGGGCGTCGGAACTGGTTGTGGCATTGGTTTGGGGGTCGGCTTAGGCGTCGGAATTGGTTGTGGCGTTGGCTTGGGGGTCGGCTTGGGGGTCGGTTTGGGCGTTGGAACCGGTTGTGGTGTTGGCCTGGGTGTCGGCTTAGGCATCGGAACTGGCTGCGGCGTTGGTGTTGGTTTGGGTTTCGGCTTGGGCGCCGGAACTGGCTGCGGCGTTGGTTGAGGAATTGGGGCGTAACTGACCCGAACCAGAACATCGTTACTATCTTGAGCCATCCCCACAGCCGGCACCCGGGTTAAGTCCCCAGTAGCTATCGTCATCGCCACCACCCGTTGCCCCACTACCTGTGGATTCTGGACCGCCGGGAACTGAAATTTCTGATCAGGGGCGACCAAATACCATCCCAGTATCGTTGGTTGATCCGCTGCCGTGAGCGGTGGCAACGATGCCGTATCGGCGTGTTGATAATGGCTTACTTCTTGCGTAACTTGATTGGTCACGGTCAGGAAAGTCATGGTCTGGGTGCTTGGCGCAACTACGGGAAGTCCCTGAGCATCGACGTAGAAAATATCTTCGTGTTTGACCTCGCGTTGCGCCGTGATGTTCGGCGCCACCAGAATCTCATAATTTTTCACTGGCGCTTGACTGGACGCAAACACGATTTGCTGGGTTGGGTCCTGGACAACGTGATAGTGCTGTTGTTGGAGCGGCTCTAGATACGGCTTACTGGAGAATTGACTGGTAGTTCCCCATTTCCCCCGTAGACTTGGATCCTGGGTGTAATCTAACGACTTTAAAATCTTTCCCGTGGCGACGTCCTTGATGGTCACTGTGGCACGATTCGCGGGATTGTAAATCATAATAATTCCTTGGTTGAATCCTTGGAAGGGCACTTGGTGCAAATCCGCAACTTGTTGCCATAAGTCACCATTTCTATCAGGACTAGTAACCGCCATTTGGTAGAGATAATCTGGTAAATCCTTAACATAAGTTATCAAGGATTGCGTTGGCGACGCTAGCTGTTGAAACCGAGCGCTGATGGGCTGGTTTTGAGCGTCCCGAATGACCGTCTGTTGGTTCTGGGGGTCAACGCTAAGATAACGGATGTCCACGTTCCAGGGGGCCACATCCCGGTAGAACAAGATTGTTACTTGTTGCGACCGGGGGCCAAATACCAGGTTCGAGTTCGTGAGTTGCTGTGCTTTTCCATTTCCCGCTAAAAAGTCTTGATATTGACCGGTTCCCGTCAAGGTTAGCGACGCTAGATGTAACCCCTTATTCAGTTGTGTTTGGATCAACGTCTGAACCGCTGGGGCCGTTTTCAAATCGGTCGTTGCCCCCAATGTTCCCGAAATGACTGCCGCGGGCCCCACCGTTAGTTGTTTACCATCTGCTTGTAAGAGCTGGGCTTGCACGGTCACGATGCCCTCTTTTGCCGCTAACCTATACGGTTGAATGATGATACCGTCGAATTTATCTTGCGCATCCGACCAAGCAGCCGTTAAGCTACCATCGGCAACAGATGAATCCGCTTGTAGCTGATACCACGTCAGTGTATTGGCGTTAACGTTTCCCACATTGGCGGTCGACGGAAAACTATTTTGGTAAAGATCGTGTTGAGCTGGGTCTAATCCCGTAATCGGTAAGTTCTGATTACGTTGGTCCTTAATGATAAATGACGGTGTCGTGTACCCCAATTGCGTCGTCGCTAATTCCTGCGGTAACACGATTGGGGTGAGTAAAATATGTTGGTCACCCATACTAATGGTCTTAAGGTGTTGGTCTGAAGCCAGCGGCGAAATATCCGCAATTTGATTGTGGTCTAACTCAACCTCCGTCAGCTGCTTTTTATCGGCTAAGGCGGAAATATCATTGATGGCAAAGCTACTAATATTGACACTGGTTAGCTCTTGAAGGGACTTAAGCGCCCGAATGTCCCACAAATTTCCGGCCTGAAGTCCCCCTTTCCGCGCGTAAAAGCCAACTAGGGGGTCGGGGGACAGATAAATTGTTTTGAGATGGGTGGCGTTTTGTAAGCCTTCTAACGAATACATCCCCGTTAACGCCCAATAATACTGCGTGGGCGTTTTACCATCGTTGTTGACGGATTGTAACGACTGCTGAGAAAACAGGTCCGTCAGGTCTGTGGCCATCTGAGCCTTCGTAAACTGTTGACGAAATTCATTGAAGGTTTTGTATTGACGGCTAAAATTATTTTCCCAGATAAAGTCTTGCAGGGCGCCATCCGGTAGCCACTCGTCGATGTATAGTGGATGGTGCCCATCCGCATAAACCAGTGACGACCCCTTGTCTTCCCCCTTAGCGTCTATCGCAATATGATTGGCGTACGATTCTCCTTGCCAATTGAAAGCCCCCGGAACCTGATAATTCGGGCTATAGTGATCTACCCGGCGTAAATCCGTATCTTGCCCCGCTCCATCTTGATGAACATAGGTTGATTGGGGCCGGATTTGCTTAGGAATCGTCAACCCTTGGTGTGGTTGCGCCGGCACGATGTTCACGAGTTGCTGCGTGTCGACCGGTGCGATTCCCGCTTGAATCGCTGTGGAATCCGGCTGCGTTACCGGGGTCGCAGAAGCCGCGGGAGTTCCTGACGCCGAGGTCTTCTGTCGTACTGGCGCTGTTGGTTCATTAGAACCCGCGTGTTGGCCGGAAACCATTGCTTGGGTGCTTGACGATTGGGTTGAATTATCATTCGCTGATTGTACGTTGGCCTTCAGTCCGACTTGCTTTTGAGTTGCAACGTTCTGCCCATTTTTCTGAATACCGGATGCTAACGCCGGTTGCTGGTCTGCATGTGCCTGGGTTAAATTGGCATTGAGTAATAACAAGGCTGTTCCGGCCACCGTCCCGGCCGCAACCCATTGCCGCTGTCGTTTTTTCCCCACTTCTAATTTTCGTTTCACGATTGCCACCCCTACTCCTTTTGAGATTAATCGTTCCGCGACAACTATAGGTCGGAAATGTTGGGTTTTCAATACCTACAATCATTTTTAGTATAAAGCACATAATAAAACGTGCATTTCTTATTATAGTTGTAATATTGCGACAAATTGCTCGCTAAACGCCAAAACGCGCCACCTAGATCAACGGTTGAGTTGATTTGGGTGGCGCGTTTTTGGTTAATCGTTTTGAATCTAGGCCTGTTAATTATTGGTTACTGATTCTATCAAAAATCAATCTGTACCAGTTTAAGCATTCGTATCCTTAAAATCGATCTAGGTACTTTATTTAACTAAATTATGGTTCGCCGTAACGTAACCACCAGCTACGCGGTAACGTAACGTACCGTGTGCTGAGTAGTCCCAACCCTGAACCTTCAGCTGTTTGTTAGCCGCGATTCCGCGTAATCGGTGCTTTAATTCAGCCTCTTTGTAGAGCGTGACGCGGTGCTTAGTCCTAATCGTCCGAGGCATCTTCAGCTTCCCAGCTTGGACCTGTTGCTTGTTGGCCGTGATATACGCCCCATTCGTCAACTGGAAGACCAGTGACTGACCACGATGGATCAAACGCTTGGTTCGTAAGACTTGACCTTGACGGTAATGATGCTTCACCTTCCCAGTCAATTTGGCCGACTTGTACCCCGAAAGGCCCTTCGCATTAATGACCGTTACCCGTTTAACCAGCTTCGTGTAGTCCGCATTTTGGACGTAACTCGAACTAGCCGTGATGTACCCGGTTTGCTTGTACGTCTTGGACTTCCGATTGACGTCGCGCACGTGGAACCGCAGACGGCCATTCTTCGCCTTGACCGTCCCTAAGACCGCGAACTCTGGTTGGTGCATTTGCGGTTGCTTACTAAACGAGTTCATCCGGGCACCCTTAGAGAAGTTCGGCTTCCGGTACAGTGCCAAACCGCGAACCCCGATCACCTTAGCAGGTGTCTTTTTAGCCGTTGGTTTCGTTGCACTTGGCGTCGTTGGCTGCGACGGTTCCGGCTTGGTCACACTTGGCTTGGAAGTTTCCGGCTTGCTTACGCCAGGCGTTGCACTTCCTGAAGTTGAGCCTCCCGGCGTCGAAGTCCCTGGTGCTGTTGAACCCGGATGCGTTGCTCCTGGTGTCGTTGAACCTGGGTGCGTCGTTGCCGTATGGTCCATTGCCGTTAATTCAGCTGCATCAACTTGGTTCCCCTGAGCATCGACCGTTAATAAGGACAGCTTGTTGCCATCAATTTTAACCGTCAAGAAAGTCTTTTGTTTCTTGTTCGCTTCGGTTTGAATCATGTCCCAAACTTCAGGTTGGTTCGGCCGAATGTCGTACGTCTTTTCGCCGGTATGTCCCGCCGCGATATAGGTCGTCCCATGCGCGGCCTTTTTACCTCCGACCAGTGGGAACGTCCGCCCGTATGAGTGGTCATGGCCACTAAAGACCACATCGATACCCAATTCATCACATACTGGTGGTAACATCTTGTTAAACATCGTTGAACGCGAATCGGCCGGGTTTTTGTTGTAGGCTGGTTGGTGGGTCGTCACCACCCGCCAAGTCTTCTTAGACGCCTGCATATCTTGCTTCAACCAGTCCAATTCCCGCTGCATTTCTTTAGGATCATCCGTCCAACCAATTGATGCGATGTGCATGTTGCCGTAGTCGACTGAATACGTCCCCTTGCGGACCGTCTTCGGCCCATTGCCGTTAGGAACCCCCAGCATCTCGATGGACTTAGACCCATCGTCCCCCATGTACTCATGGTTCCCCATCACGTGGAGCATATCCATCGAATCGTAATACGGGTGTTCATCAAAGATTCGGGCCGTGGCTTCGGCTTCCGTATAGAGGGTTTGGTCATCGTTAAAGTCCCCGACGTGAATACCAAAGGCTGGTTTATCCTGAGACTTTTCTACGCCGTTCAGGAAATTATCGAAATCGTTCAATTGACCATAGTTACCAACCTGGGTATCCCCAAAGACGTTAAACGAAAACTTATTACTATCCGTAAGCGTCGTAAAATGCCGAACGGCTGACCAATTAGTGCCATCCCCTACGCGGTACGCGTAGGACGTTCCCGGCTTAAGTCCCTTAGCATCAACTCGGTTAACCGTCACGGCACTGGTATCACTGTCGTAAGTAAACAGCGAATTCCGCCCACTCTGGCTCGTCTTAAAGGCCTTGTCCTTGTTTGCCGCGTAGTCTTTGTCCGTGGCGATTTGCATCAATGACTGAATGGTATGATCAACGGGCTTGGTCATCCAGGTAATCGTCTTCCGCGTCGTTGGGTCTTGTGATGCCCCCGTCAACAAGTGCGATGGCACTTCACTGGTCTTGTCTCCCGGTGCATAAATGATCGTTGGGGCTAAGAAACTATGCGCTGCCCCGTTATCCGCACCAATTTTGATTTTTCCTGCCTGCGTCGGCAGCTTATCCGTTGGGACTTCACCTTGAGCATTCGTTTTGCCTAACGTAACGGACTGGCCGTTAGCCGTTACCGCAAAGACGTCTACCCCGGTTGCGGGTTTACCTGCAGCGTCTAAAATCGTGACCGTATTCTTCAGTCCCGCCACAAATGGGGTGTGCTTGACCTGATAATCGGCCTGCGCCTTAACCGTGTGTTCTTCCGATGCCACGGTCAACGCCATATCAGTCGGTGCGGCGTCCTTCAGTTCAACCGCACCGCTCAGTAATTGATACGTTAACGGGGCATCGGCCGGCGTATCCCGCGGAACGTTTAAGGTAACGGTCATCAGTGGCTTGGTCTTATCGGTACCTAAATTCTTTAGCGTAAAGGTCGTTGTGCCGTCCTTTGACTCGGTCGCATACCCGTTTTGTTTGCTATCCTCAACCGCGTAATCAACGGACTTAATGGTAAAGCCCGGTGCCAACTTCATCTTAAAGACGGCCGACTTCAACTTCGTTAAATCATCGGCGGTAATGTTAAATTTGGCCGTATCGCCTAATTTTACGGTTTTATCCAATTGATTCAGGTGAATCCCCGTAGCTTGGTTGGCTTTCACCGTAAAGTACGCTTCTTTTTCGGTCTTGTTCCCGAACTTATCCACCGCCACGACCTTCACGTGGTGCGTCCCGTTCATGAACTTGAGACCCTTGAGCGTAATCAAACCATCCTTATCCGGAATAAAGTGGGTCTTATCTGCTGAATAGTCATGGTCATCCACGTAAACTTTACTATTGTCCCAGTCAATCCCCGACATATTCGGATCATCCGGATCATCGTGCAACTTAGTGGTAATCGTCACGTTGCTATCCGTAAAGGTCTTCCCGGCCACGTCGATACTATCAACGATGGGATTCTTCAGGTCATCCTTGTTCACACCGTAGACCGCCCGAATGTTATCCACGAAGATATGGCCTTTAGCGGCTTTACCACCACCTGGCATCCCCGTCTTAACGGACATTACCCGAATTGCCAGTTTTGAATCGATGCGAATGGGATAAGCCACGCCATCCGGAAGTGGGGCTTCCACGTACTTCCAGCCCGTCCAATCAATCCCAGTTGACGTATCCACGAAGTCCAACGGCATCGCGGCGTTCGCCCCGTCATGGATGGCCATCCGTAGCCAATCGCCCTGGGCTTCTGGCGTAGCGTAGACCCACATTCCGATACTCTTAGGCGCACTCGGAACATTAATAGACTGGTCTTTAGGCCCAGCGTAGGAACCGGCCGTTTTGTTGTTCAACGATGAGTCCGTGTAGTCAAAGTCCACCCGGAGGGCCTTTTTCCCAAAACGAACCTCGCCGTCGTCTGCGGTCACCGTTGAGATGCCACCCTTCACGGCCGGAACTGAAGTACTTGAAGTCCAATCCGGCACACCATCTTCAAAGTCAACGATGGTTTTAGGCAATTGGCCGACTTGAACGTTCACTTGCGCTTCTAAGCCACTGACGCTGGGGAGTGTGGCCTTAATGGTACCACCAGCACTACCTTTGACCCCTTGGAACTCGTCATAACCCGACATGACTCCTAGATTAGCAGGGCAGTCCCACTTAACTTCATCATCTTTTAAGTGAACTTCCCGTTGTCCCGCGTAAGCCGTTAAATTTAGCGACCGCTTTTCTCCCGGTGCCAAACTAAGTTCCTTGTTTAAGAAGCTCAAACGGTCTGGCTTAGCCAGGGTAACGGTACTCTTCCCTAAGACCTTATTACCTTGCTTTAATTCGACCGTCACATTTCCAGTCTTACCGTTAGACGTAAAGACGCCTTGGTTATCAATCGAGCCCAAAGACTTGTCATCGATCGTCCAAGTCAGCCCAGACGTAGGAAGTTTCGCGTCATAGCCAGCTGCATCGACCCCACTCGCCTTAAAATCAACCTTAGTGCCGGCTAAGTAGGCTTGATCTTTTGGGGACACTTCGGCACGGTCCAATTGATGGTCGGACTTGGCGTTCGTCACAATCAGCCAACTCGTGCTGACCTTCCGTTCCGAACGGTCGGATGGGCGATTTTTTAAGGACAGGTCCTTTTCGCCGGGTGTCCGGGAGAGGTAAGTCGTCGAGCCCCCGCCATCAAAATTAATCGCGTCCACGGCTCCCTTATCTTTCATCAGTTTAGCCAACTCGGATAAACTCATCCCGTCGGAATATGGAGGTTGTTGCCCATCAACGGAGACAAAGAAGACCGTGCCATCCGCCTTGATACCAACCGCCGTATGTGCCGAATGCGGCGTGCCCGGTACGCCCTTTAAACTATCGGCGGACTGAACCTGTCCGTCTTTGACCAGTCGGCCTAAACCGCCCAGTGCTTGTTCTAGGTTGCCCTTTTCCTTGTCGTAATCGGCTTGATCCCCAATTACCGGTTTACCCGCTCTAGTCAATCCAAAGAAACTTTCACCGCTATTGGGTTTAGACGCGTGAATCTCTTTTCCGTCCTTGATAATGGTCCCCGAGGGTTCCCCGGAACTCATGTTAAAGAAATCGGCGTTGACGGCCGCTACCACTTGGTGTCCCTTCTTAATTGCCGCGTTCGCTTGGTCCCGCACGGTCTGCAAACCATACTTCTCTCCGTCATCGGGCAGCCCCGGACGCAAAGTAGCATTCTTACTAAAATCAACGGAGACCGTGTGCACGACGTCTTGGCTGTTTTTATCCCCAATAAAAGCTGACCGATTATCCGTCACTCCGGGAGCCAATTCGTTTGATGAGCTTTCAATCGGGTGATCGTACCCCTTAGCGTCATCGGCTTTAGGTTGGACGACCGGCCCCGCAGTTGTTGCTTGGCGTTGCATGGTATTCGCCTGGGCAACCGGTGTCATCAATGGTGTTAAAACTAGGGCAATCGCCAAGGTAGCGCCTAATTGCCGTCTTTTCTTCATCATAAATTCAAATCCCTCTCTGTCTGTAAACCTAAAGTATCTAAGCAACCAGCTTAACGTCACCACCACATCAAGACGATTGTTGTTTTTTCGCATTGAAGTCGTCGTAACTTGAGTATCAGTTTACGGGATTCCAACTTAGTTTTGGGTAAGTTTACAAAGTCTGTACAGAGATAGCGGAACCTTTACACGTTTATAAAACCTATGATAATGATTAGCTAATTCTAAAACAAAAAGCCGATTTCCTAACTTAGAAGTTAGAAAATCGGCTTTTACCTTATTGGGTATACTGGGATCGAACCAGTAAATTACGGATTCAGAGTCCGGTGCCTTACCATTTGGCGAATACCCAATGAGCTATGGTGTTGTGCGAAACAACTATTTAATAGTACCTTGTTTCCGAATTAGTGTCAACCGATTTTAACGAAAAATGCATAACTCCTCAGACCAAGAATTTTTATGCACAAGCCGTTGACAATTTTTCTAAAGAAGCGTAAATTAGATGTTGCTAGTCAATGACATTGCCCGCTGGTCAAACTGGTTTAAGACGTCGCCCTCTCAAGGCGGAGTTACGGGTTCGAGCCCCGTGCGGGTGATCATATAGGCGCTAAACGTTGTGAACTCGACGTTTAGCGCCTTTTCGTTTGCCTTAATTAAACTGTTATTCTTCGAATTACAAAATTAGAAATAATCATTTAAATATATTAGTTATATCGAATACAAAAAGGGCGCTTCCACCAAACGGAAACGTCCTTTTACAATTTAATTTCTCTTCCGCCGAAAACCAAACCAACCTAACAGGCTCAAGCCCAACGCTCCCAACCAAGCCCACGGCGTTGTCTGCTCGTTGGTTTGAGGTAGCGTCGTCGTCGCCGTCGTCTCATCGGCTTGCGTCAAATCGGTCGTGGCCGTCGCGTCCGCGGTCCCCGTGGCGTTCACGTTTGCCGCAGCGCCACCCGGACGACTGGCCTGAGCTGGTGCCTTAGCGGCCGGTAATTTCTGTCCTGGCTTGACGGCGTTCGCCGCGTTACCGCCCGTTGATGGGTCCGGCAAGGCGAGGTCCGGCTGGCTTCCCACGTCAATGTCCGGGACGTCTGGTAACCCTGGTTGGCCCGGGTCGACCGGTGGTAGGACCGTCCCCTTCTTCGCGTAGGTCACCGTGGTGGTCAGATCCGCGCTGGTAGCCGTCACGCCGTTCACCGCCGCCACGGTCGCCAGGTTCGGCGTGTAGCCGGTGACGGTTGGCGACTTGATCGCCGCAAAACTACCATTGCCGTCAATATTTTGCCATTCACCCCAGGTCGCCACGCCCGTCACCAAGTCACGCGTTCCGGTCCGCGTAAACGTCAACCAGGCCGTGTAGTCCGGTGCCGCCGTGGTCCCGTCCGCGTAGACGTAGTGGATGGTTTGGGTGACGCGTTTACTGTTATTGACCGTTGCTAAGCCGTGTTTCAAATGCACGGTAAACGTCTGCACGTCCGTGGTAAATTCGGCACCCGTGGCCGGGTAATCGTCGCTGACCAGTTCGTAGCCCTGCTGCAGGTAAGCCTGAATGGCCGCCGCGGTCCGGTAATCACTGATGGTGCCCGCATCGCCCTTCAAGGCCTCCGTGTGCAAGACCTTCCCCGTGGTGTCGTCCACGTAGGTGATCAGGATGTTCTGCGCATCCCTAGCGGTATAGGTCACCGTGGTCGTAAAGTCGTCACTGGTGGCCGTCACATCGGTAATGGCCGCCACTTCCGGCTGGTTGGCGATGTAGCCGGCCAGCACCGGTGAGGTCTTCGCCGCAAAACCGGTTTGACCGTCGATATTTTGCCACTCGCCCCAGGTTTCTGCCCCGGTCACCTGGTCGCGGGTCCCCTCGCGCGTAAACGTCAACCAAGCCGTGTAGTCCGGTGCCGCCGTAGTTCCATCCGCGTAAACGTAGTGGATGGTCTGGGTGACGCGTTTGCTGTTATTCAGGGTCGTAACGCCGTGTTTGAGGCGCACGGTAAAGGCCTGGGCCTGATCCGTAAACGCCACCCCGTCAACCGGGTAATCGTCGGTGACCAGTTCGTACCCCTGTTGGAGGTAGGCCTGAATCGCGGCCGCCGTCCGGTAATCGCTGGTGGTGCCGTAGATTCCCGTTAAGGTGTCGGTCTTGAGCGTGGCCCCCGTGGTCTCGTCCACGTAGGTCACCGTCACGTTTTGGACTTCCTGGGCCGTATACGTTACGGTGGCGGTCACGTCGGCGCTATCCACGGTGATCCCGTCCACGGCCGGAATTTCCAATTGGTCCGCCAGGTAGCCGGCCAGCACCGGTGAGGTCTTGGCCGCAAAACCGGTTTGACCATCGATATTTTGCCACTCGCCCCAGGTCTCCGCCCCGGTCACCTGGTCGCGGGTCCCTTCGCGCGTAAACGTCAACCAGGCCGTATAGTCCGGTGCCGCCGTGGTCCCATCCGCGTAGACGTAGTGAATGGTCTGGGTGACGCGTTTACTATTACTGAGCGTCGTTAGACCGTGTTTCAGGTGAATGGTAAAGGCCTGCGCCGCGCTGGTGAACGTCACCCCGTCGGCCGGGTAATCGTCCGTGACCAGCTCGTAGCCCGCATCCGTGTACCCCTGAATCGTGGTGTCCGTGCGGTAATCGCTGGTCGTGCCCACGTCGCCCGTCAGGTTCTCGGTGGCCAGGGTTTCCCCGGTGGTGTCGTCCACGTAGGTCACCGTGGCGGTAGCGGTGGCTTCACCGATGGGCTGGTACACGATAGCCCCCGCCATCAGATCAAAGTCCTTCATGGGTTGACCTAAACTATTTTCGGGATACGTTGTATACGTCGCATCATCATAGTAAAACTGGCCATAAACCAGTTGCCCGTTATGTAACATCGGGTTAACCAGCGTGTACTTCCAGACCTTCTTTTCTTGACCATTCTCAATGATCGTTGCTTCGTGGGGTTCCGCAATCACCAGGTCCCCACTACCATCGTTCTGATAATAACGTACTTGATACTTGACTGATTCGCCTAGAATACCTTTCATGGGTGACGTCACTTCGACCGTATCCCCCGGCTGATAAGCAATTTTATCCGTTGCTTGGTAATACTGGTTTCTCCCTACCACTCGCGATGCCGTATTGGGTGACAGGGTGTTCAGGGCACTGAAATCCATGATGCTGTTCCCGGAAAATGCGACTGTTTGCGACGATGTCGTTGGATTTTCTAAGATTTTTTGAACAAAGGGTGCCAAGATTTCAAATTGGTGGGTCGTCATCCCGGTAAAATGTATTTTATTAATATTGGTGGCCGTGAATTCCAGATTTTGAATGGTATCCGATTCATACTGCGTTATCGTCTCTAACTGCTCATCGCTCGCGCTTCCCCAAAAATCAGAGGTCCAATCCAACCAGCTAATCTTCACCCCTAATAAAGGTGAAAAATCAATATTTTGGACTTCCTCACCCGAGGACCCCAGTTGAGCATATATCGTTATCCCTTTGCGATTTTCTGGCAGATACCTAAAAATTTCTAATCCCTTAAAACTCAAAATCGGTTGAAAAACATTGTTACCATTCGCGTCTTTTCCAGTCGTATCAATTCTCAGTGACGCGGACGGACTAGCGTTTCTAATCGTATCTAAATAGATGGCATCCCCATCTTTCAGGCCCAGCGCCTTCCGCACGGCCGCCAGTAAAACCGGGTCGTCAAACCGGGCACTCAAATCCTCATCGTCGCTAATCTCATCGGGGTCGGGCGTCGGCGTGGTTGCCAACGCTGCTGGCGCGGCCATGGCTTTGGCCGGCGCCTGTTGCGCATGATCAGCGTCCGACGCCTCTCCTGCCACGGAATCCGAATCCGCCGGCTGTTCAGTGGCTGGTGGTGTCGTTGAATCCCGCTGTTCATCTGGCGTTGTGGTTACCGTCGGATTGGCCGGGTTCTCAGTCTGCGGCGCCGTTGAATCCGGTTGATCAGAAGTATCTGCTTCCGGGGTATCTGCTTCCGGGGCATCCACTTCCGGAACCGTCGTGGCATCTGCGTCCGACGTCTGCGCCGGTTCAGTGGGTTCCTGTTCCGGTTGGTCGGTCGCTGACTGCGCCGAATTCTTCGGGGTTTGTTCGTCCGGTTCGGACGTCTCGGTCACCGGTGCCGGGTCCTGGGCGGCCGCATCCGTCTGGGCCTGTTCCGTCGCGGTAACGGTTGTGATCGTTGCCTGCGTATTTTCTGGCGTCGTTTGCGCCGCTTGGCTAGTGGTCTCAACTGGTGAAGTGGTCGTGTCCGCATGTGCCGTAGTTCCCGCCAAAACCATCCCGGTCAAGACGGCCGTCGCTAGGCTAGACGTAATCCACCATTTCTTACTATTGTTAGCGGTTACATGTTCTCGTGTCATTCTAGTCCCTCCTCTAAAGTGGTCCCCACCACTTTAAGTTACGCTGTGATTGATTAAGACAATTAGCCAATTCAATATCTCACAAATAAATTATACACTATAACTTAATTAAAAACCATTTCTACGATAAGTAATTAATGTTGTCATCTACCGGTAAAGTCGTTGAATTTACAATCTTGTGAAGCTAATAATCACTATCGTTTCGGCGCTATCGCGGGAATTAGCCCTAGTTTTCACTAGATAACTGAACAATCGCCGATTTCGGAATGTTTTCCGCAACTTGTCACCAGTCGTTCGTCAGCTACCGGACACTTTTTTAGTTGTGGGTAATCTTTATCTGAATTATGCCGCCAAACCACGGGATTAGCAAAAAATTTATCTTATGGGACAAAAAATATTTTATCAACGGCGGTTTGCCGGGCTATCTGTCCCACCAAATGCCCCCTAGAACGACCAAAAGCGCCCCACAAAATTGTGAGACGCTTTGTCGTGTTCAATGAATAATCAAGTTTAGAGCCGGTCGTTCAATTGCTTGCCGAGGTCTTCAAAACCAGGCTTGCCTAACAGGGCAAACATGTTGGTCTTGTAGGCTTCCACACCGGGTTGGTTGAACGGATTGATGCCGTTCAAGTAACCGGAAATGGCAATGGCCACTTCGAAGAAGTAGATCAGGTAACCCAAGGTGTATTCCGTTTGATCCGGAATGTGCACGCTCATGTTCGGCACGCCACCATCGGTATGAGCTAAGGTGACCCCTTCAAAGGCCTTAGTGTTGGCAAAGCCCATGGTGCGGCCTTCCAGGTAGCCTAAACCGTCTAGGTCGTCGGCTTCCTTCGGGATATCCACGTCATGTTCTGGTTGGTCCACCATCACAACGGTTTCCATCAGCTTCCGTTGACCTTCTTGGATGTATTGGCCAAACGAGTGCAGGTCGGTACTGAAGTTGGCGGAAGATGGGTAGATCCCCTTGCCGTCTTTCCCTTCGGATTCACCGGTCAATTGCTTCCACCATTCGGCGAAGGCGGCCAGGCGTGGTTCGTAGTTTTCTAATAATTCAACCGTGTACCCCTTACGGTATAAGATGTTCCGTAAGGCGGCGTATTGGTAAGCTTCGTTCTTAGTCAAATCTGGGTTGACGTAGGCGTCCTGCGCATCGGCAGCCCCCTTCATCAACTGGTCGATGTCGGCACCGGATGCGGCGATTGGCAACAGACCCACGGGGCACAAGACGGAGTAACGGCCACCCACGCCATCGGGGATGACGAAGGTTTCGTAACCAGCAGCGTCGGCTTCGGTCTTCAGGGCACCCTTGGCCTTGTCGGTCGTAGCATAGATCCGCTTGTTAGCTTCGGCTTGGCCGTACTTCTTGATCAACATGCCCTTGAAGATCCGGAAGGCGATTGATGGTTCCGTCGTAGTCCCCGACTTGGAGATCACGTTAACGGAGAAGTCCCGGTCGCCAATCAAATGAACCAGATCATGGACGTAGTCGGCACTGATGGAGTTCCCCACGAAGAAGACTTGGGGACCCTTGCGTTGATCGGCAGGTAAGGTGTTAAAGAAGGTGTCGTGTAAGAAGTCCACGGCCATCTTGGCGCCCAAATACGAACCCCCGATACCGATAACGACCAAGACTTCGGAGTCCTGACGAATCTTCTTAGCGGCGGCCTTGATCCGGTCAAATTCCGCTTTATCGTAGTCATGAGGAAGGGTCAACCAATCCCGGAAGTCACTCCCGGCACCGGTCCCTTGCCGCAATTCTGTATCCGCGGCGTTAACCATGGCTTGGATTTCTCCAAGTTCATTATCATTGACGAATGGTGCAAGTTTGGAACTATCAAAGGCGATATGTGCCATATTCAGATAACCTCACTTTGTATTTGTATTGACTAGTCCATTATAACGCTTTCACCCTAAATGTAAATGGTCTAGTCCACAATTTTTATATAAATTTAACCATAAAAAAAGGCCGACAACGCCCGTCATCAGCCCGTTTAAGCTTATTTCATCAAACCGAGAGTGACCCCACCAGCGATGACCAATAAGGAGCCAATCGTCGTGTAGACCATTTCGCGGCCAGTCTTCTTTTCGCCCAGTAACCAGATGCTCCCAAAGGTGGAAATGACAATCCCACATTGTGCTAACGAGTAACTGATGGCCAGTCCGACCTTCGGAATCGCCATGAACATGAAGAAGTTCCCAATCCCCCAGACTAATCCGGTGATGATGTTCTTCGCGGTCGCCGTATGCCAGACCTTCCGGCGGTTCTGCGGTGACAAGACGATAAAGATCAGGGCCCCTAAAATCATCCCTAAGGATTGCGGGAACAAGATCAGCTTGGAATCCAAGCCGGACAAGTTAACGATCACCGTGTAGAGCACGTAACCCACCGTCGAGATGGCGATGGCCGTGGCCCCGCGACCGGCTTCGACCGGTTCGCTGCTGACCCCTTGCCGCTTGTCCCGTAAGGACGTTAAGGCGGCCCCGGCAATCAAGACGATTACCGCGATGGTGCCCATGGTCACCATGCTGGCGGTCTTCCATTCATGGAAGAGTAACACCCCGGCCAAGGCCGTCCCGGCGAGTTGTAACCCCGTTGAAATCGGCACGGTCCGCGAAATCCCAATGAACTTCATCGATTGGAACTGTTGGAATTGTCCCACCGCCCAGCAAAGACCGGACGCAATTCCGACCAGCATCGCGAAGCCGGTCAAGTGAACGTGAAAATACATTAATGAAAACAATCCGAACAAAACTGCGCCGGCCGTCATTCCCAAAGTTTGTTGGTAGGAAGTCCCACCTAACCGGCCACTGATCAGACCGATACTGCCCCAGCAAAGTGCCGGGATCAGTGCGAATAAAATTGCCATTTGTAAATACCCACTCTCGTTTCATTTATGCCGAATTTATTGAAAACGCTTCATAATTAACGCACAATTAAGTGTAATGGTTTCTTCACTAAATGTAAACTATTATCTTCCAAAAAAAGCGCGAAGGAACAGTGGTCTAACCGTTCGTTCGCGCTTGATTGTGAAATTTTCATGCGTTTTCATTAATTAACTGATAGCCGAATTCCCTTCAAAACTTCGCTTTGACGGTCGGCATCGTTAGTCATAAAGTCGTCCGGCGACTGGAACGTCGTGGAAACAGTTACATGACCGGTATAATTTTCGGCCGCGTCATTTACCGTTGTCCGGAGCCGTTTTAATGAATAGCTCGGCGCCGTCGTGGTAATCAGGACGGTCGACCCACTCGTTGTGACCTGCAAGGCCTGTTGGATCAGGTCTTCTAAGTCCTGCGTCAAATCAAACTTGCGCTTCTTGCCGCGGATGAAGGCCGGTGGATTGATGAAGACCGTGTCAAACGTCAGCCCATGCTTGATGGCGTAATCCAAATAGTTGGCCACGTCCATGGTCCGCATTTCTACGGCGGCCTGGTCGAAGTTGTTGGCGGTCAGTTGCGCCTGGGTCAACGTAGCGGCCCGGTTGTTCGGGTCGACCGTGACGGCCTCGATGGCGCCCCCGACCATGGCGGCGGTGACCACCCCGGTCTCGGCGCTAAAGAGGTTCAGGACCCGCCGTTGTTGGCTGTTGTCGTGAGCCCAGGCCCGCACGTCGCGGAATTCCAGGGCCAGTTGTGGCCGGGCCACGCTGAGGTCGACCGGATAGCTCACGCCGTCTTCAATCACCGTCACAACGTCTTTCGGCAAGTCACCGGCAATCACCTGGGGCTTCTCTTGACCCGGGGCCACAGACAAAATCGTGACGTCCTTGCCCATGACCTTCTGAAAACCGGCGTAGATCAGCCGGGCTTGGCGCTTCAACGCCTGGTTTTGCCAGCGGAACACAAAGATGTTTTCCGGGTAGGCGTCGACAATCAGGCCGCCTAAGCCGTCCCCCACATCGTTAAAGAAGCGGTAGGCGCCCTGCGCGTTGATGGCCACGCGCTTGGCGTTAGCGGCCCGGAACTTGCCGGCAAAGAAGCGTTCGTCGATGGCGTCACTTTCGCGCAGGCTCAGCACGTAGCCGGCCCCGCGGTGTTGCTTGGCGAAGTAGGCCGTAGCCACGAAATGGCCGTGGTTTTCCAGTTGGACCCAGGCGCCGTCGTCGAAGTCCTGCCGGTTTTCTAAATCAGTTAAAGCAATCACGGGATAGCCGTCCTCGAATTTACGAACGGACTTCCCGGTAATTTGTATACGTTTCAAATTTTTCCTCCTCATATGGGTGGTACTTTTGGTTTAAGAGCGTCACTGCTGTCTAAACTGGCATCTTCCGGGCCAACCTAAACTGGCTGGAACGGGGTGGGCGCGGCTTTGAGCCCCCAAATCAGGTCTCAAAGTCCGACCTTTCACTAAGCCGGTCAAACCCACCGACTAAGTGAAATTTCACCCCTGAGCCAGTTTAGGTTGGCCCTACAGACAGGATAGTTCATTGCCTTATCTCAACGTGAACTCAATTCGGTCACGAATTTAAAGCACACTTTCCACAGCTCAATTCATATTTTTCTCTCTATTACAGTTACGTCACGCGAACAAGCCAACATTGGCTTGACCGGAAGCGTTCAGTTTGCGCAATCCACACAAATCCTTAACACTCTCCACTATTCTAACATGCTCGGGTTAATCCGTCTTGGCTCGGTCGACGTTCGTCTGGTGTTGGTCCGGGAAAATCACGGTGAAGGTCGTGCCGACACCTTCCTTACTGGTCACGCTAATCTTCCCGTGATGCAACTGCACCAGCTGATGGACGATGGATAGCCCCAACCCGGATTCGCCGTACTTGGTGTTCTTCCGCGACGGGTCGGCCTTGTAGTAGCGTTCCCAGATATTCTTGAGTTGCTCGTCACTCATCCCCATCCCAGTATCGGCGATTCGGATGATGGCCTCTTCGTACCCCCGCTGGGCCGAAATCGTGATCTGGCCGTCTTGGGTGAACTGAATGGCGTTTTGGGTGATGTTAAACATAATCTGGACGAACCGGTCGTAATCCGCGTACACCGCCACGGATTCGGGAACCTCCAATTCCAACGTATCGCCGGAATCCTCGGCCTTTTGTTTCAATTGTTCGACGATGTTGTGCAGCGCATCGACCGCGTTAAATTCGTGCAGGTTCAACGTAATCTGGTTGGACCGAATCTTTTCGTAGTCCAGGTTTTCGTTGACCAAGCGAATCAGCCGACTAGTCTCGCTACGCATCAGGTCGATGCTTTCTTCCTTACTCTCTTCGGGAATCGCATCGTAGGCCAGGCCTTCCAGCAAACCATTGATTGTGGTCAGCGGCGTGCGCATCTCGTGGGACGCGTTGGCCATGAACTCCCGGCGGCGCTGTTCTTGCCGTTGAATCTCTTCTTGGGATTCCTTTAACGAATGGGTCATCCCATTGAAATCGTTGATCAAATCATCAATTTCGTCCCGGTTACGGCTGACCATTTGCACGTCGTAATCGCCCAGCGCCACTTGGTTGGTGGCCGCCCGCAAGCGGTTGATTCGGTTGGTGTAGTAGCGCGCCAGAATGTAGCTGGCCACGATGGCCACCAGAATCGACACGAACAACGCCCGAATCAGGTTGTGGTTGATCTGGTTGATGTTGGTGTTGATGTCGGACACGAAGGCCCCCATCACCACCACCGCGACCAACTTATGGTTGTAGAAGTAGGGCTTCATGACCTCGGTCATCGCCGGGGTAATGCGCCCGTTCTTGTTTCGCACGCGGCGGTCGACCACCTTGTGAATGATCTGGTTATCCTTCAACTTGCGCCAATCCGTTTTATTAATGGATTGTTGGTAGAGGTTAGCGGGAAACACGATTTTGTTGTCGGCACTATAAATCGTGACGCTGACCGCTTGGTTTTGCAGCAGTTGTTCACTATTTTCCAGCGCCGTAGTGTCGAAATTGACCGTCTTGGGATTATCGGCACTGATCCGCAGGGATTGTTCGATGAGGCTGTTCGAGTATTTTTCCAGCGAATTCCAGGTGTTACTGTACACCATCCGCCGGGTCATCTGGGTGTACGACACGCCCAAGAGGACCAGAATAATCGTAATGGCCGCGAAGAATCCCAGCATTTGTTGATACATTAACTTCATTGCTATTCGGCTCCACTATCGTCAAATTTATACCCCACGCCCCAGACCGTCTGAATGATCTGTGGGCCGACCTTTTCGATCTTTTGCCGCAGCTTCTTGATGTGCGCGTCCACCGTTCGTTCGTCGCCGTAGTATTCGTAGTCCCAGACCAACTGTAAAAGCTGTTCGCGGGAGAAGACCTGCCGTGGCTTTTGGGCCAACGTCTTTAACAGGTCGAACTCTTTAGGCGTCAAATCTTCGATCTGCTTGCCGTTGAGGTAGGCTTCACGGGTCTTGGTGTTGAGCTTGAAATGTTCGGTGACCACGTCAAAGGACTCGGTATCGTCTAACGGCGCGTCCTCGCTGCCCTTCGACACGGGCCCCAATTCGGCGCGGCGGTGTAGGGCCTTGATCCGCGCAATCAGCGTAATCGGGCTAAACGGCTTGGTGACGTAATCGTCGGCGCCCATTTCGAGGCCCAGGACCTGGTCGCTTTCCGAGTCTCTGGCAGTCAGCATGATAATCGGGACCGTCGGCGACAGTTTCCGAATCTCGGCGCTGACCTGCATACCGTCTAACCCGGGTAGGTTCAGGTCCAGCGTGACCATGTCCCAGTCGTTGGGACTGGCGGCGAACATTTCCACGGCTTCGTTGCCGTCATAGGCAAACTGCGCGTCCCACTTTTCCTTTTTGAAAAACATCGACATCATTTGTGAGACGGAATGATTGTCTTCAATCATCAATAACTTCATATTTAAGGACGACCTCCAAAATGGTTCTAATTTGTGGCCGACTAAAAGCTGGTGGGTGATATGACCCCGAGCTTACCCGGTGAATCAGACCGCACCATGATAGAATCGTGAAGTTTCTGTAACTTTTAGCGGCAGCCGAAACGTTGCGGCTTGGTATTTACCTATTATACTATACTGTCTGGCCGGAATTTGCCTTAAATTACCCGCGATTGGGCGAAATATTTTGCAGGTCTCCCAGAGTATGGTAAACTTGATGAGTATCGTTTTGGGGCCGTTCTGGATTCGACTGGTATAGGTCGAGCCTTGGTTGCACTCCGTAGCGGCATCTACGTTAAAAGGTCCAGTTTATTATAACTGCAAAAAATAATAACAATTCTTACGCTTTAGCTGCTTAATAGGCGCTTAACGTAGATCCTCCTAGTCTTACCCGCGGGCTAGATCTGGGTCCTAAATTTAACGGGTTACGCTGACTGGCTTCCACCTGGAGCTGTTCAGAAGAGCTTAATCAGGTTAGCTCAGCATGTTGGCCCTGACAGGCGGCAAGTTGTTGGGTGAAAATTTAAGTAGTCTGCCTATGAGTGTAGAGGCTGGGGTGGCGATATGCTAGGACGCGGGTTCGATCCCCGCCGGCTCCATAAAAGACTTTTTGCGGGATGAGATGATCCCAGAAACGCTGGTAAATCAGCGTTTTTATTTTGGTCAATTTTAATGGCTAGTGTGATTTGATTACCGGTTAGACAGCCAAAATGACATTCAAAAATCAACCAGTGGTGGTCGGAATAATCAACTGTTAGCTTAGCGGCTAGCAGTTTTTATTTGGCCATTTTCGGCTCCCCTCAGATTTATTTAAACTTTTTGCCGGCCCTTCTCACCTGCGCCAAATGGTGACCGCCCTCTTTCGTACAATAAGGGTATCGATTGCAACGATGATCGATAATTACATTAAAGGGGTCGATTTTTATGCAAACTAAGCAAACTGTTTATTCTCAATTAGTAACCGAACCAACTGGCTTTTCACTGGTAAATGAAGCGGGACAGCCCGATCGGCCCCTGCACCTTTACGACTTTGCGTCCTTTCTTTCCTACAAAAACTTACCGACGAACCAGGCCATCCGCGACGCCATCGCGACCCAAACGCAACCGCTGACCCCCGCGACCGCCGAAACCGTGGCCGGCGTCGACGTCACCGTTGACACCACGCCCTTCACAGACTCCGCACGGAACCAAGAACCGTTTAATAACGACTACATGTTCGTCGCCCTCAACTGCGCCGTGCGGAAGGAAAACTACAGCGACGAAAAATGGCGGATGTTCCACGACGTTCAACGCAAGCCCAACACGTTCTACCTGGCTTTCAAAACCAACGCCCCGCGCTTCCGGGAAGCCTACATTACCGATATCTTGAAAAATAGTCTGGAAAGCCTCGCCAGCAATGCCAAAGCAAAATTTTTCGTCGACGAGGAACAAAAGGGCACACACCACCTACTCACGGACGACGTCACGACCCTGGCCACGATTCTGCACGCTAAAGACGTCAAACGCTTTGCCCGCGACCAAAAGGCCAACGCTCGCCGTGCCACGCCGAAACCCATCTTACCCGTGACCGCCGTGGCTGAATTCGCTGCGTTGATTCCCGCCTACCGCGACACCTACCGCAAGAGCGCCGCGCTATTTAGCCGCGAATGCGCCATCGTGCAACCCAAACAACTCATCGTGTTCGGCAACGATGCGCTCGCCACGATGCAAAACATGGTCAACGACGGCCTATTTGACGCTGACCCGACCGTTCAGGGCCTGATCAAAAACGCGCTGGAAACCGAACATTACGCCGCTCAAGGCAAGGTTAAGGGAAAGGGCATGGCCGCTCGGTACTGGATGGCGGCCGCCGACACCCTCACCGCCGCGACCGACCGCGCCACTAACTAATTTCATCCGTATCACCACTAAGGGCCACCCGCAACCGGGTGGCCCTTTCACTTTTAACCCATCGCCCTGCCGTGGTTTTAGAGTTGGTGAGCCGTCATAAATTGATCCGCGGAAACGCGACTAATTCGACAAATATTGCCGACGATGGTGACCCGTAAGCCTTGCCGGATGAAGGCCGCCAGGGTCACGGGCGACACGTGCAAATATTTAGCCGCCTCTGTTTTAGTCATATACGGGTTGAACTGCTGCCGTTCGCCGGCCTCCCTAAAGGCCCTCACCGCCATGGCCTGCATGACCGTCCCAATCTGTTGAATGGCCTGGTCTGATAATTCTAAGGGAATCTCCACGCTCATGCCTTCCTTTCCGACGCGTCTTGGCCGTCACCGTCAAACTTCTGGTACGCCGACCCGAACCGCGCCATGAATTCCGCTAACAGTTGCGGATCCTGCCGCTGACTGACGACCGGCCCGCTGACCGGCGTTCCCGTGGTCAACGGCCAGAAGTGCGCCACCGTGGCCGCCAGATCCGGCGCCGTCACATGTTGGCTGACGTACGCGTCCCAGAAACGTTTCATCTTGGTGGTCTGCGCCCGAAAATCCTGTTCCGCCTGGTCGCCTTGAATCAGGTCGTCTTGGAACCGCTCAATGGTTTGTTGCCGCTCAAGCGCCTCGGCCCCCGAAAAGGTGATCTCCCACAATAACCACGCCACGCCTTCCCAGAAGTGGTCCGCCGGTAAGGTCAGGTCCATCCCCAGAAGCTCCGGGTACGACCACAGATACAAATCGGCGTGGTCCTGGCCGTCCGCGTCATCATGCCGCTGCTCGGTCCAGGGCCGGTCGGCGTGACGCGGCTGGTAGCGCACCACGATATGTTGCTGGGTGGTCGGCTGTGCCAAGTCGCTAAAGCTGCGCAGTTCCGTGAGCGCGGTGGTCAGAATGGTGCGCACCTGGGTTTCGTCGTAAGTATCCCCCAGTTGGGTGGTCAGTTCACCGACCATCACCGCGAAATTCAAGGAATCAGTCGCCGCCGGTAAAATATCGGTCCAGTACGTAATGGGCACGGGCCAGGCCCAGAGTGTGAGGGTCTCGCTGGTCAGGGCTACGTGCTGGTTCAAGTTTTCCTGATCGACGGCAGACAACGGGTTCCAGGTCACCGAATAGTGCCGGTCGGTCGTAGCCGTATGCACAATCAGTTGCGTCACATCCTGAAATGCCAAGACCCGGTCGCGGCCATCGCTTAGGCGCGCCTTACCCGTCGCAAACGTTTGGGCGTGAAAGTTAGCTGGCTCGGCGGCCACTTGGAGTTCGAAGCCGACCAGGTCGGTCGCCGGGCCCGTCTCACCGGGCAAGAGCCAAAAATTCGTGACGGCCGCTGCTTCGATGGTGACCGTTTCGACGTTTTCAAAAACCAGTTCCACGGACAACGCCATGAGCCGCGTGAGGTCCACCTGCGTGGCGGTCTGGCGTAACCGTTGGAGATAAGCCCGAGTGGCCCCGACAGACACCCGGCGTTGATAAGTCGTTAGATTCACTGCAATCCCCTCCTTAACTCGTTGCGCCCCTATCATAGTCAAAAATGCCGGTCAAACCCAAGTTAACGTCTTACAAATTTAATAATATGAAGGATTAGCTTTTTCCGCAAAATTGGCTTCCGTCACGCCAACCAAACAACTCAGCCCCTTCACGGTCATCTCACCATACCAACGGCCGCTCAAATAGTTTATAATAAATCGTAATTGTGTTGCTTGAAGACCCGTGAGGAGGCGCTACCGTGCAAGTGAAGTTAACCGATATTACCCTAAGCTATCCGTCACAACCGCCCGTCTTGACTCACCTCAACTTGACGGTGGCTAACGGCGAATTGGTCGCGTTATTGGGCCCGAGCGGCAGTGGCAAAACCACCCTACTCAACCTGTTGGCCGGTCTGCTGACCCCTAGCGCCGGGACGTTGACCTTCGACGGCACCGACGTGACCCAGCAAGACCCGCGCCAACGCCACATCGGCATGGTCTTTCAGGACTACGCGCTGTACCCGCACTTAAGCGTCTTGGCCAACATCGCCTTCCCGCTGAAAATGGCCCACGTCAAGCGGCCCGAACGGCGGGCCCAGGCACGCCACTACGCCCAACTGGTCCACGTCGACGACCAACTGACCAAGTTGCCCCGTGCCCTTTCCGGCGGCCAGCAACAACGCGTGGCCTTGGCCCGCGCACTGGTCAAACACCCCGCGTTATTACTGCTCGACGAACCCCTCTCCAACCTCGACGCCGCCCTTCGCGTCGAACTACGCGACGAGATTCGTCGTCTCCAGCGGCTGACCGGTGTCACCACCCTGTTCGTGACCCACGACCAGACCGATGCGCTCCGGATCGCCGACCGCATCGTGGTCCTTGCCAACGGGCAGATTCAACAGGTCGGGACCGGCGAACAGCTCTACCGGCACCCCCACACCCAATTCGTGGCCGAGTTTATCGGGACGCCGCGCCTTAACTGCGTGCCCTACGCTACCGCGGCCCCCTTCCTAACCATCCCCGGCCTCCCCACGGCCCGCACCCTGGGCATCCGCAGCGAAGCGCTCACCCTCGTCCCGGCCACGGCAACGCCCCAGCCGATCCTCGCGCAGTTAACCGCGACCGTGACCCGGCAAGTGGTCATCGGCCGCGACCGGCAGACCAACCTGGCCACGCCCTGGGGGTCCCTGCTCAGTACCACTCTGCCCGCCATGCCGGCCGGTCAACCGGTCCAACTCGCCGTCACCGCCCGCGGGAGCTTTCTGTTCGACGCCGCCGGACACTGTATTTGGGACGGTGATTGCGATGCTTAACGCTAAACCGACCTTAAAATCCACCCTGGTGGCCCTCCTATACCTGGCCCCCTTGCTCCTGATTGTCGGGGTCTTTACCCTGTGGCCGCTACTGACCTCGTTTCTGATGAGCGGCTACACCCACTATAACTATTTCACCAACCACGTTGGCGGCTTCGGCGGGGCTAATTTCAGCTACCTGTGGCACGACCCTAACTTTCACCTGGCCCTCCGGCACACCCTGATCTTCGTTTTAGGAGTGGTCCCGGCCACGGTAATCCTCGCCCTGGGAATCGCGCTCCTGTTGAACCGCATCACCTGGCTAGCGACCTTCTTTCGCACGGTCTACTTTCTGCCGTTCGTCACGGCCACCGTGGCCATTTCGTTGGTCTGGGGCTGGTTGTTGCGGCCAGACAACGGGCTGATCAACCTCCTCTTTCGGACCCACATCGACTGGCTCAACGACCCGCGGTACGCGCTGGGGGCGGTGATCATGGTCTGCATTTGGCAAAATCTCGGCGTCAACATCATCCTGTTTCTCGCCGGCCTGGGCCGCATCGATCGACGCTACCAAGCCGCCGCCACCCTCGACGGGGCGTCGACCTGGCAACGCCTGACCAACGTGACCTGGCCACTGCTCCTGCCCATGACCGTGCTGATCACGGTCAACGCCATCGTGACCAACTTCAAGGTCTTCAACCAAATCTACGCGCTCTTTCACGGCACGGCCGGTCCAGGCAACGCCGCGCTGACGTTGATGTACTACCTGTACCAGCAGTTCTACGTGGAAAACCAATATCCCGTGGCCGCGGCCTGCGGGGTGGTCCTGTTCGCCCTGATCTTACTGGTGACCGGACTGGCGGCCCTGTACTTTCACCGCCACGCTTGGTGGGAGGGTCGTCGATGAAAATTTACAAGATCACGTTCATTTACCTGCTGCTCACCCTGGGCGCGGTGACCATGTTACTGCCGTTCGGCTGGATGCTGTTGACCAGCCTCCAACCGGCCGCCACCACGTTTGCCACCGGCCACCTGGCGATTCCTACCGCCTGGCAGTGGGTCAACTACCCACGCGCCTGGCACGCCGCCCCGTTCGCCCGGTACTGTCTCAACTCACTAGTGGTCACCCTGACCACCACGGTCGGGCAAATGCTTACCAGTATTCTGGCCGCCTTTGCCTTCACCCACCTGCGGTTCTACGGGCGCCGGGTCCTCTTTGACGGCCTGATTGCCCTGATGATGGTGCCCGGTGAACTCCTGTTGATTCCCAACTTCGTGACCATGACCCGCCTGCACTGGGTCGACACCTACGCGGCCCTCATCGTCCCCTGGCTGGCCAGCATCTTCGCCATGTTCGCGCTCCGGCAGGCCTTTACCGCCCAGTCACCGACCACTTACTACGCCGCGCGACTCGACGGGGCCAGCAACTGGCAGTACCTCTGGCAAATCCTGGTCCCCGCCAACCGCTCGACGTTAACGGCGGTCGCGGTGCTGCAGATCATCGGCTCCTGGAACGCCTTCATGTGGCCGTTGATCATCACCAATTCCGACCGGTTGCGGACGTTACCGGTCGGACTGATGGCGTTCACCAGCGAGGCCGGTACCAATTACCCGTTACTGATGGCCGCCACGGTTTGCGTGCTACTCCCGTTATTGGTCCTGTACCTTCTGTTACAAAAATACATCATCGCCGGGGTCACCCGAACGAATCTGAAAGGATAACCAAATACATATGAAATATCTTCGTCAATTACTCTTATATGGGCTGGGGGCCCTCGTCGTTGTGACCCTCAGCGCCTGCGGCCGGTCCCAAGCGGCCACGTCGACCACCAGGCCCGTGACCATCACCTTCTGGCACGGAATGACCGACCAGCACAAGGCCACGCTGAACCACCTGATCACCCAGTTCAACCGCTCGCAGACCCGCTACCGGGTCGTCGGCAGTAGCCAGGGCGATTTCGCCAGTCTCCAACACAAAATCATGGCGGGCGCCAAGGCCCACACGTTGCCCACCATCGCGCAAACGGCCTACACCAACGTGCCCACCTACGTTCAGGGCGGCTTCATCACGCCCCTTGACCCCTACCTCAAGCCAGGCGCGCTCAAGGATGTCTACCCGGCCTTTCTAAAAGCCACCACCTACCGAGATCGGACCTACGCCTTTCCGTTTTCCAAGTCGGCACGGATTCTGTTCTACAGTCCCCAACTCCTCAAACGGACCGGGTTACGGGTGCCGCGGACCTGGGCCGAGCTCAGTCGTGACGGGCAAAAAGTCCACGCCCAGGGCCTGACCGGGGTCGCGTTCGACCAAAGCTTCATGAGCGAACTCGACGACCTGATTGCCCAGACCGGGACGCCGTTGATTTCCGACCAACTGAAGGTCAACGCCAACAGTCCCGCCGCGCTGAAAGCGACTCACGTGATCTACGACATGCTCCAACAAAAGACCGCCACGACCGCCGGCACGGACGGCTACGGCAGTACCCAATTTTTCGCCGGCAAGACCCTCTTCTACTGTGGGTCGTCGGCGGCCATCCCCATCATGCAGGCCAGCGCACCCAAGGGCTTCCGGTGGCAAACGGCACCCCTGCCCAGCTATCAGGGCCACCACGCCACCTCGATCGCCGGTAACGACCTGGTCTTGTTCAAGTCCGCCTCACCGGCGCAACGGCGGGGGGCCGCGGCCTTCATGACCTTCCTGTTACAGAAGCGCCAGACCACCTACTGGGCGCAAAAGACCGGATACCTGCCGTTGACCAAGGCCGCCCAGCGCGACACCAAGTTTCAGGCTTACCTGGCCAAACACCCGACGGCCAAGGCGGCCAACCAGTCCATCAAGTTCGGCTTCCAGGACGTGGCCTTTCGGGGGTACCCGCAATATTTCATGGCGCTTAGCCAGGCCACCGACCAGATGACCAGCCAGCACCAGACGCCGGAAAAGGCCATGGGCAGGCTACAACGACAAACTGAACGGATTATTAAGCAGAATCGGTAAACGCAAAAGCGACTGCCCGCCACATGTATGCTGTGGTGAGCAGTCGCTTTTTTTGAATTAACTGGTTAGCGTTACCGGGTCAAACCCAATCCTAATAGTCTTCGTTGATGGCGTTGTAGATGCTGTCACCCTTTTGGGCCCAGCCAATCCCAATCTTGGTCGATTCTGGGTGTAACAGGTTATCCCGGTGTCCCCAGTCGGAATCCGCATCGTCATACAGGTATTCGTAGGCCGCCCGTTTGCCGACACTCAGCGGATCATACCCGCTTTCCATGTAGAGACATTCCGAAACGCCTGAAGTGATTCCGAATTGGGGCGCCCGGTCAAAGGCAATGAAGTTTCCCGCCTGGTCGTAATGGTCCAGGGCGTTCAGTTGCTTGGTATCGTTGGCCCGGCTCGCCGCTAGCTGCATGAACTGGCTATCGATGACCAGCGGTGCCGCGTGTTTCTCGGCCCGGTACTTGTTGACCGCGGCTAAGAAATCCTGGTTAGCCTGAGCTTGCCAGTTAGTGGTCGTGGCCTTGGTCGTCGTTGGTTTGGTCGTGGTCGTTGATTGGGGCGTGACCTTCGTGGCGACCTTGGCGGGCTTAACCGTGACCCGCTTGAGGTAGCCGTGCCAGATCCAGCCCTTAAACTTCTTGTTACTTATGTAGTAGTACATTGCGGCGGACTGATTGCCCTTTTTGATCTTCGCGTGCTTAGTGACGTAGAGCGTGGCGCGCTTAGTGGTCGCAGCCTTGGCTCGTACCTTGGTCAGCTTCGTGGACGTGTAAATCTTGCCCTTAGTCGCGCGGTAACCCTTCTTGGCCACCTTGGTAACCTTCAACGTCCGGGTCTTGGTCTTGGCTTGCGTGGGGACGGGCGCAACGGTGGCCAGTCCCAGCACGGTCGTGAGCACGGCCACTCCGGTCAATTTCATCAACTTCATCATTTTTCCTCCAATGGATAAATTTTGATTGGTCGTCTGAAACCGATTCCAATCAACGTTTCCCATTATACCCTGCCGGCCCGTCATAATTTGTCATCTGCGCCGCTGATCCGTAACTTTTCTAAAAAATAACGTCAATTATTATTTGATGAGGGTTCATTTTAACCCTCTTTATCATCAGCAATCAAATATTGGTCCCGTGCAGCCGTCAATTCAGCGCGCATTCGGTTCACTAGCGACGGTGGCGACACCACTTGCAGGTGCGCGCCCTGACTCAGCAGCCAAAACATCGCACCATCCACCTTGACGTAGGCTTCAATCAGGTGACTACCGTCCGGCCGCGTTTCCAAGACCCGCGACCCGGGAAAGTGGTCCAGCACCGTTTGTAAGTAGTAACGGTAGATAAAACGGATCTGGGTCAGCGACCCCGAATCCAACAGGTAGGTCTGGTGGCGGTGGTCCTGTAAAGAGAACCGTTCGGCGTAATCGAGCTTTTCACCGGCCGCCTTTTCCAAGATTTGCTCGATCCGGTCGAGGCGGTATAACCAGTAACCGCCCCGCTCCTGGCTCAGCATGGCCACGTAGAAGTAGTAGTTTTCGAAAAATAGCGCTACGGGCTGGGCGTGGTGCGTCAGTGGCTGGGGTTCCGTGGCGTGACTACTCAGGTAAGTAAACGTAAGCCGCTGGTTATTCACGATGCAGTCGGCCACTTCCTTTAAGCGGTGAAGCAACGGTTTGGGCCGCGATAAGGGCGTGTAACTGCCCCGCGGCACCGTGAGTTCGCGGCGGACCAACGCGCGCATGGCGGGTGAAAGACTGGCACTCAAAAAATCCAGTGTCGCGGCCAACTCGGGCGAGTTCAACGCCCGCGACCCCAGCAAGATATTACTGGTGGTCAGGACCATCTCCAAATCGGCAGTCTCACTGCGTCGAGCCAGCCGGTAGGTCCCCGGGCGTTCTTCGATTTCACCGACCCGGTATTCCGTTAGTGCGCGGCGGATGTAGGAAATGTCACGCTGACAAGTCCGCAAACTGATCTGATATTGTTTTTTTAAGTCGGTCTGCTTCAGCGTTTCGCCACTCATCAGTCGGACCATCATCTCGGCGACCCGTGCGTTGCTCTCCATCCCGGTTCCTCCTCATCCAGTTGATTAGACCTTCATCATAGCACGTTTTGCCACGAAAAAAGCCGTCATCACGGCTTTTTCATCTATGGTTGTTCGGTTAACGCACCCAGTCGGCTGACGGCGGCTTCGCTTAACGGCTGCTCGCCGGGCGTCAAGTGTTGCTTGACCACGCGCACGGTCTGCACCAGTTGCCCGCCGGCCGTTAACGTCAACGCCAAGATGCCGCCATCGTAGGCGTCCGTGTGACTGCCGGCATCAATCAGATACCGAGGCACGTCGTTAGCGGTGGCCTGCATTTTCAAATAGCCCGCCTGGCCCGGCCCCTGCAGCGTCTGAACCGGCGTGTGCCCGGTGACCATGACCTTCCCCAAGGTGTTGGGATGCCAGCCCAAATCGTGGTGAGCGGCGTCACGAAAATAGTAGTCGTCCCGAATCCACAACAGGTCGTCGCGGCGCTGGTCATTGGCCGGCCGGTTCCAATCGATGCCCGCGTGCGCGGCAAACAATTGATTTGTCTCCCAGGTCAGTGGCAAATGGGTCAAGAAATCCGTGAACGGTCGTAACGGGCCATGGGTCAACGCCGCACCGACCCGGGCCAACCGCGTCGAGCGAATCCCCAGCTGCCGCCAAGTTTGCACGCCGTGGTTGATTTTCCAGGTCTGGTAGGTCAATTCGTCCCGCCGTGCGGTCTGGACCCAAAAGTCGTCGTGGTTCCCCAGTAAAGCCACGTCGCCGTGGTGGGTGACGCGGTCTTGAATGATTCGTAAGACCCCCAACGGATCGCGCACGACCGGCTCCACGTGGTCACTAAACCGTCGGATGGTGCGTCCGTCGATGTAGTCGCCTAAGAAGATCAGCCGACTGGCGGCTACCACCGGGTCGGTCAACAAGACTCGCAAGTCGGCCGCCGCCCCGTGAACGTCCCCAATAAACGTAAAGTTTTCCATATCGCTTGGCCTCAATTCTCTTAATTCCAGTTCCTCAATAATTCGATTCTACCTAGAAACCCACGGCCAACGCAATTCAGACGATTCGTAATTTTGGGGATGACAATTAAAAAATCCGGCCGATTTAGCCGGACTTACTCGTGTTACCAAATACCAATGAGTTTCATCCACCCCAGACCCACACCGACCCAAATCACCAGGTAGTAGAGTCCCAGGATAAAGTTCAACCGCCACCAATCATTCTGCGGAACGTAACCCGACCCGAAGAAGACGGAAGCCGGACCGTTCGCGTAGTGCGTGGTGGACGCATAGATGGCCGACGTAAAGGTCAGAAGTAAAGCCGCCAAAAGATGTGGGACCCCGGCCGCCAACGCCACCCCTAGCAGGGCACTGTACATCGCGGTCACGTGAGCCGCCTGACTGGCGAACAAGTAGTGTGAGTAGAAGTAGACAATTACTAAGACTAGTAAGACGGTCAACCAATTAAGTCCCTTCAACTGACTAGAAATAGCCCGCGATAGCCAAGGAATGAATCCCAGTTGGTTGAGTTGATTAGCCATAAAAATCAGAATCGAGAACCACACGACCACGTTCCACGCCCCGGTCTCGTGTAAGACGTCTTGAGCCGTCAGCACGCCCGTCAGGAGCAACAACGCTACGGCAATAAAGGCAACGACCGTGGCGTCTAGCCCCAGCATCCCCGAGAAGATCCACAGCACTAACGCCAAGCCGAAGATTCCCATCATGAGTTTTTCTTGTAATGTCATAGGCCCCATTTTGGTCAGCTCACGTTGGGCCCAGTCCCGCGCGTCCGGTGTCTCCTTGATTTTCGGCGGATACAACCGGTAAACCAGGTAAGGTACCGTGGCTAAACAGATAATGCCAGGAACCAGCGCGGCCAAGAACCATCCGAACCACGAAATTTTGATGCCAAACGAAGCGGCTAAACCTAACGCAATCAGGTTAGGGGCCATGGCCGTCATGAACATGGCACTGGTCACGGTGTTCGCATGAAATTCCGTGAAGATCAGGTAGGCTCCAATGTCGCGTTCCGTGTGTTGCTTAGGCGTCGAGCCAAAGGTTTCCGACAGCGACTTGATAATTGGGTAGATGATGCCCCCGGCCCGGGCCGTGTTACTCGGCGTGGCCGGAGCCGTGACCAGGTCAATCCCTTCGATGGCGTAGGCCAATCCCAGTGTTTTCTTGCCAAACAGTTTCACGAACCAGAGTGCCCAGCGTTGCCCCAATCCCGTCTTCGAAAAGCCCCGTGAAATCATGTAGGCCATAGCAATTAACCAAACGGTTGTGTTGGCAAACGCCTGAATCGCCGTTTCGATGGGGGCAATCCGTAAGACCAGCAACACGGTCAGGCCCAGAATGGCGACCCCCGCCAATGGTAACGGCTGCGTGATGCAGGCCACGATGGTCGCCAGAAACAACGCCAGCAAATGCCAAGCAACTAACGAGATTCCCGCCGGTCGCAGGGGGCTGGCTAACCAGACGACCAGACCGAGAATTACCGGTAGCGTGAACGCCTTATACTTAACAGCCATCTCATTCGCGCACCTTTCCCTGACTCGTCATGGCTCGCATCAAGGGCTTGATCCCCCCGTGAGAAAGGATATTCATGATGTAATCGTCAAGGGGTTCAACGGGGGCCGTCCAGCCGTTGGTCAAGTTTTTAAATTCGCCGGCTTTCAGGTCCAATTGAAGTTGGTCGCCCGGTTGAACGTGGGCGTGGACGTGCGGACAGGTGATGACCGGAAGCCCCAGATTAATCGCGTTACGAAAGAAGATCCGGGCAAAGGATTCCGCCACGATGGCGCCGACCTGGTTGCCCTTTAGGGTAATCGCGGCGTGTTCACGTGAGGAACCGCAGCCGAAGTTAGTCCCGGCCACGATGAAGTCGCCCGGTTGCGTTTCCTGGACAAAGTCGGGATCGTCGCTGCCCGCCATGGCGTATTTCTTGATATCGGCCTCTTCGGTATATTCAATGAAGCGTGCCGGATAAATCTGATCCGTGTCGATGTTCTGACCAAATACATGTGCGTGACCCGTTCTTAAAGTTTTCATCATTCAGCCTCCACGTAGTCTCTAGGATCCGTAATCTGACCGGTCAACGCCGCCGTAGCGGTCGCGGCCGGAGAAGCCAGGTAAATCTGGCCCTTTAAACTCCCCATTCGACCGGGGAAGTTCCGGTTCGACGTCGACATGCAGACCTCATCGGCGGCAATCAGCCCTTGGTGAATCCCGATGCAGGCCGCACAGCCCGACGGCGACAGGGTGGCGCCGGCGTCCAATAGATCTTGAATATACCCCCGCGCAATGCATTCTCGGGTTACTTCGCCACTGGCCGGGACAATAATCAGGCGGGTATCGAGTGCAATATGGTGCCCCTTTAAGATCTTGGCCGCAGTGGCAAAGTCCTGTAACCGTCCGCCGGTACACGACCCAATGTAGGCTTGATCCACGTGGACACCCTGATAGTCGCTTAAATCGTGAACGTTATCCACATCGGCGGGGGCGGCGACCTGCGGCCCAATCTGTCCCACGTCGTACGTGATTTCTTCTTGGTAGTGATAATCCTCATCGGTGGTGTAGACGGTGTAGTCCGTAACGCCCTTCGCCTTTAAGAAATTCCGCGTCCGGTCATCCGGTTGGATATAGCTGGTCGCCGCCCCCATTTCCGTGGTCATGTTACACAAGGCCAAGCGTTCGGAGATGGTCATGTCCTTGAGCGCCGGCCCCGCAAACTCAATGGCCTTGTAGATGCCGTGGTCGGCTTTCAGGTCACCCAAAATATGTAAAATCACGTCCTTAGCGTAAACGCCCGGGTGAAGGTGCCCCGTAAGGGTGATTTTGATGACTTCCGGCACCTTGAACCATAATTTTCCAGTGATGAGAATCGTGGCAAGGTCGGTCGCCCCCACGCCGGTCCCAAAGGCTCCCAAGGCCCCGTGCATGGTCGAATGCGAATCCGTGATGACCACGATTTCGCCGGGCTTGGCTAACCCGCGATCCACCACCACCTGGTGACAGACCCCTTGGTTAACGTCCATCAGATTCGCGATACCTTGTTCGTGGGCGAACTGCCGGAACTTCTTGTGGTCCTCGGCCTGAATCACGGTCGCACACGGCGCGTAATGGTCGAAGAAAATCAGAACATCGTCGGGATGTTTGACCCGTTGACCGCCCATCTCCACAAATGACTTCACCGTTTGATAATACAAATCATTGATGCCGGCCACGTCAACGTCACAATTGACGATTTGACCCGCGTGAACCCGGTCGACCCCCGCCTTAGCCGCGAGGAGCTTTTCGATTGCGTGCATGTGATCATCCTCCTAGTTGGTTAGCTACATCTTGATAGTAACTTCACAAAGGCATAAAATCTAATACAGATAATTTACTTTGCATAAATATTATTTATGGAGGAAACCACATGGACCAATTTCAAAGTTACTTTTACGAGATCTACCAGACTGGAAACCTCACGCAGGCCGCTAAAAACCTCTACCTCTCCCAACCCGCCCTCAGTATTTCCTTAGCCAAGCTGGAACGTCGCTTGGGTGTGACCCTCTTCGACCGCAGCCAAAAACCACTAGCGCTCACGGCGGAAGGCCAGCTATATCTGCAAGAAGTCCTCAAGGTGCGCAATGCCGAGGCTGATTTTCGGCACGAATTAGCCGACCTCCAGGGCCAAACGACCGGGGAGATTCGAATCGGGTCTTCGCAATACTTCAATTCCTATTACCTGCCAGACGTGTTACTGGCCTACGAACGTCAGTACCCGCGGGTCACCGTGCGGATTCTTGAGCGCAACTCCGAATTACTCAACCGGGAATTGTACGCCGGTAACGTCGACCTCATCGTTCACTGCGGGCACGTCGACACCCGTAAAGTTACCGTGCAACCCGTACTCGTCGACCAGGTCGTTCTGGCCATCCCCAAGGTCCTCATCACACTCGACCAAGCCCACCAGTTGCGTTCATTCATCCAAGGGGCGTCTCAACCGGACGTCATTGCTTGGTTGGAACAGCTGCCCTTCATCTCGGTGTCTCCCACCAATAACTTCCGCGAGCGCATGGACCTGATCTGTGCCGCGTTGAGTTTCCGGCCCCACGTCAAGTACGAGATGTACCAATTAGAAACGGCTTTTCACTTGGCCGCTCACGGATTGGGCGCCACCTTCGTGACCGACCAAATTCGACAGAGCATTGCCAACCACGACCTGTACTACTTCGACCTGAAGCTCCCACTCGCTCAGCGCACCTTCTTTGCGTTAACGCGAAAGCGCGGCTATCTGGAGCGCCCCTTACAAAACTTTCTGACCACCTTAATGGACCCGCCTGCTCCCACCCGTTAAACTAGGGGTAACTTAACTTGGAGGTGCCCCCATGGCGTTCAACTTACTCTTCGCCGTCGACGACCACTTCGTCGACCGCATGCTTACCACCCTGTATTCTTTACGACAAACCACCGCGACCACCGACCCGATCCACGTCTACGTGATTCAGGACCGGCCATTTGCGCAGGCCGACCGGGTGACTCACATCCTGACCAGCCTAAACATGACCTACCACCCCGTTATCGTTGACGAGACGCTCTTCGCTGACGCCCCGTTGTCCGACCGCTACCCCAAGTCGATCTACTACCGGTTGTTGGCGAGCGACCTCTTACCGGCCACGGTCGATAAGGTCCTCTACCTCGACGCCGACATCTTAGTGATCAACGACTTCACCCCGTTCTACCAAACGGATCTCAGCCAAAACCTCTACGCGGCGGCCATGCACACCGACTTTTTCAACCTAACCGGGACCGTTAACCAGTATCGGCTGGCCACTAACACACCGCACTATTTCAACTCCGGGGTCTTGCTGATCAACCTGGCCCGGGCGCGGCAGGTAGTCGATGCCGCCAAGATTTTTGCGATTATCCGTGACCATCACGACGAACTCCTCTTGCCCGACCAGGACGTGCTCAACAAGCTCTACGCCGACGATACCCTGGCGGTCCCCGACGTGATCTATAACTACGACGTGCGCAAGAATCTGACCTACCAGGCCACCAGTCAGGGAAAATGGGACCTCAACTGGGTGGTCGCTAACACCGTATTTCTCCACTTCTGTGGCACCAAGAAGCCCTGGTTACCCGGGGCCACGGACCGTTTCGCCTTCCTGTACAAGCACTATCAGCACCGGTTAGAATTTTCACTTTCCTAACTATCGAAAATCACCATCGTTTGGCCGCTTAAGTGTTTGTCACAACCGACATCTTGGTCATCAAACCGTTAAAGTTTGTTATCGGGCCGCAACCACCGGGTAACCTCACTTTTCTATACTGGAACTTGTACGTTAGGTACATACAAATTCTTGTTATGGAGTGATACATTATCAAAGCTTTCACTAAATCCATCTTACTCGGTTCCTTAAGCGCCGCGGCCTTACTAATGGGCGGGGCCCAGGCCAGCGCCAGCACGGTGCGGGTCCAGGCCGGCAACACCGTCTGGAGCCTGGCCCAACAGCACCACGTGTCCGTCAACGCCATCGTGTCCGCCAACCAGCTGGCCAACGCCAACCGGATCTACGTGAACCAAAAATTAACGATTCCGGACGGCCAAACCACCAGTGCGGCCACGACCAGTGGGACTGCTGCGCACCACAGCTCCACTACCACCACGACCTCATCTCCTAAAACCACGACCAGCTCGACCACGACGGCGTCTGCTTCCACGGGCGGCGGTATCGCTACGGCCCTAAAAATCGCCAACAGCAACGTACCCTACGTTTACGGCGGGTCATCGATGAGTGGGTTCGACTGTTCCGGCCTGGTGCAATACGCCCTGGGACTGAGCGCACGGACCACTTACCAACAGACTAAGCTGGGGACCCACCACTACGACGTGGCTAACGCACCGGCCGGGGCCATCCTCTTCTGGGGCTCCGACAGCGCGCCGTACCACGACGCCATCTCGCTGGGGAACGGCAAGTACGTCGCCGCCCAGAACGAAACGGACGGCATTGGCGTCTTTAGCCAAAGTAACTGGCAACCTAGCTACTACATCGTGCTCTAGGCACGCAAAAAGCGAAATTCCCATCAACGGGAATTTCGCTTTTTTTCGGTTCTAAATTAGTATTTGGCTTCCACCCAGCGTTTCATCATAAAGATGTTTAACGCCGCGACCACCGCAATGGCCACAAACAGGCTGAGCAGGTCCAGCCAGATGCCGGACGCGTTGAGCGTGATGTCGGAGACCGTCGTGAAGTGGTTGTAGACCTGACTTTCCAGGTGCGCGATCCAGCTCATGAAGCGAATCGCCACCCAAGTCAAGATTACGGCCAAGACGCCCTTAACGATCCGTTGTTGGACGTTGGGGAGAAACGCACTGATCGTGTTGGTCCCAAAGTGAATCAGGTTGACGAACACCCAGATCCACAGAACGATAGCAACGGCCCAAAAGACCGTCGTGGTACCGTATAGGGCTAAGTTACGCAGGTCCGCCGCGTTCATCTGGAAGTTCACGTTGGTCTGGAACCAGTTGCGAATCGTCTTACCGGTCATGGCCGTCCCAATCAAGACCAGGACCACTTGGACCACGCCCACGTAAACCAACGCCACCAACGACGTCACCAGGTTGGCGAGATACAATTTGGTATCGCCCGTCGGCAACAGCCGGTAGGTATCACTGACCAACATCTGTTCGTTTTGCCGGGTCAACAGGATGAAGGCCACGAATCCGAAGACCGCGCCCCACCCCATCACCGTGGTAATCATTTCTAAATTGGCTAACCCGAGTTGCCAAATCTGGTAGAGCATGGTGATCACCACGGCAATCAGGTTAAAAAATAATAGCTGGTTCATGCTGCGAAACTTGGGCCGCCACATGACCCGAAATGCGTGACTAAAGCTCGTCATCGTGAATGTCCCCCTCGTAAATGCTTTCGTAAAAGGCTTCGATGCCCAGGCCAAACTCACTGCGAATCTGGTCACTACTCTTGTGGGCGCATACCGTGTGGTCCTTGATGATGACCACCTCGTCGAGCAACGCCGCAATCTCCGACACGTAATGGTCACTGATCACCATGGTCGCCGAATCTTGCTTCCACTGAATAATGCTACTGATGATGCGTTTCCGACTCATGCTATCGATGCCGTTAAACGGTTCGTCGAGCAAATAGACCGCCGCTTCCCGCGACAGGGTCAGCGCGATGATGAATTTCTCGCGGGTCCCCTTGGACAACGTAGACAATTTCTGGTCGTCATCGATTTGTAAGAACGTGATGAGGTCCAGATACTTCTTCGCCGAAAAATCCGGGTAGGCCAGCGCGTAGAAGTCGCGAATCTGGCTGAGCTTATCGGCCGGTCGGAACCCCTGGAGCGCTTCACTAAAACTGACAAAGGCCCGCCGCGGCGCCTCGCGCGTCTCACCGTGTACGGCGATCGTGCCCTTGGCGTTCTTGGCGACCCCGGCAATCAGGCGCATCAACGTGGTCTTCCCGGCCCCGTTTTCACCCAAGAGTCCCACAATCTTGCCCGGCGCAATCTGCAAGTTCACGTCCGTCAAAATCGTCTTGGTATTTTTGCGATAATTTAATTGGGTAATCTCAAGTGCGTTAGTCATCTGCGTCCCCCCGGTGTTGAATGTAGGCCTTAATCTCGGCAATAATTTCCGCGTCGGTCAGCTTTAAGGCGTGGAGTTGACCGTATAAGTCTTGAATATAAGTCGTCGTCAGTTGTTGTTTCAGCGTCGCAATTTTCGCCGCATCCTGGGTCACGAAATTGCCGCGGCCCCGCTGGGGGGCAATGTACCCCTCGGCAATCATTTCCCGTAAGGCGCGTTGCACCGTGTTGACGTTGACGGTCAGGTCCACGGCGAGTTGCCGGACGGCCGGTAACTTGTCACCGAGCCCCAATTCGCCGGCCACCATCCGATGATACAGGTAATTCTTGATCTGATAATAAATCGGCACCTTATCATCAAATTGCATTTTCTTCACCCCACTAGTGTTATATCTTTCTATAACACTATAACACGAATTCCCCGAAAGGCAAATTAAAGTTCCCTAAGAAGACCGGCCGCACCAAAAAAGCCGGCCCCAACGGACCGACTCACTTGGCTTCTATTCAACTGGTTAGGGGCGTTACCCCTCCGCCGGCACCTTTAAATTGATGTCGTTTTGCTTCGCTAATTTCTGTTCCGCCGCTTTGCGTGCCGCCACGGCGTCGTAGAAGTCGCTAAAGGTTTGGTTCAAGACGTAGTGGCCGTGGTAAAATAGGCGTGCGGCCCATTTGCCGGAGCGTTTGTCGAAACTCACGCCGATGACGCCCGAAATATTCCGGGAGCTTAGCTTGGTCAGCGCCGCCACGTTAGACCCGTTAACCAGGGGTAAGTTGGTGGCGTTCCCGATTTGTTTACGCGTCCGGGGATCCTGGGTCAGCCGGGCCTTGCTGATATCTCGCCGATAGCAGCCGCAGCTGACCGTGATGCCGTGCCGCAGCCGGTAACTATCGACCGTCACCAGTTGCCCACAGCTACATTTACATAACCACGTGGCGTTACCATTCTTGGCGGTACCGTCCCGCCGGATAACCGTCAGTCTGCCGAATTGTTGTCCACTTAAGTCTAGGAGTCTCATTAGTAATTCCTCCATTCTTATTTTCAGAAAGCTTAATCTACTGCAATCTACCCCGAAGGTTACTCGAGCTCCCCTGTAAAAAATATCCTTAATTAAATATTCTACACACCAAGCTAAAAACTAGCTTAAATTATCCGTTATTTATTCAAATTTATGGCTCCGGATATGAATAATTTTATCATCATTGCCGGCCCGGAAAGAAGTAATTTGCATGACAATTTTAATTACTAGTCTAACTATTTTAGTCGCTGTCGAACATTTAGGCATCATGGCCCTCGAAATCTGGGGTTCCCCCGCCCAACAAGCTAAGGCGTTTGGCATGCCCCTCAGCTTCGTCCAACAGCAGCCTGCCCAAACGGCGCTTGCCAACCAGGGCATCTACAACGGGATGTTGGGGATCGTCATCCTGGCGAGTCAGTGGTTATTAACCGGAACCGCCCAACACCTGACCACTGCGCTACTTTTGCTCTACATCGTGGTGGTGGCCCTGTTCGGGAGCCTGACCGTCAAGCGCACCATCTTCTGGTTACAGGGCTTCCCGGCCCTGCTCACCCTCTTGTTATTATTGGGGTGGTGGCTTTAAGATTTTCTTTAAAAAGTGGTTTACAGACACGGAATCTCACGTTATAATGTAGTCACATATTCAGGTGAGAGCCTGCCACGGTTTTGCGATTATTGGAGGAGTTAATTGACCTTTAGCCATTATTAACACCATTAAACCGTACACATACTTCTATTCTGCTGGTTGCGTTCGTGCGTAACTAGCTTTTTTTGTGCGCTGATTTCGTTAACTCACCCATAAGATTACGAGAATCAACTTAAAGTCTACTTAAAAATAGTCACGATTCACTAGCCAATGCGGCTGATGAATCGTGACTTTATTTTTAATAAATTATCGGAGCACCCCTACATATGTGGGGAATGCAACAGGATATCAATCATCTATTTACTGAGATGAGAGTCACCCCCACATGTGTGGTGAATACCAGTTGTTATTCACCAAGCCAGCGGCCCGGAAGGAATCACCCCCACACGTGTGGGGAATACCATGATCAGGCGCTCGAGGTGTTTTTCCGTTCGGAATCACCCCCACACGTGTGGGGAATACTAAAGAGATCCCCGTACTACGGCCTTTTAAAATTCACCAACCACCATTTTTCATTAACTTCATTTCAATTCTAGTCTACCAAGGCCCCCTAAAAATTTCAATTTCGGCACTCCCAGTAACTCATTTTTCGTCAAAAAAAGACGTTCCCGCACGAGAACGCCTCAGCTCTTTTTTACAACTTCTACATATGACTAGCGGAGATCCAAACGATGCCTAAGTGATAAATTGCGACCAGCATGATGGCGATAAATAGCCAGCCACAGGTGTAATAAACATAATACATTCCTGGATGCTTCATGTCGTTGCCCCCTTTACCGGGACTTTCCTGACAACCTATCTATCCTACTGGAACCACCGCACGACGGGTTTGCGCCGCCAGCATAATGGCTTCCTGTTCAGCAATCGTTGCTGTGAATTGCCGCATGCGCTCCTCAGCAACGACCTGCGCACCGTGCTTTTGCGCCCGCCACGTGATCATTTGAAACTTACGCTTTTCTTCTGACAGCTGATTATCTAACATATGGCTCCCCCCAAATGCTTGCGCCAGTGTTCTAATTCCTGTCACCGTATATTATAAGCACATTTTTTTAATCGGTCTACCCCTAAATTCAAATATTACAAAACTTTTACACGGCTTGTCACCATGGGCTTATTTTCACGTCTTTTGGTTAGTCACCTATCAAATTAGTTGTAATTTATCATAATTGGTATAGCCGTCGTGTGCAACCGGTTGCTATTCCATTTAGCAAGCGATAGTTTACACTATTCGTCAGCTTGAACCTTTAATGGTTTAGGTTAGTCTGCCGGCCATCATTTTCGACGTTAATCAATTGTGTTTTGATTCTAACCGGCGTAGGCTAAAGATAGTTTATGAAAGGGGTTACTTAGCCATGTCCATTGATCGTGAGAAATTCCCACCGTTATACCGCACCGTTGCCATTAACGACGACGGTCTGAACAGTCACTCCTACGTTCCCGGGGGACTCGATGTCGTGACCAGTTCCCCGCTGTCCGCCAACCCGGGCGCTAATCCCGAGCAATTTTTGGGGCTCGCCCTCAGCACCTGCCTCAACGCGACCCTCGAGGCCATCGAAAAGATGCGTCACCTGCCGCACACCTCGCAGGTCCACACCATCGTCGAATACGCACGCGACACCAAGGGCTTTCAGTTCTACGTGACCGCCCAGATTCGAATTCCCGGGGTTGACCGCCAAACGGCCATCGCCATGGCCGATCTAGCGGAGCGGCGGTGTCCCGTGGCTAAACTCTTGAGCGGTAGTCCCAACGTGACCGTGGCTTTAGTTGACCAGTTCAGCGAGGTCGAACCCGTCACCGTCAAGACCAAATAAAAAAATGGACACGCCCAGCCGCTTAGCTGCGTGTGTCCATTTTCATTAACGATGGGACAACCGGCCTTTCAACCGTTGCCACCATGATTTTGACTGTGCTTCCCCGTATACGTACGACTTGGGGTGGCGTCCTGGACGCTTATCCTCGTGGTCGTCATCCATGAAGACAATCTTGCGCCAGCGCTTGGCCTCTTCGTCACTCATGCGCTTTTTGCTCATTGACTTCAATCTCCTTTTAACTTAAGGATTCAATTATCTCGATTTTTCAGGCGGGTCACCTGGCTGAAGTCCCGAATGAAATTCAGAATTTCCTGGGCCTGATCTTCGCCGTACATATCCAACCAGCCCTGAAACCGGTGGTCAATTCGTTGGCGGATTAACCGTTCGGCTTGTTCACCAGTTGGGGTGGCCAGAAAATACAACCGGCGCCGATCGTTCTCGTCGGGTTGTTGCCGTAAATAGCCTTGTCGCAACAACACCCGAATCTGCCGGGAAATCGCGCTGCGGGTCACCTGCCGCTGGCTAGCAATGTCCATCAGCGTCACGTTTTGGTGCCGGGTGATTTCGCGCAGAATCAGATACTGTTCAAACGACAAATGAAACGCCTTGGCTGGCTCCGAAATAAATTCATCCAGATACTTTAACGAACTCATGTACACGTCGATGAAGGCGTCCAATAAGGGTTGTTCTTGTTCAGCCATGAATCCCACCTACAATTCTCAAAATACGATTTTTATCTTAGCATTTACATTCCGCAAATACCAGTTTTTTTCGTGCGCGACCAGCAATAGCCTGAACTAAGTTATGGTAGAATAGAGAAATGTTTTAGGGCTTAGGAAGGAGGCCGGCGCTTTACTCATTTTACCACCGGAACCCCGGAAATTTATCGAAAAAACTCGCGTCATTCACGGGGCAGAAAGGACGTTTAAATGTCAGCTTTAATTGATCGAATTCACCGTGTCGAACTGGGAAATCTAGCTAAATTCACGCAACTTTGCGCGCAATTAGATCTTCCCTACCTGTTACTAGGGGGATCGCTACTGGGCGCCATTCGTCATCAGGGGTTCATCCCCTGGGACGACGACGTGGACGTGGGGTTACTGCGGGCCGATTACGACCGGCTCTTAGCCGCCGCCCCGCCCCTGTTAGCCGACTCCCACTATTTCTTACAAACGCCCAACAGCGATCCCAACTACGCCCTGAGCTACGCCAAGCTACTCGACCGCAATACTTATATAGAAGAGAAGAACAACGTCAACAACGCCCGCAAAGGGGTGTTCATCGACATCTTCCCGCTCGACCGGATTCCGGACGAACCCGCCCAGCAACGCGAACAGTTGGCCAAATTCCAGTGGTACAATACCCGAATTTTGCTCCAACTGCGGTATCATTTAGTTAGCAACCCGTTGATGAAATTGCAAAGCCCGTTGGACGCCGACCAGTTAGCCGACGTGCAGGCCCTAAAGGACGCCCGGGAGATGGTCATGACCCAGTATCAGGCCCGCACCGACCTGACGCAGGTCAAGAACCTGGCTTCCCAGTACGCCTACGATAAAGAGGTCTTCAGCGTTGCGCAGGTCAGCGACCTAACTACCGTCCCCTTTGAGACGTTAACGGTTCAGGTTCCCAGCGACTATGCGACAATTTTAACGGCGATGTATGGGGATTATCAGGCCTTGCCGCCCAAAAATCAGCGGACAGAAAAACACCTCGAGCGCCTGATCATGGACAATCAAATGTTCACGGAGTAAGGGGCCGTTGTTGATTCAGCTAAACGCGGTCGTTCACCGATACTTAGGGACCGATTAACGTTATTATGTGATTAGTAACACAATCTCGTCACAGCATGTCGTCACCTCATTAAGCCGGTGAGCGAGACTGCTTCACCGACAGAGACGCCTTCGGCTCAGTTAGAAGGCGTCTGCTCCACCACCTAAAATTTATCAAGAAAGTAGATGAGCATATGGCTGATAATTATTTTGGCGCCATCCTGGTCAACGTGACTAGCATGGAACTTTCAATTGTCAATCTCAAAACCGGTCAACAAGCCGAACACGTTCTATCGACCGTCGCCATCGGGGAAAATATTTACAACCATGTCGATATCGACTTACAGACCGTCGTGGACGCCGCCGAAGCGCTCCGCGGTTTTCTCCAAATCATTAAAGACTACGGCGTCACCCACTATAAAGCCTGGGGATCGCAGGCCCTCTCCAGTGCACCCAACGCCGACTTCATCCGCGATCAGCTCTACGTGCGGACCGGTCTGCGGTTACACTGGCTATCGCTGAGCGAAGAATCCTTCGTCCGCAACGAGGCCATCGCCATTCATTTCGCCGACTACCAACGGTTGACCGAGAAGCACGCGGCCATCATCGGGTTAAACTCCGGTAGTACCACCTTCTCGTTTTTCGACCATCATGAATTGAAAGCGTCACCGAACATGAAACTAGGACCGACGCGGGCCAAGGAAGTCTTACAAAACCTGCGGACCACCGCGCCGAATCCCGTGGCCGTGCTGGATGACTACATCAACAGCAAGGTCGACGACTTCTACCGGTTTATCCCGGAAGACCTCCAGCAGGCCACCAACCAGGTGATCCTGATCGGGGCCACGCCGCTCAACGGGTTCTTCATTCCCAAGGGGCAAAACAGCTACACCCTCTCGCTCGAACGTTTCCAGCAGTTCGCCCACGAAGTCACCGCCGCTTCGGACCAGTACTTAATGGAACACTTACAGATCAGTGAAGAAGCCATAGGGTTAGTCTTACCCGAAGTCCGCTTGATTCAAAAACTACTGACCGTGGTCCACGCCGAACAGGTCCACCTGGTCAACCTCAACGTCTTAGACGGACTGACCACCAACCGGGCCATCGCGGAAGGCTATTACCGCAAACAGGACTTCAATAAGCAAATTCTGGGTGCGGCTTACGCGGTCGCCCAACGTTACCGGGTCGAACCGCACCACATGGCGTTGGTCGAAAAGTTCGCGTTACACCTCTTCGACCAATTGAAGCCGCTCCACCACTTGAAGGCCCGCGACCGGCTCTTGCTGCACATCGCGGCCATCGTTCACGATAGCGGCGGGTTCATCGACACCCACCAGCACTACCTGCATTCGGATTACGTGTTACAGCAATCCGAGATCCTGGGCTTATCTGCCGAGGAGACCCAGATCATCGCCGCGGTCTCGCGCTACCACAGCGCCCGCACGCCCGGTGGTGAACTGGACCGTTTCCGACAACTGGGGTCGTCCAAACGGCTAGCCATCGCTAAGCTGGCCGCCATCTTGCGGTTAGCCGACGCCCTCGACGACGCGCACCAGCAGACCGTGGAACGGATCTCCGTTTCCGTGCGGCCGACTCAGGTCATCATCACCGCCTTTAGTGACGATGATCTGGAACTGGTCCACTGGGCCTTCATGCGCAAGGCCGAATTTTTCACGGACGTCTTCGGGTTGCAACCCGTGTTTAAACAGAGGAGGGTGCACAAATGACATCAGAGTTTAAGAAAACTAAATACTACACCAACCGGGAACTTAGCTGGCTGGATTTCAACGCCCGGGTGCTGGACGAGGCGCGCGACAAGACCAATCCCTTGCTCGAACGGGTCCGGTTTCTCGGCATCACCCAGAGTAACGTGGACGAGTTCTTCATGGTCCGGGTCGCTTCATTAGCCAAGCTGGCCGCCGTCAACTATCCCAAGGCCGACGCGTCGGGGATGACCGCCGAGGACCAACTCCTCGCGGTCAACGCCAAGGCCCACGATCAGGTCATCAAGCAATATTCCACGCTCACGCGGATGCTTCTGCCGCTACTGGCCAACCAGGACGTCCATCTCAAGACGCCCCAGGACCTGACCGCCGATCAGCACCGCTTTATCGAACACTATTTCAACAACGAAATTTCGCCCGCGTTGACGCCCATGGCCGTGGACAGCTCGCGCCCGTTTCCGTTTATCGGTAACAACACGTTAAACATCGCCCTGCGGCTCCACAAGGCCGGCGACAAGCACGACAAACGCTTCGCCACCGTCCAAGTACCCGATATCTTCCCGCGGACCGTCCGGCTACCGGGCGGACAAAACGACTTCATTCTGCTCGAAGACGTGATCAAGACCTTCATCGGCGACCTGTTCTTGGGCTACAAGGTCCAAGAAGCCGCCAACTACCGGGTCATCCGGGACATGGACCTCGACGTGGCCGAAGAAGACACCTCCGACCTCTTGAAGGAAGTCAAACACCAACTCAAGCAACGAGAACACGGGAGCGCCGTACGGCTAGAAGTCGAATCCGGCATCTCCCCGGCCTTACAAAAGCGCCTAGCCAGTTCCATCAAGGTGCCGGCCTACGCCATTTACAGCATCGGTGGGCCCATCGACCTGACCTTCCTGGGGAAATGGACCAAGCAGATGACCGGCCTGGACCATCAACGCTACCCTAAGTTCACCTCAGCGCAAACGCCGGGGATGGGGGCCGACGACGACCTCTTCGCCACGATTCGCGACCACGACGTTTTCGTCCAACATCCTTACGACTCGTTTGACGCCGTCACCAACCTGATCAAGCAGGCCGCCAGCGACGACGAGGTCTTGGCCATCAAGATGACCCTCTACCGGGTCTCCGCCAACTCCCCGATCATCAAGTCCCTGGGGACCGCCGCACAAAACGGCAAACAGGTCACCGTGCTGGTCGAAGTCAAGGCGCGATTCGACGAAGAAAACAACGTCCACTGGGCCCAACAGCTCGAAAAGATGGGCTGCCACGTAATCTACGGACTGATTGGCCTGAAGACCCACTGTAAGCTGGCCCTGATCGTCCGTCGAGAAGAAGACGGCATCCGCCGTTACATGCACATGGGAACCGGGAACTACAACGACGTGACCGCCCACTTCTACACCGACATGGGTCTGTTCACCACCAACACGGACATGGGCATCGACGCCTCCAACATTTTCAACATGTTGTCGGGCTACTCCGAACCACCGTACTTCCACCAACTTCACATGTCGCCGGACGGCATCCGTGAATTCCTGGTCAGCCGGATCAATGAAGAAATCAACAACGCCCGGCTCGGGCAACCCGCCTGGATCAAGATGAAGATGAACTCGCTGTCCGACTCGGCCATGATCGCCAAGCTCTACGAGGCCTCCCACGCCGGCGTGCACATTCAACTGATTGTCCGGGGCATCTGTTGCCTCAACGTGGGCATCCCCGACGTCAGCGACCACATCGAAGTCCACTCCATCGTGGGGCGCTTCTTGGAACACAGTCGGATCTACGCGTTCGCTAACGGCGGCGACGAACAGGTCTACCTGTCCAGTGCCGACCTGATGACCCGGAACCTGAACCGGCGAGTCGAACTTCTCTTCCCGATTCTGCACGCCGACCTGCGCCACCGCATCTTTGATATTTTCCACACCATGTGGGATGATAACGTTAAAACGCGGGTGTTGCAGGCTGACCGTGAGTTTACTCGGGTCGACCGCCGGGGGCTGGAACCCCTGGACGCCCAAACCGCGTTTATGCAAGCGGCTGAAGCTAAGACCAAGCAACTCCCCCAGGACACGGACCAACCCGTGGGTGCGCCCCGGCAGTTCCGGCCAATGCTGAGTCCTAAAAATCAGCCGAAATCCCCTATGGATCGGAGTCCTCAACAATGAAAAACCTCGTCGTCATCGACCTGGGATCCAACTCAGTCCGCATGACCATCACCGAAGTCGACAACCACGGTAACTACCAAACGGTCAACCAGATCAAACGCTACGTGCGGCTCTCGGCCAACATGGGTCCGGAGAAAGTGCTCCAGCCCGACGCTATCGACCGGACCCTCGCCGCTTTGAGCGACTTCAAGGACGTTTATAGCCAACTGGAAAAGCCCGACATCCACGCCGTCGCCACGGCGGCCGTGCGCCAGGCCTCTAACCAGAAGGCCTTTCTGAAGCAGGTCAAAGAACAACTCGGCCTGAGCCTTAAAGTTATTTCCGGGGCCACGGAGGCCCGTTACGACTACCTGGGTGTGATCAACACCCTGCCGATGGTCAACGGCCTGATTGTCGACACCGGGGGTGGATCGTCCGAACTGATCCTGGTGCAAAACCAACAACTCAAGCACGTGGTCTCGATTCCGCTCGGGTCGGTGACCCTGTCGCAGAATTACCTGGAAGCCGACGTGGTCGAGTCCGCCTCGCTCTTCAAGGCCATGACCTTCGTCAACAACGTCTTCAACGACGTCTGGTGGCTACGTGAGGCGACCAACCTACCGATCATCGGCCTGGGTGGCGCCAACCGGACGCTGGCCAAGATCAACCGGCGCAAGAAGAACTTCCTAAACGCCGAGGACGTCCACGGTTACAAGTTGACCGACGAAGACGTCTACGAGACCCTGACCCAACTCCTGGGGCTAGACCTGGAAGGCCGCAAGAAGGTGCCCGGACTAGCCAAGGAACGGGCCGACATCATCGTGGGCGGCCTGATTCCGGTCACCCTATTGATGCGGTTGCTGGATTCACAGCAGATCACCTTCTCCAACGCCGGCTTACGGGACGGCATCTTATTCGAATACCTGAACGACTTAAAAGCTTAGGTCACAGTTACCTAATATATCTCATCAAATAAAGGCACTTCGCGAAAAATCGTGAAGTGCCTTTATTGAGTGTGTTCTACTTTTCGGTTAGCGAGCGAATCACCTTCGCCGGGACACCGCCCACCAGCACGTTATCCGGCACATCGTGAGTCACCACGGCGCCCGAGGCAATCACCACGTTATTCCCGATGGTCACACCGGGATTAATGGTCACCTTACCGCCAATCCAGACGTCGTTACCGATGGTCACCGGTTGCGCCTTAGCCAGGTATCCCCGCCGTCCCGCTGGCGTCAGCGGGTGATTGACCGTATAGATATCAACGTTAGGCCCCACCATGACGTTATGCCCAAAGGTGACCGGCGCGATGTCCAAGATGGTCAGATTATAGTTACTCAGGAAGTCCTCGCCCACGTGAATGTTCTTGCCATAATCACAATTAAACGTGACTTGGACCGAGACGCGTTGGCCGGTAGACCCAAAGATTTCACGAATCTTAGCCGTTTGCTGGTCCGGCGCCGTTGCCGGAATCGCGTTAAACTCCTGACAAAGTTGTGCCGCTCGCGCCTTACGTTGCGCTACCGCGGGGTCCCGAAAGTCGTACCAGTCGCCTGCCTTTAACTTTTCTAATTCTTCCATTTCGCTTCACCTCGACTCCCAGCCTACAACTTAGAGTCGCCTCGAAGTCAAGGCCGTTAGTCCGTTGCGGCCAACGCTTTAGTCAGGTAGGCGCTCAACTGGTGTTTCGTGGCTTCCACGATGGCGGGCTTGTCGCTATTGGCCAGGTCTAGCCCCTGCGCGCGAATGACTTCCATGGCCGTGATGCCCATCAGGCTCATGATGGTCCGCAAGTAATACGGTGCGATATCAGCGGTTACGTACCGGAAATCGTGGGCGTAGTCACTGCCACTGGATTGAACGTAAACCACCTTGTGTTGGTTACTCAGCAGGCCCACCGACCCGTCGGCCGTGTATTTAAAGGTCTCGCCGGCGATAAAGACGTTGTCGATGTAGTCCTTGAGCTTGCTGACCACGTTAAAGTTGTGCAACGGCATCAAAATCACGGTCAAGTCGGCAGCCTTCCACTGGTCAATCAGGTGGCGTTGGACCGGGGACATTTCCGTTGCTGCCAACGTTTCGGCCGTAATCCGGGGAATCTGGGTGGCCGGGTCGTAAAGGGTCAGCGTCTCGACCTCGGCGTGTGGCGCCTGCGCCGCAATGGTCGCTTGGGCCGTGGCGGTCAACTGGTTGATCGTGCGTTGGGGATTTTGGTAATCGGGATGAGCATTAATTAATAAGATTTTCATGGCTAAAAAGTCCTTTCTTTGCGCTAAACTAGATTTAAATACTTGAATTAAGGGGGTCCGGGTATGTTAACCCTGAACCGACAGAGTCACGAACAACTCTATCATCAACTCTACCGCCAACTACGTGCCGAGATTGAGACCGGCGTGCGGCAGCCGGGCCAAGTCCTGGCCAGCACCCGCTTTTTGGCTCAGCAACTGCGAGTCAGCCGTAACACGGTCGACCACGCGTACCAGGACCTGGTCGCGGAAGGCTACGTCGTCAGTAAGCCCGGTGCCGGCTATCACGTGGCCCAGCAGCTCCCCTACCTGACGGACATGAGCGCCCTGACCCAACCGGCGACCACCGAGAAATTTCGTTACGACTTCACGGAAAGTTACGACCACCTGCGGCTATTTCCTAAGCAGGCCTGGCGTAACGCCGAACAGGCCATGATGTTCACCGGCCTGCCCCACATCCAACCGGCCAACGGGGACTTGCAGTACCGACGCCAACTGGTGGCCATGCTGGCCCGCGTCAAGGGTATCCACGCCACGCCGGAGCAACTGGTGGTCACCAGCGGCTTCAACGAGGCGGCCGGCATCATCGCCAACCTCCTGCCCGAACTGACCGCGGGCCAACTCGGGGTAGCCAATCCCACGGCGCCCAACGCCCGCCACGTGTGGCCGCGCTTAGACGTGCCTACGGTGCCCTTCACCCCGGAAACGCCGCCCACGACCTGGCCGGCGGCGTTGGGTTACCTCCTGACGCCCACGCACAACTTCCCCACCAGCTACGGCTTCACGGTCGCCGAACGACACCGTCTGACCACCTGGGCCCAGGCGAAACACCGGTACCTGATCGAACTGGACACCGACGGCACGTTGGACTACGGTGGCACCCCCGCGCCGGCGTTAACCCACGACTATCCCGAGCGAACGTTTTATTACAGTAACTACGACGACACGTTGGGGTCGGCGCTGTGCCTAGGTTTTCTGGTGATTCCCGCGGACCTGGTGCCGACCTACCAGGCGAAATACAGCAAGTTACCCAACCGTAATTCTCAGTGGCAACAGCAAATCGTCAGCCACCTCATCGCTAACGACGCGTTAGAACGCTTTATGCGCCAGCTCACGCTAGTCTACGCTAACCGCCGGCAACTCCTCTTAGACACCCTGCAAACGGCCTTTGGCGCCGCGCTGGTGCCCATGGGTGCGCCCGCGGGAACGTTCGTGACCCTGCACTTGACCACCGGCGAACGGGCCAGTGACGTCATCGCCACGGCGGCCCAAGCCGGGGTCGGTCTCGTGGACCCCGATCGTTGCTGGGTCGACCTGCACGAGGACTACCAGAGCCTGGTCTTGAGCTTTCGCCAGGTCGACGATGCCCAAATCATCGCGGGGATTCGCGCCTGGCAAACCGTGTGGCACCCCCGCGCTTAACAAGGTCTATTCTACGAGTCTCGCGGGTCGCCCCCAAGCGCCAATTCCGAAAAAAACAGGGGACCAGTTGGCCTCCTGGAACCACGAAAGGGACTGCGAAAAATTCGCAGTCCCTTTCAGTCTGGGTTACCCGATATGGTTTTCGTGCAAGATGGCGTCGACTTCTTTTTGAATCTCGGCCGGCTTGGCCCATTCCTGAAACTCGGTAAAGTCTTCGGCGGGCATCTCGTAATTCTCGTTGACGTAATCTTCGTAGGCCTGAACGTGCGGCGTGTGGGCGATGTTCAGTTGTAAGATCCGCACCTGCTTGATCAAGCCCCGTTCGGCCGCTAATTCCGCGCGCCCGTTTTGGACCATGTCACTGATCTCCATGTATTTTGACCCGTCGAGCCGGGTAATTTCTTCGATTAAGGTAAAGGTTTCATGACTTTTCATTTTAAAACTTCCTCCTCATACTGGTTCCATTATACCGAGTTTTGCGCCAAACAAAAACCACTACCAGGGAATGGTAGTGGTCGGCATAAGAGAGAAAGAGAATTGATTAGAAGGTAATTATTAATACCTTACAGCTAATAATATACTTGTTTCTGTAAGCGCTGTCAACACTTTTCCAATAAAAAGTTAAGCGGTTTCTTCTTTATTCACACAAAAGGCCGGAAAGACAAGCTTTCCGGCCACCATTTAGTCTGCACCAAATGAGAGATAAATCCTTGATCGGATTCATTGGGCAACCCGATTAAGGGGGTAAATAAATGGTAAGTTAAAGATACCACTAAAAATGATAGAAATCTATCTATTTTTTAATGTTTTTTTAATTATTTAACGGTATTGGTGGCGTTAGCGTCGTGCAAGACCGTTTCGGGGTGCACCAGGTTCGACGGATGCTGGATCACGTCGCCCACGGAATGGCCCGACACGTTAACCAAGCAGACCAGCACGAACAAGATACCGACCGCCGTGGTCAGAATCCGGTTGCCCACGCTCATCTTTTCGCTGATGACGGAACCGTAGAAGTCCTTTTTGACCTCGCTTGCCACGTTGGCGTTGTCCGGTTCGGCCTTTTGGCGTTCGTCGGTGACTTCCTTTTGGTAGGCGTCGATATCAAAGGCCTTCTGGTTGGCCTTCATCTGGCGTTGGAAGTGCTTCTTTTCCTTCTTGGTTTGAGCCTTGAACCACTTGGTAAAGCCCCGGTAATCCTTGACCACGGAAGCCGTGTCGCCGATTTCCTTTAACGTCCCGTAGTGGATCCAGGCGACCCGGTCACAGAGGATTTCGATTTGCTTCAAGGAGTGACTGACGAAGATGATGGTCTTGCCCTCGTCCTTGAATTCCGCAATCTTGTCCACACACTTCTGGTAGAAGGTGTCATCCCCGACGGATAACGCTTCGTCGATGATCAGGATGTCGGGGTTCACGTGGACCGCGATGGAAAAGCCCAGCCGTGACTTCATCCCGGAGGAGTAGCTCTTGACCGGCTGGTACAGGAAATCACCAATGTCGGCAAAGGAGACGATGTCGTCCATCAACGCGTCGATTTCGGGATTGGTCAGCCCCTGCATCAACGCCTTCAACCGGATGTTTTCGAGTCCGGTCAGGTTACCCCGCAAGCCGGCCCCGATGGCGATGATCGAGGTGTCACCCCGCACGTCCACGACCCCGGTAGTTTGGGGGATGATTCCGGAAATAATGTTGGACAACGTGGACTTCCCGGACCCGTTGACCCCGATCAAGCCCAGCGTTTCGCCCGGCTTAACTTCCAAGGAGATGCCCATTAATGACCAAAAATGGGGCACCTTGCTATTGCGTAACGAGAAAAACGACCGTAATTTTTCGGACTGACTCTTGTACAAGTCGTATTCCTTGGTCACGTTTTGGACCTTAATTTTATATGCATTATCCATGAATTAAACTTCCTAACTCAATTATTAGCGTGCCGCGTCCCAGACTGGTCCGCCGCTTAATCTGTAGTATTATACCAGAAAATCCAGGTCAACGGGCGGATTCCCCGTTGAGCTTAGACATTTCTTTAGCCGCGGTAACTTAACTCCCCCATTATACTAAAAACCCACGACAAAACAACTCGTCGTGGGTTTCCCTATTAGCCTTAATTCAATGCCCGGGCATCCACCCAGTACTTGGTCTTATCACCGCTGAACTGAATGCGATACCAGGTGGTCTTGTACGCTGGCTTGGTACCAATCTGGTCAAAGGTCACTTTGGTGCCGACCTTGGCCTGACTGGGCCATTTTAATTCTTGTTGGTTAAAGTGGGTCTTCTTAACGTGATTGTACACGTGATACTTGGTGTACTTCTTGCTCAACGTCCGGGTCCCAGTGGTCTTGGTGTAGGCCACGTAATCGTATTGGGGACTAGCCGTCGTCCGGTCCGCAGCAACCCAGTATTTGGCCTTAGCTACCCCGATACGGTACCAGGTGCTCTTGACCCCATCCTGGGTCTTCACGGCTTGTTGGTCGGCCGTGTAGCTCTTGGCCGTAAGCTGACTCAAGGCGCCCTGCGACTTCGCTAAGTACGGGGAATTAAACACGTGGTTGTAGTAGTCCCCACTGGTGGTACTCAGCTTAACGGTCGCCTTCCCCGTCGTGTATTTCACGGTCGGGAGCGTCAACGCGGAACGATAGACCCAATACTTCTTCGCCGATTTAGCCGGCGACAGGGTCACCCGGTACCAGGTGGTCTTCTTCCCGGTCGTGGGGTCCTTTTTGACGCCCCGCATGTTCAGGTAGACCAACTGGCCCGTCCCCACCTTGAGCTTGCTCCAAGCGGTCTTGGTGACCTTCTCGCGAGTGCCCTTGATGTGGTTGTAGGCTCGATAGCTGGTGTACTTGCTGCTCAACCGGGCCGTCTGGGTCCCGCTAGCCCCGTAATACTTGGCCGTGGCGTAGGTGACCGGTTGCACGGTCGAGGCACTGCTAGATGAACTAGCGGCACTAGACGACGAACTGGTCGTGGTGCTGGCCTTCTTATCCAGGCTTGCTAAATCGTACTGTTGAATCAGGGAGATCAGCGAGGCCCCATACTGGGGCGACGTCGCGTAAGTCCCCGTTAGCGCGTTCGCCGCGGCCTCGTAAGTCGCCGCGTTTTCGCGCCAGGTGCCACTATAATAAGCGGTGTTATAGCTCAACCCATTACGCAAGAGCTTGGCGTTATCGGTCATTGACGCCTTGGCATTGGGATACTTCCGGAAGTTGGCCGACGTAGTGTAGAGTTTCCCGTTGGCGTCGTATTCGGACGTTTCCATGCTGACCGATTGGCCGTTATAACTGCCCTTGATGCCAAAGTAATTGTTGGCCTGTAAGGTAAGCTGACTGGTGCCCCAGGCGCTCTCTAACGCCGCTTGGGCCATCATGACGGACGGATACAATTTATATTGATTGGCCACCGTCTTCACGGGGCTTTTTAATTTCGAAATGAAGGTCTGTTGGGTGGTCGCCGCATGACTGGTCACCCCAACCGCACTCCCGAGGCCCACGCCGATAATCGCCACGGCGATGAGCCACTGTTTGCTTCCTTTCATGATGTTTCCCCCTTAAAATCGCTTTCAGAACAAGAATACCATAATTCCTGAAACTGGCGGCGAAAATTTATCGAGGAAACGGCGGAAATTTGCGGTTTACTTGAGCTGGCTAGCGGCCGCTTCGTCCAAAATCACGTGAACGTTCGGATGCGTCTGCAAAAAGCTGGCTGGTACGTCGGGGGTGACCGGACCTTGTAACATCGCGGCTACCGCGGCGGCCTTGGCTTCACCGTAGGCCACAATCAGGATTTCCTTGGCCTGTAAAATGGAGCCAATGCCCATCGAATAAGCGTAACGGGGAACCTCATCTTCGTTGTCGAAGAAGCGGGCGTTCGCGTCAATCGTGGATTGCGTCAGGGCCACTTTATGCGTCGTGGAATGTTCGTCGGTACCGGGTTCGTTAAAGCCCACGTGACCGTTGCGACCTAACCCTAACAATTGTAAATCGATGGGGTTGGCAGCGATGATGTCATCGTAGCGCTTGGTTTCGGCCGCCGCGTCGGCGTTCAGGCCATCGGGCACGTAGGAGTGGGCAAACGGCTTGGCGTTAAACAGGTGTTGTTGCATGAAGTACCGGTAGCTTTGCGGATGATCCGGGCCTAAGCCCACGTATTCGTCCAGGTTCACGGAGGTCAATTGGCTGAAGTCTAAGTCACTGGCTACAAGTTGTTGATAGATGGAAATCGGCGTACTCCCGGTAGCTAAACCTAAGACCTTAGCCCCGGCGGTCAACGCCTGTTGAAAGATCTGGAAGCCAGCCTTCCCACCAGCGGCTTGGTCCTTCACGATTTGAACGTGCATGTTTTGTAATTGCGTCATCATTCTGCATCCAACCTTTCTCTCTTAATGGTATAGCCCAATTATAATCGCTCTAGACCAGTTTTGCAAGAAAATGTCTCAACATTCGTGTTGACCCGCAAATCATTAACTCACTTATTAGGCTAGTGGCCGCCAATTTTTCCAAATAAATAAGACGGTGATCCGTGTGAGCGGATCCCGTCTTATTTCCGACGAACGCCTCGTCGGTTGGCATTTAATTCATTTTGCTGTTTCCGGAACTTTTCGAACGTGGCGTCCCGTTGCTTCTGGTTCTTGTGTGAATTTTCGCGTTTCGTGTACTTCATGGTCGTCACCCTCTTCTCGTTTGTGTTATGGAAACACTATATAACGAAAAGTTAGGGAACGCAAGATTTTAAGCTTAAGTCACTTAGCTGCGCCGCGCAACCAAAAGAACCGATTTTACGGCCACGTCACGCCCGACCGCGGTCTTAGTTGCGTTGCCGCCGCCATGCCGTGAGGCCAAACACGCCGAGCAATAAACCTAACAGGGATAAGCCTGCTGGTGCTTGTTCACCGGTTTGCGGTAACGTGGTGTGCTTGCCAGCTAAGCCTGGTAAGACCACTTGTTGGTTGGTCGTCTTGTCTGCCGGCGTCATGGTCAGCACAGTCTTGCCGTGACCCTGGCCCGTTGCGGTGGTCTGAACCACGCTGGCCTGACCACTCGCGTAACGTCCCCGTGCGGCCTTGGCAACTTGTTGTTTAGCCGCCGCTAAGTCGTGCGTTGGGGCTTTCTTAGTGGCCTTCTTAGTAGCCGGCTTAGTCGTCCGGGTCGATTGGTCCGCCTTGGTGGCCGTGGTTGGTGCTGTGACGGGTTGACTAATTGGCGTAGCCGTTGAAGTCGTTGGCGCTGTTGGTTCCGTTGGGGTTACCGGCGTGGTTGGCTCCGTTGGTTCCGTTGGCGTTACCGGTGTGGTTGGCTCCGTCGGTTTCGTTGGGGTTACCGGCGTGGTTGGCTCCGTCGGTTTCGTTGGCGTTACCGGTGTGGTTGGCTCCGTCGGTTTCGTTGGGGTCACTGGCGTCGTTGGTTCCGTTGGCGTTACTGGCGTTGTCGGTTTAGCCGCATCCAGTAAGGCTTGCAATGCCTTAGCCCGTTCAATCGGGACCTGAGCATCGGCCTGTTGTTGGGCAGTCTGAGCGGCAGCCAGTGCGGCTTGGGCGGCCTTAACCTTTTGCGTGGCGGCGGCTAACGTGGCAGCCGTGGCCGTGGCGTTAGTCTTGGCGTTGGCCAGTTCGGCTTCGGCGGCCTTCAGCGCTGCCAAGGCGTCTTGGTAGGCTTTAGTGGCCGCTGCTAAGGCTTGGGTCTTCGTTTCCAAATTTTGAGCATCTTGGGCTTGAACCTTCTGGTCGGCCGCTAATTTATCCTTAGCCGTTTGTAAGGCTTGGTTGGTCGTGTCCAAATTGGTTTTAGCCGTAGTCAAGTTCTGCGCACTCTTTTGGTAGTCGGCTAACGTGGCGTTCAACGCGTCAAGTTTGGTGGTATCGGTCTTCGTCGTGTCCTGGTCTTGAGCTAACTTGGTGGTTAAATCGTTAACCCGAGTGTTAGCGGCCGTTAGGGAGTTAGCGGCCGTGGTTGCGGCCGTTTGCGAAGCTGCGGCCTTAGTTTGAGCAGCTTTTAAGGCAGTTTGAGCGGCAGTGGCGGCCTGTTGATCAGTCCTCAAAGTCTTGGTTAACTCGTTCACCTTGGCTCGCTGAGCTGTCACGTCATTGTTGGCTTTAGTTTGTGCGTCTGTATCGGTTACCAATTGCGCTTGCTGTGTCGTTAAAGTAGTACTCAACTTCGTCGCCACAGCCTGAACTTCATCAACTTTATTTTGGGCAGCGGTTAAGTTAGATTCAGCCTCTTTATTTGTATTAATTGTTCTCTTGGCTAAAGCCAAAATATTTTGCGTATTGGACTCAGCGATACTTAGTGGCCGATAGTTCGCATCGAGCGCCTTATCCGTTACCCCTGGTGTAGGAATCCCAGCTAATGACATAACGTCTCTATTGAATTTAGCGTTTGTCGGAATATAGGCCGGCGTATCCGTCACAATTTCAAAATGATCTTGACCTAATTTATCAAAACTGGTTCCCAAATAACTGGCTGCCGTTGGTTCATATTGCCCGGCTAAAGCCAGTGCATGTCCAAATGAGGAGTCCTGGTCTTTAAGCATCATGTCCCGGATAGTGTTATAGACGGCTTCCTTTAATTGATCCATGTTCCCGGCGATTTTTCCCGTACTATCCGGTGCAATGTTGACGTACCCGTTTCCCAGACTTTCGTAATAATTATCGTCCGCATTCAAACCATATTTCGCATCACCCGCAACTTTAGTAATAGCCGCTACGTCGTGAGCATGTTTCTGACTCAGATTCCAATTATCTTGATTGTACTGAGTTGCAATATCGTTAGCAAAATCCACGGCCCCCTGCGTGACTGCTGTCGTCGTATTTCCTAACGCCGTCCGAATTTGGTTGACCATATCCGCGGTAAACATCGATAATTCATTACGCTGTTGACCCGTTAAAGCCGCGATGTCAGAAAAAGTAATCTGTTGGTCATAGCTATTCCCGTGATAGACATTTCCAGTAACTGCTTGGGTGAGGGCTGGGGTTCCAGCTTGAATGGCCGTCGTTACCGCCACTTGATCTGCCGCTAATTCGTCTGCAGCAACGTGATTCAATTGGTCCATTTCTACCTTATTCATCGCTGTGGCAATATTGGCTAACGCTTCTTTGTACCCCGTAGGCAACGTGATTGTATTGGCCACCGTCGTACTCTTCAGACTGTTATACCGGTCAATTTGGGCCTCATTAACGTCAACCGCAATTTGGGCAATTTGCCGATCGCTTAACGCCTGAGTAAGAGTAGCTGCACTATCCTGGGCCGCTTTCAAGGCAGCTTGAGCGTCGGCTAAGTCAGCTGCGTTCTTGGTAACGGCCGTTTTGGTTTCAGCAATATTATTCTGATCGGTCGCGATGGCCTCCTTGGCCGTTTGCGCAGCCGCGTTAGACGCCGAAATGGCCGTCTGCTGATTAGCTAATGCCGCATTATCTTGAGCGACTTGCTGATTAACCTGCGCAACTTGATTTTGGGCCGATTCGGCGGCAGCTTGGTCAGTTTGAGCAGCCTGTGCTGCTTTCGTTGCCGTGGATTGGGCTGCTTGCTGAGCAGTTTTTGCTTTGTCAATGGCGGCTTGATCTGTCTGTTCCGTCGTCTTATCTTTAGCGATTTTGGCCGTAGTTTGTGTAATTTGATTCTTAGTGGTCTGAACGTTTGTCGGTGTCGCATTCTGTGCAGCCTGTTGGGCTTTATCATACGCCGTTTGGGCGTCTTGTTGCTTTTGCGCTGCGGCATCAACGGCTACTTGGTCCGTCTTGACCACCCCGTCTTGGGCCGTAACGGTTGCCGCCGCTTGATCCTTAGCCGTCTGAGCAACCTGTTGGGCCGCACTGGTTTGATCGACTAACTTTTGGGCCGCGTCAACCTTGACCTGGGCCGCGCTTTGGGCCTGCGTGGCCGTCTGATTTTGGTCGGTCGCCGTAGTGGCTTGGGCCTGCGCATCCGTGGCGGTCGATTGGGCCGCGGTCGTGGTTTGCCCAGCTTTAGCCGCATTATCCTTAGCCGCTACCACGTTAGGCGCCTTTTCCACCTGTTCCGCTAACGTATCCTGCTTAGTCTGTTCCCCGGTTGCCGGCGCCGCAGTCTTGGCCGGTGTCGCATCGGCATGTGCCGCCTGACCACTAAATGCTAAAACCCCTGCTACCGTTGCAACGCCAGCTACAATCTTTTTCACCTTTGTCATCTGTTTTTCCTCCCACGTTCTGACACCGAAATTAACGCCGCTGATGCTGATAAATGGCAAACATAACTAACCAAAATAATTAATCTCGGTATGTACTTCATTACACTCATCATTATAGTATTAATTTAGTTACATTTATAGATATTTGTTACATATTTTTTAATAACAATATTTGATGATGATCAACCATCACGCCCTGTTCCTAGTATTTACGGGCATTTAGCGGCATTTCAAGGCTCAATTTTGCTAATAAATTTCTTTTCGTACAGGGGAACTAAGATTTATATCTAGTGTAAAAATGACGATTTTAGCCAGCATTTACCGCTAAACGTTGGATTAAACTAATTACTTCAAAACTAATCAATGATGCAAAATATAAACGATTATCTCAACAAAAAAAGAGTTTGGGACATAAGTCCCTAAATTCCAGTAGTTAAAAATTGGTCC
>NZ_AZDW01000023.1 GCF_001434115.1 Levilactobacillus zymae DSM 19395
GAGTTTGGGACATAACTCGAATTCTATAAGAAAACAGGAAGGAAATTCTCGATTTGTGAGAATTTCCTTCCTGTTTTTGTCCATGCTCCTTTAGGTTGGCCGCTACCTTGGCCAACTTCACCAGATTATTGGCCATTAATGCGATGCCTACCTCGTTCCAAGTTGCCGATAATCCTCGTACCGAGAATCGTTTGAACGCTAAATGAGCCTTCAAGTTGGCAAAAATTGGTTCGACATCAATCTTACGTTGTCCGTAGAGCTGACGACCAATTTCACTTGAAAGCTGTTCTTTAGCTTTATTCTTAAAGTATTCCCAGTTAGCGTTAATACTGATTTGACGCGGTCGACCACTTTGCGTGGTCGCTAATTCTTGGCGCTGTGGGTCTTCAAAATAATCAACTGCCCAATAGACTTTAAACTTTCGCTCAGTACCATAACGGTCATGACGGATACTGTAATTGTGAAATCTAAATTCGATGCCATCTAGATCCGTGTAACAATCGTTGTATTCATCATAATCCCAATTAGCAACTTTTCGCTTGTCCTTATGATAGGCACGGGTCTGTTCTTTTTCATACATACCGTAGGGAATCAAGAAATCCTTTTCTAAGTCATCAGAAATAAATTGATAGTTCATCTCGCTACCGTATCCTGCATCAGCGACAACATATTGTGACGCGTTGGGAGCCTGCGTAAAGATACTGGAGAGAAAAGGGACTAAAGTACGCGTATCAGTCGGCCGTTGAAATAGATCGAAGTATAGAGTGTATTGATGTTGGCTAGCAACTTGGAGATTGTATCCTGGTTTCAGCTGACCATTCTTCATGGGGTCTTCTTTCATCCGCATAAAGGTGGCATCTGTATCAGTTTTAGCAAAGCTATTACGTTCTCCAAAAGTCCTGTTCGCAAACTCATAGTTCTGCTTGCGAGGGATTAAATCGGTCTTTAATAAATGATTGTAGTGTTTAAGCTTCCGTCGGCGCCGTTTGTTTTGCGAACCGCCAGGTTTCACTTTTTCGTTAGCAATCACCTGACTTAAGTTATCAATTTCGTTACTAACCTTATCGCTAACTGCTTTTAATTCAGTACTATCAAGAGAACCGTCGGTTTCTTGACGTACCGCTAGGTCTACTTCATTTTGAATGATCTGATCATATAACTGGTTAGACTTTTCATCTAATTTGGGTTCGTTTTTCTCAACTGATTTACGCCAGACAAACGTGTACTTATTAGCATTGGCCGCTAATTTAGTTCCATCAATATAAAGAGCTGAATCATCAATTAGTCCTAAAGAAGTCAGTTGGGTTCTAAACAGACTATAGAGACGTTTGATCAGAGTTTTAGTTCGTGGGTGAACGCGAAATCGATTAATTGTTCGATAGCTTGGGACGGTCACGATATTACCCATAAGCCAGCGCATGACCAAGTTCTCATCACCCATTTCAGCAATCTTTCGTCCGGAAAAGACACTCCGGGAATAGCTGAACAACAACATCTTAAGTAACATTTTAACGGGATACTCTGGTCGGCCAGTCCAGGAGGACTCGGCCTCCAAATCACTCGTTGGGATGGAATCGACTAATGTACTAATTGCCCAAGCAATATGATGTTCTTCTGGTTCCCAATCAAGTTCTAGTTTTAAAGTTGTCTGGTTATTGGTATAATTCATTTGCATAGAGAGCAACTCCTTTCTTTTTTCTTGGTCGATTTAAGAATACCAGAGACGCTCTCTCTGTGTACATAAAAGCAACGAAAAAATTGGTCCTAGAAATCACAAAACGATTTCTAGGACCAATTTTTAACTACTGGAATTTAGGGACTTATGTCCCAAACTC
>NZ_AZDW01000003.1 GCF_001434115.1 Levilactobacillus zymae DSM 19395
GTTTTTGAAAAACATGAAAACTGACGACTTTTTTGGAAGGTATGAATAATTCAGGAAGATAGTAATTGATGAAATTTTGCCGAGCTTGAATGAATATGTTAATCGCGAACGGTCTAACCGTTATTCAGCGGCTGGATTAAAGCACAAATACACAACGTTGTGCAGCGTTTACACACGGGCGGGGATGAATGCCGGGATACATTTTAACTGGCCGTGTCGGCTTAAATTCACGTGGTATTTAAAGGATAAGCGTAAGGATCCAGACAACGTGGCTTTTGCTAAGAAATTCATCTTAGACGGGTTTCAACAGTGTGGATTCTTGGACAATGACAACTTGAAACACATCACGGGGTTTGTTGATGAGTTTTACATTGACAAGGAACATCCGCGTGTAGAAATTGAAGCGTTAGGAGGTCAACCATGATTTATGTCAGCAATGCTCGAACGGGGAAAATCGTATACTCCGGCAAAACAATGGCAGAATGCAATAAGTGGCGTCTAACTCACTTTCGTCGTGACTCACTGAACGCTAGGGAGATGCCGTACCCGCTTAAGATGACCAATGATGAGCATTTAGCCGAAGAAGCAATCATTTGGAAAAATACTCTGGGAAATACGAAGGTTAAGAAAATTGAGACGGCCCGCTATGCGGTTACTTTAGATGGGGTCACGATTAATTTTTCTTCCAAGAAGGAAATCAAAAAGACTTATCGTATTTCAGATTTAACGATAAAGAGGCTGATTTTCACTCATGGTCAGGACCACGGCATCAGCATTGAGAAAATGGCGGAGGTGCATTTATGATCAAGAAACCAATTGGCTACGCCGTCGCGGTGGTTGATGACTGTAACTATGAGAAAGGCACCATCGGGGACGAAGAGGTATTCACAGCAACACAGCCAGGGTGGACGAAAGGTCAGTTCGGTGCAACGTTGCACCAAACGTTGCGCGAAGCTAAAGAACGTTGCATTATCGTGAACCGCGATTGCTGCCATCATTACTCGGTTGTTTGCGTTTGGAGGGATGAATGATAGATGAAAATTAAAGAATTCATTGATAAGATTCGTGAACTTGGACTCATGTACGATGTGCAGCTTAAGGACAATTACCAAGCTGAAACTGAAATTACTGTAACTCGTTATGGTGTGTGGCTGTTTAGAGTGACTTATCAAAATGAGCGAGTGTTAGTAAATCCCATGTTTCCACAGGTTAAGAAAGGGCCAGAGGATAAGGAGGCGCGAAAGCTGGCTGCGGAACTGGCTCATACGCCGAATGACAAAAAGGAAATACGATATCGGCTACAAAATAAAGCGGGGCAGTATTTACGGGGGATGTCTGTCGAGACTTTGATGACGGGCCCGTTCTATAGAATGTCGTTTGACTTCGATCCCTACGGCATGACTTTTACACCAAGACAAATTAAATTTCCACTTCAGTATGTGGGGCTGAAAACAGTGGAAGTGAAATGAAGGGGGGGATGTCATAGTGGGATTTCTAGAGCAGTATATTCAGCCTGGGTGGTCCATCAGGTCTTTAACCTCTGAAGAGAAAAAGGTATTTGGCAAGTATCAAAATGAGGATTGGATTCACGTTGATTGCAAGGTGAATTGCTATGGTGGAATTGACACCGGCCGAAGCATCTGGATCAGACAAGACTGGTTAGAGGCTGTAAAGGCTGGATATTATATGGCTTAAATTTTTACTTTATGTAGGGAGCAATAATTTTGAATAGATATGTAAAAACGATACCTATTGAAGCCGAGCAATTTGAGGAATCAGTAGGCATGATTAATAAATATGATTTAACGTCTCTCTATAACGGCCAATGGTCAATTGATACCCTGGAAGGAGGCATGGTTTTTAATACCGGTGATTGGATTGCAACGGGAATCAATGGCGAACACTGGGCGATTGCTGATGACGTTTTCCAGAAGACTTATATGAAGCTGCCGGTGATTCCTGAAGCGGTGTCTAATGTACTTATTTACGCCAAAAGTAAGAAGCGTAATCTTTACTGGGTATTTACGCAGACACCAAACAACTTGGCGAGGTTAAAGGTTATTGCTCCATCTGAACGTCGGGAAATCAGTGGATTTTTTAGAAAAAGTGGTAGTGACGAAATCTTTGCACGGGCATGGTTAGATGGGTATCAAGTTACTGAATAAAGCTTTTAATTTATGTAAAGGTGATGTGAGTGTGGAACAGGAGAATGCTAACGCCATTGTAGTGGGTGCCTTTTATGATATTTGTGACAGAGATGAACCGTTTTATATTGGGGTCTTTGACCTTTACTCCCGTGTTTCAAGTGGTTGTATGGATGAAGTCAGCAAAGCATGGCGTACATTGGAAAAAGATGATCCAGACATCATTGATTTCATAATCGGCCAGTTTCTTGGTTAATAAGATTTCTATTTCAGATAGGGGGATTAAATTGAATTTGAAGAACTCTGAAACATCCAAACACGATGATTACTGGGACGGAATCGTTACCCTAGATGGAATTAGAAGCAGTGACAATCCTGAAATAGTAGACCAGCTTCAAATTGGACAACTTGTACTGTTTAATGGCCAGTTTGCAACTGTGGTAGATGTAGGTGGCCCTTCGTTTGCTAAGGTGATGTTAGATTTAGCTCCTCAAACTGCTATCGATGCCCACAAAAAGAGATTCCAAGGTCAGAAGGATTGTCCTTATTGTCACGTAGACGAAGGGAACGAACCTGAGTGGAATTATGAACTTCAAGTTGGGCAGAGACTACCACACGATGGGTATGGATATCCCGAAGTTAGTATTGATCCTGGTTCAGCACAAATTTACATTGACGCATTGGATACGCCTACGTTAGACATTAACTTTTGTCCAATGTGTGGGAGAAAATTAAATTAGGAGGGCGACATGAAATATAAAGAATTAGCACGGATTGCGGAGCGAAATGGTTTCAAAACCAGAGTTACCCCTAACGCAATCATGGTTATTAATCAGGATAGTGATCTAAAGGCTTTAATTGATCGCAATGATCCTGATCACTACACAATTTGGTCGTCTGGTTCTTGGGCTAACTTTGTACCGGCAGAGTTAGCCCAAGCAATTGCTGAGTATTCACATACTTTGTGGGGAAAGCGAGATGAGCCAGATTACGACTTGGACTTGTGGAAAGGCAAACGCGAAGATAAATAGAAGTGAAATCGAACTCCTTAAAATTGAACGTGAAAACATTTCTCAACTAATTGAAGACTTATTTGAGCGTATAGATGAGCGTGGCCGTCTGCAACTCACTCTAGATGATCAATTGCCATTGATGATAATGCAGGTTAATAAGATGATTAGGCATGTTCAAATGATAGACACACGTATTGCAGATTTGGAGGGCGAAATGAATAATAGATGGCGTCGCGTAGAACGGCTAAGAAAACAGGAAATGAGTAGTGAGGGCCGTAAATACCATGAATTGGCCGCGTACGCACTCGAACAGTATAAAGAGATTGAGCGACTACGGGTATTGCAAGATGAAGCCCTTGAGTCAATGATAAAGAAAACGATAGAAGATCCCCATCCCCAGGTTGCACCAACACCGAAAGTAGTCCCTCATGAGGATGCGCCAGTTCATAAGCCAGGTATTTTTAAGCGAGCTGCTAGTAAAATTGGCAGTTGGTTTTTAAAAAAGAAAAGGGGATCAAAGTAGTGGGGCATATTCAACGAGTCGATAAGAATGCAACCAAATGGTTAGTAAATGAACCTAAGTGGGTCCATTTGGGGACAGTCTTAATTAACCTGAATAACATTGCTTTCGTTCAAGATAGGGGCGACGAGAACGGTATTACTGTCTATTTGATTGATGGTAGACGTTTAGATGTTTCCGGAAGGTCACTTAAGGATTTTGAGGAGTCTCTCGGTTAATAAAAAAAGCCGTCCATGTATGGACAGCTTCCTCACAACATAATTAATCGACAATTAATTATACCACAGGCAGTGAAGGAGTTGGATCAACGTGGAGGGCGTACAAACTGAATTGATGGCTAAACCAAGGGGTTCAAAAGAGATTAAGCACGACGTTAAGCGGTATTTCCGTCAGGACTTCCAGCGACTAGTGCTGCTGTCCGGTAAGAAAATATCGGCGCTACGGTCACCACAGTATGATGGGATGCCGAAAGCCCCAGGTGTGAACGGGGACTTTGATAGTGACCTATCCAAGCAAGCCGATCAGCAGGTTATTGTGGACTGCACGATGGAGGCACTCAATAACATCACCAGCATTAGCTGCGCGATTGTATGGCGCTCACTGGTAATGGATGAACGGGAGGCAAAGATTCGCCGAATCATTCATTATCAGCACACCCGGTATTCTGAGCGGAAGACGGCGGCCATGATGGAGTTCTACTACGCTTTCCTGGGGCGATTGGCTAAACGGGGAATTAGCGCACCTGATCTTAACTTTGATGAGTTTCTTGAATGGAACTGAAAAACGAACTTTTAGCGTACTTTGACCGAACTTTTTAACTGAAAAATGGGGTTATATTAGTAGTGTGCCAAGGATTAAAACACGCCTTTGTTAGTTGGCGACGAGACGAAGACAGGCTTTGCTGGTGGTTCAAGTCCACCTCTCGTCATTGACCCGGGTAAGTCAGAAACTGCCTAGCATTCAAGCTGGTGTATAAGGGATGGTTAATCCCGCCCACGCTGATGGCTGTTAGTCGCTATGCCGTCCATCAAGGATACCTGATGGATTACAAATGCCGATTCGGTTGGCTGGTCTGAAAGAAAGGGCTGCGCGTGTCATTGAAGGTAGCAAATCGGCAGAAAAATGCACTGTCGGGTCCGCACTCATAACGGTAATAATCGTCCTCAGCATAATGGTGGTTTGGCGACCATCAGAACCAACGGGGGATGCCACTAAGAGTGCTTCGTAGTTGAACCGGGTAACGCCGGGTATAAGGACTTAGATGGGTACGAGTGGGGATAATCTACGCATACAGAAAATCCAAAATTGGATACAAATATGCCTACAATTCCTGAAAGTTGGCGGTCATCGTACCGGCCCGGACCATGTGAGACGTCAACAGCATATCGGGTAGCTCCTGATATGTAGGCGTTGGCGAGTCCGTAGCATAATATTTCTAGGATTTAAGCGAGCCACGCAAACCAATGCGGAATGCTTCTCTGGACCTTTAGCTCAGTTGGTAGAGCACCGGACTTTTAATCCGGGAGTCACTGGTTCGAATCCAGTAAGATCCATTTATGTGTCTTTAGCTCAGTCGGTAGAGCGTCGGCCTGTTAAGCCGGTTGTCGTTGGTTCGAGCCCAACAAGACACGTTGACGGGGGATGGTCATCCCCGTCGATACCCCCAATAGAACTTGATGTGGATTGTTAGGAGTAGAGAAACTGACTGGTACTATGGTAGCCGATTTGCGGGTTCGAATCCCGCTGCCAGTTATATGTGTTGACCGAAGTAACATGTTTTGCCAAGGACAGGGCGCAAGGGGCCATGATAGGATTTCCCGCTGACGACCGACACAGCTGGGTTTAACTCCCAGCCAACACAGAAAACTTGATTGTACGGGCACATCCCCCAAACGAGGAGGTGAAAACACCTCTAAAATTTGTTTCTAAAGTGCCCGTCTTGGAGCGGTAAGCATAATGGTACTGCAGCGGCTTGCTAAGCCGTTACACGGTAATCCCGTGATGCTGGTTCGAATCCAGCTCGCTCCGTATTTGTCTCACTGGTGTAATGGCCAGCATAGCGGTCTCCAAAACCGCTGATCGAGGTTCGATTCCTTGGTGAGGCGTGTAATGTTTTATTAAAAGTCAGTCTTCTAAGTGAGGACTGCTTTTTTCGTGCGTAGACTATGGTAATACGAAAAATCTTGAATCATTAGAATAAATACCGTCTTGAAATGCAGAAAGCTTTAGTGGGGGATGCCTATGAAACGTTATATTATAACTAATCTAATTTTAGATCTGATTTTAGGATTGCTTACGTTGGGATTAGGTATTCTTGTTGGGGTTTTGGCGCAATTTTAATTACTGGAGGATAGACAATTGGACAAAAATGAATTTATTAAGCTGTTTGGTGACAAAATCGGTGAAATCGCAAATCAGGACGCAGTTCGCGCTCAGACCCTAAAACGTGAAATCGATGATGGGACCATGGATGTAACCGTAAATAACGCAACCACGGTTACGTGGTATACCTACAATCAAGCATTAAAGGCCGGCTTTACGGACGATAAAGCATTTTACATGGCCTGCCAAATGGCCGGAATTGATATTGAGGCTCCGTACAATCACGAGGCCTAAGCTGATAGATTAGATGGGGTGTGGTGATATGTAATGGACGTCGATTGGGAGAAAATCAAAAAGGACTATGAAACGTCCACTGCAACGGCTAAAGACTTAGCAGATAAGTATGGGGTTAAGCCGACAACGCTACGCTCACGGAAGAATCGTGAGAAGTGGCAGCGGTCGGGGGATGCCCCACCAAGTGAAACGAAACAATGTAACGTTGCAACGCAACACGACGATGACGCGTCACGACGCAACGCCGAAGCAGCTATTGCTAAGTTGAACGCCAGTGGATTGAACGACAAGCAGAAGCTCTTCTGCGTCTACTACCTGCAGCGTTTCAATGCGACCTGGGCATACCAACAAGCCTATAAGGCCAATTACGCGGTAGCCCACGCAAATAGTAGTCGACTGATGGCAAATGCTAACGTGCAAAAATTACTGGGCGACCTGAAGGAACAAGAGCAGGGCGACCTATTTTTGACGTCCGAAGATATTTTGCGTGAATACGCGAAGCAGGCGTTTTCCAGTCTGGGCGATATCATCAAGTACAACGTGCAAGAAGAGATTGCAACTGATCCAGAAACGGGAACTGTTCTGGACACGAGCGACAATCCTGTGAAGTTTCACGTTACTGACATCTATCTCAAGCCGTCTGATCAAATCGATTGGTCCGTGGTCAAGAGCATTCACAAAGGCCGAGACGGCCTAGTGGTCGAACTCTATGACAAGCAAAAGGCTATGCGCGAGCTGATTGATCGATTACCTGCGGCCAAGGTTACCGATTCTGATGAAGATAGCCTGCTGCAGGCCATTATCACCCGAGCCAAACAGAGTAGCTTACCTAAAGGGGATGATGATTAATGAACGCTGCGCAGTTTGAATTTACGCCATTCTCTGATAAGCAATTTGAAGTGCTGAATTGGTGGATGGACCCACGACTTTCAGCGGCCAAGGATACAAGTAAAGTAGTATCAATGCATCCTGAGTGGCTCAATCGTCGAGATAAGGAAGCCCTTATTTGCGATGGCTCTGTTCGTGCGGGTAAGACTTTAATCATGTCGTTATCGTACGTCCTATGGGGGATGACTAACTACCGTGGTGAGCAGTTCGGTATTGCCGGTAAAACTATCGGGTCACTACGCCGAAACGTTATACGTCCTCTAATTCGTATGTTGAGAGGACGCCACTATCGAGTTAAAGACCGCCGGGCAGATAACCTATTGGAAATTACCTACGGCAGTACAACCAATCTGTTCTACCTCTTCGGGGGCAAAGACGAAGGAAGCCAAGACCTAGTACAGGGTAAAATGATGCTCCCCTAATTAGTAATAATTAGGTAAACATTGGGGAAAATCGGTGAAGGCTAAGTTTTAAGATTGAATAGGAAATAACGTTTGCCGGCTTCTATGTAGTATAATTATTGTAGAAAGGCGGCGTTTTCCATGAAAGATATTGTTGGTCAGAAATTTGGGTTGCTTACAGTAATTGCATTTGATCATAGAGAAATTCATGTTCGTCCAAATGGTAAAAAGACTTATCGAATTTATTGGAAATGCAAATGTGAGTGTGGAAGCGTTGTCGTTAGGAGACGTGATGCTCTAAATAACCCTGGGCATGTAGTAAGCTGTGGATGTTATAGGACTCAGGTAAATAAGACATTTATGGAGCAGCATAACCCTAAAGCTTCTCATGGCTTATCACAAACGCGAATCTACAAAATATATTACAAAATGCGGGAGCGTTGTTATGATAAAAATTATCCGCAATTTGATTTATACGGTGGACGTGGAATTCGTATTTGTTCAGAGTGGTTAGATGATTTTCGCAATTTCTATGATTGGTCAATCAGCCATGGATATTCTGAAGACAAGAGTATTGATCGTATAGATTTTAATGGAAATTATGAACCGAAAAATTGCCGATGGGCAGATGTGTATCAGCAAGCCGATAATAAACGCAACAATATCGTCTTAACTCATGACGGAATTACCATGACAATGCCAGAATGGGCAAGAAAAATTGGCTTACCGTATTCTACGCTTGCAGATAGGCGAAGAAAGGGTAAGACGGTTGAGGAAATTCTGTATCCGAAAAAACTAAGATAAGCTAATACCGAGGTAAAGCACCTATTAAAATAGGTGGCTCACCGTAACGCATAGGGGATGAACCTTCAAGAAGAATATAACTCCCCCAAGAGTCTCCGACGACCATTGGCCATAGTAATATGGTCTTTTTTTATGGTCGAAAATGTATGCTGAGCTTACATGAAAGTGTAAGATGCGTAGGATAAAAAGCCAGCGCGATAACAAATGATCACGGTCGCAGGCTTCTTTTTTGATGAAGTTGCATTGATGCCAGAGAGTTTTGTTAGTCAGGCAACCGCCCGGGCCAGCGTGGACGGTGCGAAATTTTGGTTTAATTGCAATCCCAGCGGCCCCTACCACTGGTTCAAGCTGAAGTGGTTGGACAAGCTGGACGAGCACAAAGCCGTTCACATTCATTTCACCATGAAGGATAATCCATCCCTCTCAACCGAGACGATTGAACGGTATGAGCGAATGTATACGGGCGTTTTCTATCAACGGTATATTCTAGGCCAGTGGGTATTGAGCGATGGTGTGATTTACGACAACTTTAGTCGTGAAACGATGGTCACATCCCCACCGGCCCCAAGTAAGATTACAAATTATGTAGTATCAGCCGATTATGGCGCATTGAACCCCACAGTTTTCCTGCTGTGGGGCTTTTCTAATGGTATCTGGTATTGCCTAAAGGAATACTACTACAACGGTCGTGCGGCCTCTAACAGCCATCAGAAGACGGACGGCCAATATGCGGATGACCTGGCCCGTTTTCTCTCTGATCAGGGGGATGGTTCATCTCACTTTCGGGGAACTATTAAAGCACCAATCATTCTGGACCCGTCGGCGGTTCACTTTGCCATCTTACTTCAGCAACGTGGTTACGAGGTCATCCCCGCTAACAACGATGTGTTAGATGGTATCAGGCTAACTCAGTCATTGATGAGTAACGGTCGAATCATGTTTACCCCGGGGCTAACCAACCTGTTCAAAGAGTTGGCCAGCTACGTCTGGGACGATAAGGCTGCGCAACACGGTGAGGATAAAGTTGTTAAGGAGCACGACCATGCGATGGACGCCATGCGTTACTTCTGTATGGGCGTCTTAGCACCGGAAACGGATGAATCGGGGATGCAGGTATTGCCAAACTATTAGGAGGCGGTTAGACATTGGATATTGCACAACAATTTAGTGCGGCTAATAATCAGGATTTCCTGTTGAGCGGTCGGCCGCTGAGAATAGAAGACTACGCTGGTTCTGAAGAAATCAAGCTGAGTCAAAATGTTAGCTTGACGGATGACGATGTGTTTTTGTACTCGGCTGACCTGAATATTCTAGATCACTTAGATGATGTGTTTAGCATTGCTACTTACCATAATCAGGTTATTGCCCAGAAATACCGCATGAAGCGGGATTACTACAAAGGCCGCCATTATGACATTATTCATCGTGAAAAAAAGCCGCTAAACAAGCCGGATTCTCGGTTGGTGATTAACCTACCAAAGAAGCTGGTCAATACGTTTAACGGCTATTTTAGTGGGGACCCGGTCTCCATTAAGCATCAGACTGATGGTAGTGGGGATGACGATTGGAACGATAAGATTCAAGCGTGGTTAACTGAATGCGATTACTCGGACGTCTTTAGCGAATGGGCCAAGCAGGCGGACATCTACGGACGTTCCTATCTTTATGCTTACCTGGTAGAGGGGAACCTTAACTTTACCGTTAGCTCGCCGCGTGACACAATTGTTGTTTATGACGACACGGTGATGCACAACCCGTTGTTTGGTATCCGGTACTCAACCGGGGATGGCGAAATCATCCCCACGTTGATCACGAAGAACGCTAATTACGTGCTGGAAAAGAAAGATGGAACGGTATCGGTGACTAACGCCGATGTTGCTAATCCTAGAGCCGTCCGAAAGAGCGACATGTATAAGTTTAGCCAACTACCGTTAATCGAGTTTGCGGAGGATGACGAACGGACTGGGATTTTTGATGACGTTATCAGCCTGATTGATGCGATTGACAGTGTGCTGTCAGCCAAGACAAATGATATTTCGTCGTTTGCTGATGCTTACCTGGTGATCAAGGGTGTCAAGCTGAGTGAAGAGCAGCTTAGAGAGATTCAGGATAACCGGTTGATTAACCTCTATCTTAGTAAAAAGGCTTCATTTACGAATGATACGTCAATCCAACCGAGTGCTGAGTTTATGACGCCTGATTCTAATGATGAGACGCAGGAAAATTTCCTAAACCGGGCGATTGACCTGGTTTATCAGATTAGCCAAGTGGTGAACCTGAACGATTCTAGCATGGGGATGTCGGCTCAAGCTATTAGCGGAGTTGCGTTGCTGCAACGTTACCAGCCGATGCAGGCTAAGGCACGGACGAAAGCCCTTAAGATGGATAAGGCATTACGTCAGCTATTTGGGATTCTCTTTAACGATGTCTGGCGAGAATCGTCACTAAAAGTGAGCGATCTAGCATTCGATCATAAACGGAGCATCCCCCATAACTTGGCTGAAGAAGCAGACATCGTCCAAAAGATGAATGGTCAAGTTGATGACGTGACCAAGCTGGGGCTCTTCTCAGGCATTGATAATCCTGAAAAGGCGGTTCAACGCTTAAAGGACCAGGAGGCCGAGGAAGCTGACTTAGTGGCCCCCCAATTGCAAAGCTACCTATCCGACCAGAAGAAGGGCGGTGGCGTAGTTGATAACCCAGCAGCAGGAACGGAATCATATCCAGCAACTGGTCAATCAGGACAATCAAACGGACCAACAAAGTGAGCAGTATCTAAACGAGTGTCTCCGGTACATTAGGGACCACCTCACAGCCTTCTACACGCAATATGCCGACGAAACGGGATTGTCGCTTACCCAGGTACGCCGCAAAGTGTCTAGATGGGATCGCCAGGAGTTTCGGCGGGCGATTGTGGAGTTGGATATTCGTAATTGGCCGGATGAAGCGACTGACCGGCTAGACTTTTACTCTGGTAGCTATAAGGACATCGATAAGCGGCACATGTTAATTGCGATTATCGCCTTAGGACTCCTACAGTTGACTTCGCGTAATCAACGGGCAATTGCTAAGCGCGTTGGGGATGACATTAAGCGTCAGTATAGCTACCTCAAGAAGGGATATAGCCTTACCCCTAAGCAAGTAGGTGTGGCAAAACACGAAGTTAGTGTGATCACTGACCCGAGAAATGTGGCACAGTGGTCGGACCGCTTGTGGGAACACAACGATGAACTGGCTGGGGATGTTGAACGATTGATAAATCGCCACATTCGGCATGGCATGGATTTAAAGGATTTAGGTAAGCTACTTGAATCACACATGAATCCCAAACAGTTCAAGCCAACCCAGTCAGTCGCTGATCGAGTTAAGCAGATGGATTACATCTCACAGCGATTAGTTCGCAGTGAGTCCGCGCGTTTAATCGATGAGGCTAATATGACGACCTATCGCATACTAAAGGTCACCAAGGTTGATTGGGTCACTGAGCCAGGGGCGTGCACAAAATGCTTAGGTCTGGCTAACGAGGGACCGTATCTTATTGATGAAGCGCCAAGTATTCCTGGGAGCAGTCATCCTAATTGTCGATGTAGTAAAATTCCGCATATTGATACCCCTCTGGTAAAAGCAGTAAAAGGAGCAGTAGTAGCAAGAGCAATCGAGTCTACAGTAAGCAATCAGGAAGATGGTTCCAAAACAAACACACACGGGTCAGGCACCCGTGATGCGCCACAAACTGTACCGCTACCGGATGCTAAAAATGTAATTATTCCGGATGCGAAGTTTGACCATTACGCGTTGGACTTTACTAGCCCCAAAGGGAAAGACAAAGCCCGTGTTTTCAAATCGGCTTTAGGTTATACTAAAGAAAATTATAAGAAGTATGGTTTAGTGGATCAGATTCGTGAAGGAGTAGTAAAAATTCCTGCGATTCCTAAAAAGGATGTGGGACATGGTCCTCGGTATGAAGTTGACATTCCGGTAACGGGTCCAAATGGACAAACACATACCGTACTTACTGCATGGATTGTTGATGAAAAAGGTACAAGGCTAACTTCTCCATATATCAAGGATAAAAAGAGGTGATGGGAAATGTTGGAAGCTAAAGAATTTGATTGTGTAATTCTTGATGATGGCACGGAAGCGGCTGTCCTTGAGGACTATCCAAACGGGGACTTGTTGTTAGAAAAAGAGATTAAATCAGATGGTGACTATCCTGATTACGAGCAATTTGCTTCTGATAATTCTCATGTCGTTAAAATAACGTATCGCCCTAAATAGGCGCGGAACCTTAATGCCGGATATGGCAGTGCATAAATTTAACAAATAACTTTAAAGGGTCGATCACTCGGTATTTGTCGGTGAATCGGCTTTTTTCTGTGCCATTTTCCATGTGTTGCTGGCGTAAAACAACAACCCGAGAGCCTCCCACGGCTTTAAATGCGCGAAAGGAGCAAGTGATTATGAAGAATTTAGAAACGATTATGCCAATGAACCTGCAGTATTTTGCTGAGGATGATATCCAGAATAATGGTGACCAGGCAAACGATGAAATTGATCATACTGGGGATGAATCCAACACTAATAATTCGAATGGAAATGACGATTCAAGCAGTTCCGACGATGAAAAACCAAATAGTGATGATAATTCCAATGATGCAGTTATCAAAAAGCTAAAGGGACGCATTGGTAAGGAACAAAGTCGAAAAAATGAGCTGCAAGCGCAACTTGATCAGGCACAAGCTGAGTTAGAGAAGCTACGTGGCGGGGATAAGAACAAGGAAAAGCCTAAGAGCCCAGAGCAACAGGAAATTGCTGCTCTGAAGGCGCAGATGGCTCGCCGTGACACGGTTGATGAAACTCTGAGCGTATTTACTGAGAGTGGAATCGATGTTCCTAAGAACATCGTTGAGGTCTTGGTAACGGACGACCACGACAAGACCATCGATAATGCTAGCAAGCTGTTAGACTTCATTACCAATGTTCGTAAGACAACTGAGGATGCCGTTCGCAAGGAATACCAAGCGGGGCACATCCCCAATGCTACGAAGCACGGTAACGAAAGCTTGACTGACTTTGGCAAATCGATTGCTGAATCCAATAATTCACGAGCTTCCTTGGATAATTTTAAATAAAGTACAGGAGGGAATACTATGGCAAAGAAGTTTGTAACCAGTCATGATATTTTGCTGGATGATGAAAACGCCACGCTTATTCCGGGGATGATTAATGACCCTAGTATGGTGGCCGATGCGGACGGTAATAAGTATATGCGTGGTGGGACGTTACTAACCGCCGATAAAGAGTTCGATTTGAATAATGATGGTTCCGTGGTGCTGGTTCCAACAACGGATGCAACCGTTGCACAGGGTATCTTGCGTCAAGATTACAACATTTTGGATGGCCCAGTTCCGGCCTCAATCATTATTTCTGGAACGATTAATCGTCATCAAATGGATGAGGATACGCAAAAGGTCTATACGTCAGAACTCAAGAAGGCTTTAAAGGCAGTCTTACCTAAGATTTCTGTCGTTGACCGGTACTAGGAGGGATAACGAATGCGTACAATTGCAGATATTGAAAATCCAACCTCTATCATTGGGTGGTGGGATGCACGGGCAAATGAACGAGCGCCTTACCTGTATCAGAGCTTGTTTGATTTAACTTATAGCAACACGGATGAAATTGAAATGCTGTATGGGGAAGATCACCCAGCCGAAATGATGACGGCTACCACGGACGATGTCGGATCCATTAAGCGCGACAACATTGGGTTTGAAAGTGAGACTTTAAAGGCGATTCCTTTTAAGAACTACAAATCCATGAACGAAAAGCGACGTAATGATATTAAGCGGGCATTAGCTAATAATGCCAATTCGGCGCAAATCAAAGCAATTACGGATACTCAGTATAAGGATCCAGCATCTCTGTTGACAGACGCACTGTTTACCCGTGAAGTGTTGGCCATGCAAGCCCTCACCACAGGGTTAATTAGCGTAACCAGTGATGGAATTCTCTACAAACGTGATTTCAAAATTCCGGACGAACATAAAGTTACGGTTAAAACGGCCTGGGGAACTATGGATTCATCCCCGCTAGCCGATATTCAAGATCAGATTGATAAAATTGCTGACGATAATGGTACGACGATTGCGTATGCCATTATGAATGGCCGTACTTTCCGTAAGTTAGCTCACTCTGGCGAAGTTATTAATAGCCTATCCTTGAATAAAACTAATACCAATATTGGGATGTCACAAACAGCAGCGAAGGCATTATTTGTGGATATTCTTGGTGGGGTGCAACCATTGATTTACAACAAGGGTGTTGGCTCAAACCGCTTTATTCCCGACGATATGGTCGTGCTTATCCCAGAGGGCGGCGTTGGTCGTATGAGTTGGACAGATACCGCTGAAGACATGGGGCTGGCGGGAGATCCTCATTACCAATTATCACGAACCTCTGATGGTATCACGATGTACACCAAGCGAGTTGATAATCCGGTTGCAACCATGACTCACGTCTCCCAGAAGGTACTACCTGCCCTAGATAAGGCTCGTAATATCGTGATTATGAACGTTGCTGGGACTGAACCTGCACCAGCATCGACCCCTGAAAAGTCGACACCCAGCGAAGAAAATTCTGGGGATGGGGAAGCTGAAACACCAAAAAACTAGTAACGCCGTCTGAAGAAGGCGGCGTTCCCGACGACAGCTGGACGAATGACCAGATTAAGGCCTACCTTGACGAACATGGAGTCACTTATAAGACTTCCGACACCAAGGCCCAGCTGTTAGCTTACATTGCTTAGGAGGCAAAATATGGCTACTAAATTAAATGTGTACAAAAAGGATGGGACTACGCCGGTAGCAACGGGTACCGATACGGAAGGCGCTGTAATTACTGGGCTTGCTGCAGGAACTGTAGTGCCAACCGGAGATTATGAGTCGACCCATACTGACGATGCCGGTATTCTGACGGAATCTAATCGGGTACCGGTGCCTGGTTTCACAGTCAAACAGGCTCAGGAAGCGGCTCCGACCAATGTAACGAGTACGCCAACCGAGGATGGGGCCACCGTTAAAGCTGGCTAGGAGCTGATTAAATGACTGATGAAGAGATTTCAAAACAGATTACTGGCCAGAAGAAGTATTCGACCATCGGTGCTGCAGAAATTGCGTTAGCCATTGGGGATGCTCGGAACTCCGTTAAAACGTACAATATTACGGATGAAAATATTGATCGGGCTGTGCGGCTGTATGCCTGCCACTTGCTATTTTTGCGAGTCATTAAGCACAAGGAACGGTTCCAGACGATTAAGGCTGAGAATGCGACTGCTACTAAGTTTGATCAGGCGATGTCTGATGATGCTTGGGGAGAGTTCCAAGACTTACTAAGCGAGCAAGGCTACGGAGAGTACGGAATTCAAATTTTATAAGAAGGGATGATTAACTTGGCAAAAACAAATAGCTTTAAACCGGTGGGACAAGTTCTCATTAACCAACGAGAAGTTCCGTTTGCGACTTACCGGGTGCAAGAAGGCGATACGGTTTACGGGCTGTGGTTGAAGCTCCGGGATAAGACGACTGTGGGTGCTTTAAATGCAGCTAATGGGTTACAAGGTAACGAATTGGCTGCTGGTAAGACGCTGAAGATTCCGCTGGTTGTCTAATGGAATCTGGGGCGGATAAGGTCCTGAAAAAATTAACCATGCAGAAACGACGTTTGAAGCAATTAAATGCCGCTGAGGTGAGTGTTGGGGCAATTAAGCCAGTCCCGGAGCATACGCCTGAAGAATTACAAAAGATTGTCCGCTACAACGAGTTTGGGACTAGTAAAATCCCGGCGCGTTCTTTTTTACGTGGGGCCGTTTATCGCAATTCTAAGCATGGTTGGCGGTTTGTTAGTCGTGAGGCGGTTAAGGGCGTTGTTGAGGGCAGATTAACGGGGAATGCGGCCTATAAGTTAGTCGGAAAACGTATGGTTCAGGACGTCCGCCATCAGATTGACATCGTCAGTCCGGCCAACGCTCCAAGTACCATCAAGAAAAAGGGACGTGACCAGCCGCTAGTTGATACTGGCGGGCTTTATCGCTCAATTGATGAGGAGGTCCTAAAACGTGGACAATGACGATTTATATGAAGCGTTGAGCATCTACGCCGTACCCGTTAAGGTGCATCCCCAGCTGAATGTTCTCGATGGTGGTAAGAAAAATGCCTTGAATGAGGTAATTCCGTTCACCAGGGATGATTTAACCGATGATTCTAATGTCGAATCTTATAATGATCCGGTCGTACCACGGTCTTCTAGTGCGGTTTTGTCTGCCATGATGGCCCAGTCACTCGGAGGTGGCGGCAATACTATCCCTCGGGAGTATGCCTGGTATTCCGAACGCGAATTTCGGGTAGGCACGTTAGTTGAGTGTAAGGGGCATATCTTCCAGATTGACGAGGTGGCCCCTAATGACAACACGGCTAACATCTTTGTCTACTACCTGAAGGGGGATGACGCCCTTGAGCCAGCCGTTTAATAAAAAGACGCTGGACTTTGAAGAAAAGCTTGCACCGTTAGTTGGCGTGATTGGGAAAATAACGGGGTGTGAGGTCGTCCCTAATGCACAGATTGCACAGGTAAAGCAACCTCCGTTTGTGACCTACTTTCCTTTAACGTTTGATGACCCCGTTTTTAGCGATGCGACTGCCAATGATGGGACCTTCGAAGCAGTGATTAGCATAGACGTATTTGCTAAGGTCATGGGTCAAGGGATGCAAATTTGTGGGGACTTAAGGACCTATTTGTTGGACCCTTACGTTCGACAGCTTTTGCGCACTAACGCTGGCATTACGATCCAAAAGGCAACGCCTGCGCGATCCCGGTCACTGACAGATTTACCCTTTAGCGCCGTTTACCACCACGGATTTGATTTGACGATTCAATACTACAGACACTACACAAGCCCTATCGACGTAATCAGCGCCGTTGAGGGCTTTTTTAATACCCAAAAGGAGGATGAATAATGGCCAGTACGTTATTCAGTACGGTGAACCGGATTTCCCCGGCTCACATCTCAAACCAGTATACGACCGCTGCTAAGGCCGTTTTTGCTGGTGGATTAGTCAAAGGGGACAAGCAAGGAATCAAGGTTTACGACGACTTAGATGCCGTTACCGAAGATTTTGAGATGTACTCCCCGTTTTGGAAGAAGGCACGGGCCTACTTCTCTGCAAATAACGAAGCTTCAAGTTTGTTGGCGCTGACTTACGCACCAGTTGCTTCTGCGGAAGGTGATCCTACAAACGTGCAGTCTGAAGCAACGGGGGATGGCGCTAAAGTGACGGCCGATGCTGGGAGTGCATCCCCAACGTTGACTGCTGATGCAACCGGGGCTGTGACTGCTCTGAAAAAGTATTACTTTGCGGGGCCACAAATGTGGTTTTTAGTGGATTTCGATGATGAAGTAGCCCAGGCGATTTCTAACTTCATTGAGTTGCAGAACACGGGGATGTTTATCCTGTACGCCGATGATCCTACTAAGTTGCAAGGATATTCCGATAACAAGCGGACGATGAAGTTCACCTTACCAAAGGTGGATGACTCTACGGCCGATGTTCAGGACACCTACAACAACGTGTTAGATGCTGCGTTTATTGGTTCGGAAGACGGGCGGAATCCTCACGCAGCCGTTAAGTATGCACTGGGAGACTTACCCTATACCAAGCCGCAGGACCGGTTCGACTTTACGCCGGATGATCTTGCCGAACTGGATAAGCACAACATCGTTACCTACGCTTATGTGCTTGATTCTCCACGGATTACTAGTTCTCGGATGTCTGCCGATGGGATTCACATCGATACCATTCTTGGCTGGGATTGGATTCAAAACGAAGCGACTGCTCGGATTGCCAACCTGTTCATTCAGAACGCGGCCCAGGGTATTCCTTATAGCGAAGTTGGGTTCAACGCTATTGTGAATGTAATTCGGGGTACTTTCCTGGATGCCGGTGACCTGGACATTATCGCACCGGCCGTTGACGCCGATGGCAATGAGACGGGTAAGCCCGATTACGAGGTTGATTACCTGACGCCATCGCAACTACCGAAGAGCTATGAAACAAAGCGTGAAATGCGTGGTGTCAAGACGAAGTACCACCCAATGGGGATGGTTGAAGACGTCTACATTGAAAACACGATTGTGATGTAAGAGAGGGGGAAAAATAATGGCTGGACAAAATTTAGCTAACACGCTTGAAGATGACGAACCTTTGTTCGATGCGGCCGACGTAGCCATCTACTTGGATGACAAGCTGGTCAAATACTTCAACGGTAACGATATGGTGTCGGTTACTTGGACGACTGATAACGTCACGATGGAAATTGATGCTCAGGGTGCTGGTACCGCTGTTAAGAACCACGATGGCCGTGGGACGATGACAATTCACTTGAATCGGGCTTCTGATACTTGGCAAGACATCATGGGCTTTGGTGCATCGACTGGGTACCACAAGATTGATGTTACGACGCCATACGAACACATCTTTACGAGTAAAGCGCTACTCACTAAGAATCCAGATATTAACGTTGGTGGGACTGCCCAGACGGTTGACGCCGGGTTCTCATGCAACAAGATTTCTTTGGAAGGCAACAAGGCCGCTTAATTTAGGAGGATTTTATGAATAACCAAGATGCAATTACTGAAAACAACAACCCTGCAGCAGGGGTTCCCGGTGGTGTGAATGCTGGAAAGGCTAATCCGGGGACTTCGGTAACGGGGGATGCAACTCCGGTAGCGACTCCGGCTACTGATCAGGCGACGGATACTCATCCCGAAGTCATGGACACCTTACCATCTATCAGCCGTGGGGACGATGAAGAAATTACGGTTGATGATAACTTCAACCTGGACTACGACCTGAAGAATGGTAAGAAACTTCGAATTACGGTAGTTAAGCCTGATTTAGAGGTCAGCACGAAGCTGTCTGATAACCAAGTTCGAATTAACGAAACGCAGAGCGGTGATCGTTACATCACGGTTAACAACTTAGGTGTTTACAAGATGATTTTGAGTGAAATCATTCGTGTCGTTCTGGTTAATCGCGCGCCAATCCACAAGGCAACGCTTAAGAGTCTATCTCAGATTGGGATGACTAAAGCCGAACTCGATGATGTGATGAGCATCATCGTCACGTTTTATCTCAAGAACTAATATTTTCTTCAATAAGCGTCAGATTGAGAAAATCTTTGAGAAGAACCCCGAACTAGCAATGGAATGGTCGGCATACATTCACGGAGCCGTGAACATCACTCGTGAGGAAATCAGCAGGATGTCGGGGAATGAGTTAAGCATTCTGCAGTACGCGACGGAGCAGCGCACGAAGATGAATAAGTACACGCAGGCTTCCGCGATTGCCTTAGCCTTTGGAGCTAAGGAGGGGTCGTAATGCCTGACATTGCTGGAGACAGGATTAATTATCGAATTGACATTGATGGCCTTTCCAATCTCGATGGGATGAAAAAGACCATTCAACAACTTGATAAGCTGGTTCCTGGGTTAAGCAAGTCCGTTGACGGTGCTAAAACTGCCGTTGGTAAGCTAAATCGTGAGGCTAGTAATAGTCGCATCCCCGAAAGCATTCGTCAGGAGACTCGTGGGTTTGACAGCCTAACGGGGGCCGTCGGTCGGACTGGTAGCAAGATTGATTGGGTCAACACGAAGACCACGAACCTTTCTCGGACGATGAAGAAGGCTACTGGAACCTCCTACTTTAAAAAGCAAACTCGTGACTTGGGTGAGCTGGGAAGTAAGATGCAGTCCTTTGGGGCTAAGGCAACGGCCGTAACGGGTGCAGTAGTACTGGGGGCCGGGGCAGCTTTGAAGACGGCTGCCAGCCTGCAAAACCGGTATAAAGTGATCAATAATTTAGCCGTAACCGGTGGTGAAAAGCAGGCGGAGGTCACCAAGAACGTAGCGGCGATGCAACGGGACGGGGCAAAGTATGCCAACACCTATGGAGTCGCGCAGAAAAAGATTGGCGCTGGGTATGAAACGCTGATTCGGCGTGGATATACGTCTAATCAGGCTTTAGGTTCGCAGAAGTCCTATCTGCAGGGGGCTATCGCTTCCGGCGATGCTTACGCCGATGTCGTGAACAACGCGGCGTCGGCTATCGAACAATTTGGGATGAAAGTGAACTCCGTTAAGGGGATGGCCGCAGCCAGCAAGACGGCCATTAACCAGATGGCGTACTCAGCTGACCTGACGGCGACGAGTTTCAGTGACTTAGGTGAAGCACTTAAGTTCTCTGGGCCTGATGCGCACGCCGCCCACCAGTCGCTACACACGACAGTTTCAGCAATTGGTCAACTTTCCAATTCGGGGATTGATGGTAGCCAGGCTGGGACCTCAATGCGGCAAATCTACCAGCGTTTAACTAGTCCTCCGACAAAGGGGAAAGCACCTAACGCAATGAAGCGTTTAGGATTAAGCTATAGTGACTTCCGTGATGCCCACAAGGAACTTTTGCCAATTCAGGATATTTTTGGAAAACTTGCGACTAAGATGAACAAAATGAATTTAAGCCACACTGAAAAGGGTGCGATTTATGCGCAACTTTTCGGGGTTAACGCCTCTAGTGCGGCTCAAACTCTGGGTGAAACTTACAAGCAGGTCGATGCTCTGGATAAAAAGGTTCAAAAGTCTCAGAACATGAACCACGGTAAGGGTTACGTTGCTACTTTGTCCGAGAAGAACATGAACACGCTCCAAAAGCAATGGGATCGGCTTAAACAGGGGCTAATTGGCTCGGGTGTCAATATTGCTAATGCGTGGATGCCATCGCTAACTAAGATTACTAAGGCCTTGGCGGATATGCTGGAAGGGTTCCAGGCATTACCAGAACCAACTAAGAAGTTCATTAGTCTTGGTGTTGGGTTGGCCGCCGTAGTTGGTCCATTAGCGTTAGCGGCCGGCTCATTGATGAAGATGCACGCGGCATTAACTGCCATGGCCGGGTTTAGTGGTAAGAGTAAAGGCGGTGGATTATCAGGCTTAGTGGGAAGTCTCCTGGGGGTTGGCGGTAAGAAGCCAGCAACTGGACGCGAAAGCTTACGCTCTGGAACCTCGCACTTCAGTAGCCGAGTAAAGACTCCAGGAAGTCTAGTAATGAATGGCTGGAACTGGTCAGGTATGCGTCGAGGTGGTTCTAAAGCCGTTAACTGGATGGCTGGAACGAAACTAGGTTCAGGAATTAAATCCGCAGCAGTTTATGCCGCCTCTAAAACTAAGGGCGGTTTTAATTTTGCCAAAAACGGAGTTAAATCCTTAGCTTCACGAGGTGCGGGGGCATTAGCACACATCCCCGGAGCTACTACAGCAGGAAGACTAGCCAAGGGTGGGCTAAAGCTTGCTGGTAAGTTGCCGGTCTTAGACGTTGCTGTGGCTGGAACTAACTTAATCGGTATGAATCACAAAAATGCTGGTAAAAAGGTTGGGTCCGCCGGAGGGATGCTCGCTGGTGGTGCGATTGGTTCGATGTTTGGCCCCATTGGGGGGATGGCCGGTGCTGAGATTGGCCAGGCTCTTGGTGCCAAAGTTGGGTCAACGATTCAGAAAACTCTACCCAAAAAGTTAAAGAAGTCGATTGGGTCAGCAGTTGCTGGCGTGAAAAAGACCTTTAGTAGTCTACTCAGCCCGTTCAGGACGACCATCAAGTCAATTACGAGGGTTTGGGACTCCGCAACTAAGGGGATCTCTAAAGCGTGGACTCGCTATGTGGTAAAGCCGCTCTCCGGTAAGAATGGTAGCGCGGCCATCAAGGATACTTTGAAACTCTTCAAGGTTATCTTAGTTCCGACTATGAAAGTTGCTGGTGTTGCCTTTAAGGTATTTGGTGCGGTGGTTAAGACTGCTATCAAAGTAGCGGCTCACGTTTTAGAAGGCTTGATCAAGACAGTCTCTGGTGTATTTAAACTGGTCAGTGACTTGATTCACGGCCGTTGGAAGAATATCTGGGGCGATGCCGTTCAAATTTTCTCCGGAATTTTTGGCACGATCAAGAATGTTCTTGGCGATATTTTGAAGACGGTTTGGGACGGAATTGTTGACCTTGGTAAAAACATCGGTAAGTTCCTGGCACATCCCATCAAGACAATCGAAAGTTGGGTAGGCGGGGGCAACGCTTCGTTTACTCCTAAGGCTGTCGATTCAACAGTAAAAGGTGCCCAAGCCAACCAAAAGCAATTGAATAATCTCGGCAAGTCAAAGAGTTCAAAAGGTAGTAAGCCTAAGCTCAACGTTCAAACCGGGTTTGCTCATGCAGCTGGTGGGTACATGCAAACTAACCATATGGCCCTCGTGGGCGAACAGGGCCGAGAAATGGCTTATCACCCAGGTAAGGGGTATATGCGTTGGCTGGGTCAAAACGGCCCGGCATTAGAGCGAGTTCACTCTGGTGAGCGAATTCTAAATGCACGTGATTCCGCTGCAGTGGCTGCTGGTGGCCTTGGTCGGGGGATGACTCTTCCAGGTTATGCTAGTGGAACTACTAAGCTAGTCAAGGGTAAGAATAGGGGAACAACGAGCCTCAAATTCGATGCCTACGGCGCTTCTTCTAAGACTTCATTGAAGTCCCTGACCAAGCTACAAAAGGGCTCTAAGAAGTCCTGGTCAACGATGCAGAAGGAGTCAACTAAGAGCGTCAAACTTCTCAGCAAGACTAATCTTAGCGAATTTACTGGCATCCAGAAGGGCACTAACAAACGGACCGATACCATTCGGAAAAATACCGTCAGTGATTTTGATACCATGCAAAAGGGCTCAATGATTCAAATGAACCAACTGCATAAAGGGATGAACTCCGTTACGCAGGCCATGGTATCAGACTTTGACAAGATATTCGGTAAGTTACCGGGTTACGCCCACAAGGAAATGGCGGCCACTATCAAGCAATTGAATGGCGGTATTAGTGGGATTAATACGGTACTGAACAAGTTTGGTGGCGGTGGTAGTGTCCTACCTCTTATTCACTACGCCCAAGGTAGTAGAGGCCCTATCAGTAAGCACACGATGGCGGTTGTGAACGATGCAAAAATTGGTCCACGGCAGGAAACCATCGTTAAGCCCAACGGCCGAGCTTACATGCCTAAGGGTAACGATGTGGTCTTACCGCTTGGTCCGGGGGATGAAGTCCTTAATGGGACCGAAACCGCACAGCTTCAAGATGTCGGGGCTTTACCGCACTTTGCAAAAGGGACGGACGGCTTACGGCGCCTGATCAAGCGAAGCGATAAGAACCCTAAGGTGGCATGGAGCCGTGATTTTACCAGCAACCTTAAGGGCGGCAAAAATACGTTCCTTGGGAACAGTCTGATGGCAACCTCCAAGGGTGCTGCCAACCACGTTGGGAAGCCTTGGAATGCCGAGGTATGGTCCCAACTGAAGGATGCGATGTCTGGTGGTGCCGGTGCGGGTGGTAACTGGGCCCATACGCCTGGCCTTACTAAGGAAGATGGATTTGGAACATCTCGTGCCCAATACTATGGTAAAGGCGCTACTCATGATGGTGTTGACTTTAGTGGATCATTGGGTTCTGCCATTAGAGCTATTCATGGCGGAATAGTATCCAGAATTGGTGGCGTTGGAATTCCTGACTTAGGTAAGGTCATCATCGTCAAAAGCGATGATGGCTTTCAAGAAATTTACCAGGAATTTGGCGGAATGAATAACATTAAAGTTGGTGTTGGTGACACAATAAAGACAGGCCAGCGTATTGCTACGCTGGGTAAATTAGTTGGGACAGGCTCAGGTTCTCACGTTCATATTGGAGTTACCAAAGGAAATCCACTTAAGAAGAATATGTTATCTACCAGCGGTTGGTACGATGTTACCAAAATGCACGGAAATAGCTCTGGCGTTGCTAAGTCTAAGGCAAAGAGTAAGAACACGGCATTATCTAAGCTAGTTAAGTCAGAACTTGGTAGTCGACTTAAGTGGGTTTCTAAAAACCTCAGCGAGGAAGATGTTGGGAGCTTAAGCCTTTCAGGCAGCTTATCTAAGCGTGTTAATGCCCTAGCTGCAGCGTTTAAGAAGTTATATCCGGCAGCTACAGAAAATGGTATTGCTGCCGTTCTAGGAAACTGGAACTTTGAATCCGGTGGTCTTAACACAGGAGCCGTTAATTCAAGTGGTGGTGCATCAGGCTTAGGGCAATGGCTAGGTGGCCGGAAAACTAATCTGATGAATTACGCTAGAAAGCACGGTAAGAGCTGGAAAGATGCTGGCGTTCAACTCGCCTTTGCCCTTAGGGGTGAAGGCTCCGACAGTGCACTATTACGTAGCGTCCTTCGCGGAAAAGGTTCAGTTGCCTCGCTAGCCGCGCGTTTTTCAAGTGGTTGGGAGCGTGGCGGTTACACGGCCGAACACGTTGATGGCGCTCGGAAAGTTGAAGCGGCCTTGCATGCAAACGGCGGCTGGGCAAAAAACGGAAAGCTTAATGTTTTTGGCGAAGTCCCAGGTCAATCAGAGGTCGCTATTAACACCAGCCGCCCAACGGCGGACAAACTGTTGCTGGAAGCCATGAGTGATCGCGCCAACAAAGCGCCTAACAGCATGTTTGGTCAGCTTAAAACGTTCGCTAAAATGCAGCGTGAGTTTGCCAAGATGAAAGAATCGCAGACTAAGTTCTCTAAACAAAGCGTATCGACTACCCAACCTTCTAAAGGGGGGATGGTTCTCCGTCCACAGATTACGTATAGTCCTAAGTACGTGATTCAAGGCGTCAGTGATCCAGAAGCTGTACGCAAGACGATTGCTAAACAGGAAACTCAAAGTCAACGTGATTTTGAAGCCAAGATGAACAATCTGGCTATGAAACTCATGTCAGCAGAATAGAAAACAGGTCTCTCAGCGATGGGAGGCCTTTTACATAGAAAATCAAGAGGAGGTAGTCCTATGGCTAAGAAAAAAACGTTAAAGTCGTATGAGTCTCAGGTAACCAAAGCTAAGGGAGCGTACAACAAAGCGAACCGAATTTATATTTCGAATAATAAAAAGCTGGGGGGATTGAAGACCAAACGTGTTAAAGCCAAGACTACCGCCGAAAAAAATTCTTTAGACAGAAAGATTAAAACAGCCACACGAGTGACCAACAAGGCTAAAGGAAAGGTTACTAAAACTAAGGGAGACTACAACAAGGCTAAAAGTAACTTGGCTTCTTTCAAGAAAAGTCAGGCTGCTGAACGTCGAAAGGCGGCGCTAAATACAAAGAAGAAAATCATTACTAAAATGCAGAAGGATAAACCAGGGTACTGGAAAGCTAAGCGTCCCTTTGTCATCCCCAAGTATCCGCGGAGCGTTAACAGCTATGTTTACATTGATAACACGACCGAAAGCGAAACGGTTACAACTGACTTGACTACCAACTCGATTGCTCCCGGTCAGTACGTTAATCACTATACGCAGACATCCCCCGTTCAGCGGCAAATCGACGGGAAACTAGGTGGCTCGTTGATCTCGGAAATTAAAGGTCTGAAAGAACAGTTTGATAGCTTAAAACGGTGGTCCACAAACGGAACCGAAGTTGAATTGCATCATGGTCAGCGGCAGAGCAATCATGCTGTATTAACCTCCACTGCATCAAACTTTGATGCTCCCAGAGATAATGCGGTTCCTGTTTCTATCGCCATTGAGGATGTGAAGTGGGCTAAAAGTGAAGTAAGCAAAAAATCGAAGGGAAAGGCCACTACTAAAAAGGAAAATAACACAGGTAAGAAGGCAGAGACCAAGGGGACACGTAAGGCTAACAAACCTAAAGCAGGCAAATATTTAACCATCAAGAAAGGTGATACCTATTGGGGGTATCACCTTAGTTTTGGGACATCTATTGCTAAATTACGAAGTTGGAATGGTTTTCCAGATAATAAGCTCCCAATTGGTAAAAAAATCCGGGTAAAGTAGGTGAATTCGTATGTACCGGAATACGTTCAATTTTAATAAATATCAGTTGCCTGAGACTTTTAACGTAACACTGAGTGGCGTCGATTATGAGGCTGAGGTCTGGTACAACCACGTCAACGATCGGCTTTACATCACACTCAGGGATGAAAATGGGGAAGATCTAATTACCAGTGAGAAACTAGTTGCTGGGGAGCGGCTATTTGCGGGAGTCAACGACGAGAATCTCCCACGAGAAGATTTGGTAATGATTGATGAAACCGGTAAGGCCACGGTAGTCAATTTTGCCAACGTTAATCGGGATATTTGGATTACCGAGGATGAGACCTTTACTGGCGAATTAGACCCAGGCAATGCAGATGAGGGTATCTTCAATCCTGATGGGGATGAGGCTAACATCGATTTTGACTCTGATGAGACGGATGACCCTAGCGATGACGATGACCTAGACGAGTTGGACGACTTGGATTTGATTCGTGGTGAAGGGGGCGGAGAGTGATGGATTTCGTTCACCGGTATATGCGAATTTATGTTGCTTGGTCTAAGCACCACGTTGAATTTTTGTCGTGGGATAAAGCTCCGTACAACAGCACCATGGAATTGACTTCCCCTTTTTCAACCGGGATTAATCCCGATATGAATCAATTGATCATGTATAACCTGACGCCCAGTCAGTTCGGAATATTCTTGGAAGGGCGCACCATTTCCGCGACGGCTGGCTTTTATAATGCTGACGCCACCGCTAAAAATGGCGGATTGATTACTAAGGGAACGATTAAATCTTCAACGCCAATGGCCCAAGATGGCATGGATAGAACGGTTCAGGTCAATTTTAATCACTTCCCAGATATCAGTGGAGACGTACTCAAGGTTCGAAAGGTCACAAAGGTCCGGGTGAAGCAAACCAAAAACACACGGAAAAAAGCCAGTGGTAAAAGTGCAACTGATCGGATTAAACAGTACAACCAGAAGAAGACTAAGGAACTAAATACCTGGCTAAGGAACAATCCTAATGCTAAGTCTCATGACCGGGCACTTAAGCGAGGCGAGATTGCCCGACAGCGGAAGTCCTATGCGGCCCGGACGCGTAAAAAATACACGCAAACTACTAAGCAAGCCAAAACGAAGGCTAAGTATGCTAAACAGGTCAAATACGCAAATTTATCTTTTAAAAAGGGAACCACTGTATTAACTGCTATCCGGTCAATTGCTGGTAAGGCGAACATTCCGTTAGGAGCGGTGAAGCTTACCTATAACCACAAGTTTGCCAATGACTACACCGTAAACAGTAAGCCTCTCAGCGCCATTAAAAAGTTAGCCGATATCGCCAGTACAACGTGCTATATCATGAATGGCAAATTATACATTCGTGAGATTACGACTGGGCAGAAGGCGAAGTTGCATCTAACGCCAGAAACAGGACTATTAACGCATCCTACTCCTAGTGATGATGGCTCTTATGATGGCCAGAAGTACGAGGCTCAGTCGCTTATGCGGCAAGAAATTTACGTTGGTGCGTTGGTTTACGTAGACGATGATATCAAGAATTTGGGGAAGTGTGTGGTTCTAGGTGGTCAGCGAGAGTACACGCCTTCTTCTAGCACGGTGACGTTTCAATTCGTTCCGCTGGCTGCCTATAAAAAGTCTAATGCAGGACGCTTGAGTAAGGCTAAGGCTGCTGCCAATAAAGAGAGATTGAAGGCTAAGCTCAAAGAAAAAAACGAGCGGGCCAAAGACGCTAAGAATCGAAAATCCGAGAAGTCTAAGCGGGCCTCACGGCATGCTAAAAATAAGAAGAAATGAGGTGGGTTAAGTGAAAAGTGGTGAGAGCGCTCTTTTGCCGCTGATTGATCAACGGGTTAGTCGCCAAGTCGATGGGTTAAAAGCATTATATCGGGCAGTGGTCATTAAGCTAGACCCGCTTACTGTGCAACCACTGTCTTACACGAAGGATGGAAAGAAGCAACCGGCTGTTCGGGATATTCGGCGTTTGAATTTCGGTAGGTTAGAGCTTGGTAATGAAGTTTTGGTTGGTGTGATTGCGGACGGGACCCCGAATTATAAAAGTAGTGCCACCTACCGCGCAGACCCTTTCAGACAAAACATTATTAATTCTAGTGTCATTTTGGGGGTGATTGTATGAGCCTAGATGTTCAGCTAGATGAAAATGGTAATCCGGATCCAACTAACGGGACGATGATGATTAATGGCATCGAAGAATTACGGCAATCGTTGGAGATACGATTACTGTCACAAGTTGGCTGGGCTGTCAATGATGTTGAGTTTGGGGTTGAATGGCTGGACTTCTTTGGTCAAAACGACAATGCGGATTTGGCAGCGGATAAAATTGCCGAAGCATTAGAAAAAGATGACCGCATTGCTAACGTTTTGAGCGTCACGGTAACACCGGATTATAAGGCGCGGAAGGCTCAAATCCATACGATGTTACAGCTTGCTGATGACGATTTAATTGTTGAGAATGATGATCCTAATCTATCCTTTGACGCAAGCATTGGAATTTAAGAAAGGAGGTAGTGCTAGTGCCCCTGACATTAACTGGGTTTGAGCCTAAAACTTATGAGGAATGGCTAGTGGCCATTCAAACAGTTCTACAGCGAGAAGAGAATCTGGGCCCAGATGTTGACCTATCAACTGGATCCTATGTTGAATCCTTCGCAGAATCGCTAGCGCGTCAACTGGCGGAGTCCGATTTAACTAAGCAAGACCTGTATGATTCTCGTTTTGTCTTACTTGCTGAAGGTGTTCAGCTAGACCGCTTGGCAAGTAACGTAGGAATCTCACGGAATGCAGCGTCTTACGCAACAACGCAACTGCTAATTAAGGGTGTTGCGGGATACGTTATCGATGCCGAGACCATGTTTAGCAATAATCAAGACCGGTACTACCTGACTGAGGAAGAAGCCACTATCGGTCAAGATGGAACTGTAACGGTTAAGGTCGATGCAGAAGAGACCGGGGATGAGTATAACTGTGATGCGAATACGATTACTGACCAAGTGACCTACGTTGAGGAAATCACAGAAGTGACTAATGCTGAACCAGCTGGCGGCGGGGCTGACATGGAAAACGACTATAGTCTACGTCGTAGAGTTATCCTGACTCAAAATGCCGTGAAGTCACCAACACCAAATGGGGTCTCAACGGCGCTATTCGATATTCCAGACGTTCGAAGTGTTCGATATATCATCAATACTGACGTGCCCAAGGTAGCGGGAGACCCGCCATATACTACTCATATCTATGTATTGGGAGGAAATATGGGTGTCGTGGCTCAGACGATTTCAGATAATATTGCGTTAGGAATTACCTTGACCGGTACCCAGAAATATAATATTCCATTAGACAATGGCGACGTTAATCACGTCGCTTTTTCTGTTGGGTCAACTCAGCAAATTTACATGAAACTTAGCGTTGATTTAGGCGATATTGGCGAAACAACCACTGATGAAGTGATTCAAGATATTCGCGATAGTATTCAAGCCTGGATGGATGAATTTAATATGGGCGACAAGCTAAAGTACACACAGCTTTTTGGCGTCGTTTATGATGTTGAGGCCGTTAGCAACGTTACGGACTTGCAATGGGGAACGTCAGCGGATGATTTAAAACGCGCTGATATTCAGCTGGATAATTTCGCTATTGGCGATACTAATGATGAAGCGATTGGGGTGGTAATCAATGGGTAAATCCGAATTTGAGTTGTATCACGAAGATGAGGTCTTAGCCGTTCCGACCAATCGAATCAACACTACAAAGGGTAGCCCAACAGAACGCATGATGCGAGTCTTCGACAAGTTCTTATATGACGATATTGAAGACGCCGAAGCCATTGAACGAATCACTGCTTTGGACAACATGGTTGGCGGTCAACTAGATGATTATGGGGATGACTGGGGATTACTTCGCCAAGGTAAGTCTGATGAAGTCTATCGGTTTTTGTTGAAACTACGATCAGTTAATCGGACTAGTCAAGGAACGCCCAACGAAGTGATTCGCATCATATCGCAGTCCTTCGATGTTGATCCCCGTGAATTTCAGGTAAAGAACGACTATCAAATTAATGATGATGGAACGACGACTGGCAAACCATTTCACGTTTCAATTGAAAACTTGCCACTAGACGACGTTGGACACCCCGAATTAATCCAGATTTTCATGAACGAGTTGAAAAACTCATTAGTCTTAGGGGTAACGCTATCCCGAGTTTCTCTGATTACTAGCATCCATGTAGAGACCTACGTTTCAGCCTGTGTTCAAGTTAATGAAGATTTAAACATCGGTTAGCAAAAAGAAAGGAGTGAAACTGTGAACTATACCTCAAGTATGACTGACGTTGGTACAGCAATGATTGCTAGTGCCAACAAAGCCGAAAAGGCAATTATTTTTGATAACTTTTTGGTCACGGAATCGATGTCAACAGATACTGATTTAACTAAAGCGACCATGGATCTTTTTGCTAACTCTCTGAGTTATCCAATTAACTCTAAAACCTCATTGGATAATACCTTTACGGTTAAGGCCGTTTTAGCTAATAAAACTGACAAGTTTACGGTAAATCAAGATTTCACTATCAATGCGATTGGAATTTTAGCTCACATTGATGGTGATAGTGATAGTAGCTTAATAACAGTTGCTGTGGCCGATGGGGATGGGGCCGTTATTACTGCATTCAAGGATACTTTATATAGCCTGACCGTTGGAGTTACCCAAACTTATAGAGCTAGCAAGCCAGCAAAATTTGAACTGGGTAATTTGGCCTATGCTCTGGCGATTGATTTGAAGAACTACTACAACAAGCCTGAAATTGATGCCAAGCTTAAGGACCTCGATGGATACGCCACAGTTAAACAAGTTAATGATGGGGATGCTGCTACGCTTGCCAGTGCTAAGGGATACACGAATGAACAGAACGCCCCGCAATTACTTGATGGGACCACGGATGTGTGGCAAGAGTGCAACACTAACGGCACCGGTTTTCCCTTTGAGGCGGTTAAAGGCCAACCATACTATATCAGTGTGTATTTTAAAAAGCCTTCAACGGCGGGTGGTGTGGCTATCCAACTTCGAACGCCGACAGCTGCTGGAATGGGTGGCTCGGAACATCTTGATACGGCCCAGATTAACACGAATTTGGCTAAGGCGGCGCCAAATGGTGAACTAGATACTTATCTCTGGACCGCTACTGAATCGGGGACAGTCCATCTAAGAGCGGCCGAATCCACTAATGGGAACTCTTTCATGAAGTTAACCGTCACCAATACTAGCATTTATGTGCCGTGGGAACGAGCAATGGCTAACCGGGTGCCAGTAGACGTAAGTGGGTACCAGCAGCAATCGCTTTTTACTAAAAATGATTACAAAATCTTAGCAGTTCCAAGTGGGTCAGACTTTCGGTCTTACATCATGGCGCACCTTCCCAATCCGGGGATTTATTATATCCGAGACGATACTCAAAGTGGCGTTTTAACGGACATAATGCTAATTTCGGAGGGCAATGGCAGTTACAAGATGTCAGGGCTTGATTCCCAACATCGATTTAAGTTTCGTTCTTTCGATTCAAACACCGATACGGGGTGGTTCGTAACGGCCACCGATAATAACGGATATGGTGCCGAAAATTTGATTTACAACTCCTCACATCTAGTTAGTTTAGATGGGTGGTCTACCAACGGCAATGGCGCCAATAGTGCAAATATATCGCTTGGAAAACACAATTTTTATCATAATGGTCAGGATAATTTAATCGTTATTTCCACATCAAACCAGTATAACGGTGGAAGTTCCGGAGAAATTTATACGACCAGCAAAAAGTTCGCTGTAACGCCTGGGGCAATGATGTTCTATTCAATGATCTGTTTTGCTAGTGCGAACGTTTATGGCGTTGATATCTACTTCTTGGGTTACAAAGCCGATGGAACCATGGTTCCTGTTTTGATTCAATCCAATGCCAAATTATCTCCTAATAATGCCGAAATACGCAGAGGATTCTTTGCCGTGCCAAACGATTGTGTGACAGGAAGCTTCCGAGTTGATAATAATGGGAGTACCGATGGTAAGAGCAGTGGCGTTTATTTTGTCGAACCTCAAGTTAAGGAACAGTCGATTGCGTCTCCTTACACGGCCTCACCGATGGATTTCTTTGCCTATCGCGATGGAACCAGTCGTGAAGGGGCAGACTTAGATGTTGATTTCGCTCCTGGAATTCATCGCTCTGATTCAGGCGTTTTACATGGTTTCTTTGGTGGAAATAATAACTCTTATATCGTATGGGAAACACTTCTTGCAGATAATAACGCAATGATTCAAAAGGAGTATAAGAATGGTGTTACTGCAACACGGGAATACTATCTAGGTAGTGGCTGGGGACCCTGGCATGGAACCACCGTTGATAACGGCAATGGAACCATTACCTACAATGGTAAAACCTATACGCCGTTAACTAAGGAGAATGACCTACAAGCCATTTATAACCAGGTTCAAACAATGATCCTGGCTGAATTCACCAAGCGTAACGCACCAAGTCATTGGTACACCGGTCTTACTCAGGCACAGTACAACGCCATCACCACCAAGGACACTACTGCTGAGTACGACATTAACGAATAGGAGGCGAAGACATGCCGGAACAGCGAAATAAAAAGATTGTACACAAATATCGGGGGCCACTAGTCTATAGCGAGGACTACTGGACCTCGTTAAAGTTACAAAACAATCTGGGTGGTCACGTCTTTTTTAAGGACAACGAAAACGGAACTGCCACGTTAACGGGGTATGTTCTTTTCCACACCGATCCAGCTAAGAGTTCCATGCTCCCCTTTGTTATGCCGCCAGATGGATACGCATTTACATCACTAAGCGGGTGGCCATCTGGAACGAGTGCGGGATTAATATCCTATGATTCAGTCATATATGGTATTAATCAGCGGTTAGTGGGTGGAATGCATGATGCCACTTATAAGGAAAGCGCTTTTGGTGCCCAAGTAATCTCTGGAGCCTTGTGTATGAATATTCAGGGACCCGGTTCAGATGATTGGTATGTCTATTTTAGTGAGCAAGCACTAACGACTAGCTTAACTCACGGTAATCAAGTGACTATTGGCATTAAGCGATTATAGGAGGTTAAATTATGTTTATAGTATTAATTAAAATGGGGGGGGCACTTGACCCCCGCCTAGACCACCCCACGCGCTACATGACTGGGGGTCAGCATCATGCCCATCTATAAATCAGGCGGTAAGCTGGCCCATCGGCAGCGTGGGAGAGACATCGTAAAAGTGTATCGGAATACAAATTTGGTTTTCCAGGAGTTCTTACCGGACGGTACGGTGCTTTTTGCGGGTCCGGCTATTTTCATTGGCAATGAGGATGAGGACCTAGCCGCGCAGCGACCTTATATTGATAAGACCGGCATGAAGGTATATCTCAATACGACTGTTCCACTCGCTGGTCCAATTCACAAACTTAAAACAGGCATTAAGCTCACTGGTTGTGGAGATTTCTATATTTGGGATGAACCATACTATAACCGGTGGGACGTCAAATTATATGAGGACAGAAGCCCTGAAAACGCAATTCAAAACATGACGATTTCTCGCGAGGATTTGCTATCGCATAAAATTATTCAGGTAAATGCCCCGACAAATGGGATCTCATTTAGAATCACTATGCAAGCCATTGATGACACGCATATTAAAGTAGTTTCTCAGGATCCATATAATTTGAATCCTTGGCCCAATTCCACTCAAAATTTCTACGATGGATCAAATAATTATTACTACTATTCACCCATCCAATCCATTACAGCCTACTAAGGAGGTTTTTCCATGAGTCAATTCTATTTTCAATTAGACGGCCGGTCTAAGCCGGTTAAGATTGCCAAGCAGCTTACAGATGATGACAAGATTGATGACTGGCTGTCTATCATCTTACCTGATGCTTGGGACATTGATTTCGGTGCTAACTTCGACGCCTATGTATATAATCCTGACCAAAAGACAATGACGCCACCGGGTAACACAGACACACCCACACTAGGTAGTCTAAATCAGCGGGTAAAGGACCAAGATGACACTATTGCCGCTCAGAAGGCGACTATCACAGAGTTGAACACTACGCTTGCTAAGGCACAGAGGTCGATGGATGGCCTAAGCACTCAGCTGACCACCACACAGTCTGCCTTGCTTGAAATTAGTGATACCGTGCTTGCTTCGGCGGCAGCCGCTACTACTGGTGCGACAACCAAATAGGAGGTGAGAAGATGAAATTTAGCGCGTTGGCGCAGGTATATGCAGATTCAATCAAACGTGGGGATCGGACAATTGAGCAGGTTCCTGCACAGCTTAAAGATGATGTTTCTAACTTAATCACTCAAAAATAAGGAGATAATTTACTATGAATTTTTCTAGCTTAGCAGCAATTTACGCTTCATTTGTTTTGGACGGTATGCGAACCATTGACCAAGTTCCAGAAGTGCTTAAGGACCAAGTAAACGGTATTTTGGGTATTACAAAAAATTCTTCAAGCACCGACGAATCTACGCCTGTACAGGCATAGCCCTTCTGGTTGGTGCTTTTCTTTTGGGATTTTTAATTGGGAAGGGGTGATAGGATGCCCAGATTTTCAAAGGATGGTGGCCCACTTAAACAAATTTCACGCCACTGGAATCATTTCTTCTTTGGCGTCGCCTCTTTACTTGGAGGAATTTATGTGTGGCTTCATCAGGGGTATCTTGATGATCCCCGCGTAACACCGCCACCACCGCCACCGCATCTAGAACAAGTTATTTTTGGATTCGCTGATGACTGGTGGTTTGCGCTTTGGTTGATTGCGTGTGGATTAGTAATTTTATATGGGACAGCTTTTTGTCATCGTAAGTTGAGAGATTGGGGCATGGTTGCCTTATCGCCCGCTTTTGGAGCCATTGCTGTTGCTTTTTCGGTACGTGGCTTTTTTGATATGCGGTTTAACTTGACGTGGATTTTTGCATTGCTCACTTTGGCCCTACTCTTTAGTACTTTGATGAGAGGTGACCACAGTGAACGCTAGTAACTGGATTGGACTCCTGGGGGCGATTGGGGCTCTGATTACTGCAGCGTTTGCGGCTATTCATGGGCAACGTGTAGATAATCGGGCAGCTAATAAGGACCAACAACAGCTTGAAGCTTACATCATGGACCAGGTTAAGCAAGACAATCAACAACTTCGTGATGATCGCGAATCAGACCGAAAGAAGTTTGCTGATGAACTTAACGAGTTAAGTGCCAAGTTAACTGCATTAGGCGTCAAGAAAGATGCCATGGAGAACGAACTTAATCAGCAAATTGCTCTAAAGGTTCGGGAAAATGAGCAATTAAAGCAACGCAATGCTGGCTTAGAACGAGAGAATCAAGAGTACCGTGACCGATACGGTGAATTATAGGAGGGATATTTTTATGAGCATTACAAAATTGATTCAATTGCTTAGCGATACCGGCATCTTGGGTATCGTTATTTTTTTGTTTGTAGCTTGGTTCAATCGGATCAACCCTGCAGTAAAGGCTAAAATTGCGTCCAATAAGTCTGCTAATCAACGTGAAGTGTTGGGCTTGTTGGATAGCTTGGCAAGTAACGTGGTGCATTTGTTGTCAACGTCCTATGAAATGCCCGGCGACGAAAAGCGGGAAAAAGCCGTGGCAGATGTTACCAGTCAGCTGAATGATTTAGGCCACCATATTGATCCCGCCATCGTCTCGGCGGCAATCGAAAAGGCCTATCAATTGATGACCACTCAAAACACTGTGGCTCAAGAAAAACAGGCTAAATTTGATGAGGGACAGGCGAATACAGAGCAAGCGTTCGCAGATAAGGAGGCACAGTTGGCCGAGCATGAAGCTAAAGCCGATACTCCTTTGAATGTTCCAGCCACTACTCAAGGCCTGGCGGAGGGAGGTACTAAGTAATGCCCCGATTAGATATGGTCGACACGTCAAACAATAACGGTATTATGACCGTCGCTAATTGGCGTTCGATGAAAAAGTATGGTGTCCGTGCAATGGTTGCAAAACTGTCTGAAGGCACCTTTTTTACGGATCAAACCGCTAGGGTAAGTATCCGAAACGCGGTCAAAGCAGGTTTGCATGTCAACGGCTATCACTTCGCACGGTTCACTACCGTAGCGGGCGCCAGGGCAGAAGCTCAAATGGCGGCACATTGCGCATTTAACGCTGGACTCGGTAAGGATGCTGTAATTGTATTAGACTTTGAGGCCACCAATCTCGGCTGGACTCGTAACGCGGCGAACATCAAGGCGTGGATCGCCGAAGTTAAGCGCATGGGGTATCCTAAGACCGATGTGTATACCATGGGCTCTTGGACCAACTCGATGCCCCTTAATAATTCGGGACGTGGTGGTTGGATTGCCAACTATCCATCTAACCCGGCTGGTTTAAAGTTTTACGCCAATTACCGTGGTTGGCAGTGGACGTCAACTAAGCATTTTCCTGGATGCTATGGTGGTTTCGATGTTAGCCAGATGTATTCTTCCTATTATTATGGGTCAACTGCGGTTAAGACAACCAAGCTGAAACCTAAAAAGGCAGTCTACTATCATTACAATCCAGGAACCATCTACGCGCGGACCACAATCAAGCGGTATAAAGATAAGGCCTTTAAGCACGTTGTCGATTCTTGGCCATCGGGGACCGTCTTCGAAGTGGCTAAGCTGGTGAAGTATGGTAAAATCACGCGCTTCCAATTGGCAAATGGTTACTACATCACGTCTAATCAAACCAATGTAAACCGCTTGTATTACAGCGTTACTGGCGGCGTTAAGCAGGTGAAGTCAGTCCATGGTACACATCGGTATAAGGACGTGGCGTTACATCATGTAAAGGATTGGATGCCCGCTGGAACCGTCTTTGATGTTACAGCCGTGGTTAAGCATGGGAGTACCACAAGGATTAAGTTAGGGAACGGCCTGTACATTAGTGGTAACAAGAAAATCAACAGTTTCGTGAAGTAACTATGATAAGATTGAGGGGATGAAGTTTGGTCACCTCATCGATAAAGGGTCACTCTACTTTGAGTTTTAGTAAGTAGAGTGACCCTTTTTTATGTATTATTGACGCTGCCCAGTCGTTTAAAATCTCCCACAGGGGTTCCCACAGATAAACGAATTTACGTGAATCTTGTTGGCTGTTCGTTATTTGAGAATGTTGTTATGTCGGTCTTTTAGGCAGATACAGTACATTGATGTTTGCTTGGCAGAAAATATAGTGTACCACAAAATTCGCGAATACCACATCTACTTCACAGAAATTTCCGGCCCATTTTGGTGAGTTTGGGCATTGCTGTATAATAGAAGTGTTGGTAATAGTGGATTTGGAGGGATTAACAGAATGACACAAGCAGTCGTATTTTTTGATTTAGACGGCACGCTCTTCGATGACGCGAAAAATGTGTTACCCGAAAGTATTGCCGCGATTCATCAGTTACAGGCCCACGACGTCTTGCCGGTGATTGCGACCGGCCGCAATGTTTTTGAGATTCAAGACGTCTTAGACGCCACGGGCATCGACGCCGTGGTCAGTGCCAACGGGAGTTACGTCCAGTATCAGGGGCAGCGGTTGTCGGCCGCAGTGATTGAGCCAGCCGTGTTGACGGCGGTGACCCAGTTTGCCGCTCAGCAGGGTGATCCGGTGGGCTACTTTAACAACCGGGGCTTTCGCCTGAGCCAAGCGACGCCGGATACCCGGGCGAATTTCAAGCTGCTGCGGCTCAATGCCGTGGTGGACCCGGATTGGTACCGCACTCAGTCCATTAACTTCTTAAACGTGTTTAACCGCGATAAGCTAAAGCTCTACCAGGACCGTTTCGCCGGGCAGCTCAGCTTCGTGCGGAACAATCCGCGCGCCCTAGATACCATGGTCACGGGTGTCAGCAAACAAACCGGGATTCGGACGTTCCTGCGGGCGGCCCACCTGGAAACGGCGCGGACCTACGCCTTCGGGGATGGCGCTAACGACCTGCAGATGTTTGACGAAGTCGACGTGCCGATTGCGATGGGAAACGGGGTCCCCGCGGCTAAGGCACAGGCGGCCTACGTGACCACCACTAACCAGACGGACGGCATCGTGCGCGGACTCCAGCACTTTGACCTTATTGATTAAATCCTAAAAAAACGTGCCGCTTACCAAATTGATTTTGGCAAGCGGCACGTTTTGACGTCGTGATGAGCGTTAGGGTTAGGCCATGTGTTTTTCGATGTTGGCTAAGGTGACCAGCGAGGTGTCGGCAAAGACCATGTCGGCGGCACCTAGTTCGGTCGCGTCACCGATCCCTAGGGAGGTCTCTCCGGCGGCGTTAATGGCTTGAACCCCGGCCGCAGCGTCTTCTAGGCCCACACATTGAGCGGGATCTAAGTTCAAGAGCTGGGCACCCTTAGTGTAGATTTCGGGATCCGGCTTACCGTGCTTGAGGCTGGCCGGGTCGACGATTTCTGGGAAGTAGTCGGTCAGTTCCAGCTTGGCCAAGACGCGTGGGGCGTTCTTAGAAGCGGAAGCCAGGGACAGCAGGTAGCCCTTGTCCCGAATATCATCGAGAAAGGCCTTCATGCCGGGCAGAATGTTGGCGGGCGTCATCTTGTCGACTTCGGCCACGTAGTTGGTGTTCTTCTTGGCGGCTAGTTCGACTTTTTGCTCGGGAGTGTAGTCGTTTTCCTTACCCCCGGCCTTGAGAATCATTTCCAACGAGTCCATGCGGCTAATACCCTTGAGTCCGTCGGCCAGTTCCTTGGACCACGCGACCCCTAAGTAGTCGGCGAGTTGGTGCCAAGCGGTGCCGTGTAAGACGGATGTATCGGTGATGACACCGTCGAGGTCGAAAACGAAGCCCTTAATATCTGCAAATTTGGTCATAATTGAACACTCCTTAAAGTTTAGTAGTTAAGTGTGACGGGTTGATGAGCAGTCAGCGCAACCGGTTGGTGTTTGAATTGAATGGAACAGTCGTGGTCGGCCGTGACCTGAACCTGGTGATGGTCGATGGTCAGGTCGTAGGTGACGCCGCGAACCAGCTGGCGGAAATGCAGGGCCTGCCAAGCTTGCGGCAGGTGGGGGGCAATCGTGAGCTGGGGAGCCAAGACGTCGACTCCGGCGTAGAACCGGGTGATCATGAAGGTCACGGCCCCCATGACGCCCAAGTGGACCCCTTCGGCCGTGGTCCCACCCTGAATGTCGTAGTAGTCGGACAATAGGGCCTGGGAGAATAGCCGCCAGGACTGGTCCATGTGATCGGCCATGGCGGTCAACGCCGCGTAGACGATCCGCGACAGGGTGGAACCGTGGGTGGTGCGGTCCAGGTAGAACTGGAGGTTCCGGCTCAACGCGCCATCAGGTAAGGTGTACCCCAGTTGTTTCAGGAGGCCCAGGACCTGCGGGGCGTCTAAATTATAAAAGGCCATCAACGCGTCGGCTTGCTTGGCGACTTGATAGGCGTCGGGGGTCTTGCCCTCGGCCTTTAAGATCCGGTCCATCCGGGAGATGTCGCCGTATTTCTTCTGATACTTGGTGAAGTCGAGCGTGGGGAGTTTGAAGTAACCCTCGAACTGACCGATGATGCCCTGGTCGTTGATGTCGAGCTTCAGGTGCCGGCCGACCCGGTCGAGTTGTTTGAGCGTGTGAGCGGTAAAGTCGGTCTTGTGGTCCACGGCCGTCACGGTCGCAGTTGGTAACTGTTGCCGTACCCGGCCAATTTGTTGAAACAGCCAGGCCACCATGAGATTGGTGTAGGCGTTGTTGGCCAGGCCCGGGGTGTCAGCGTTAGGATAGTTTTCGTGAAATTCGTCGGGTCCCATGACCCGGTCAATGGTGTAGCGGTGCGTCTGCGGGTCGAGCTTGGCCTTACTCAGCCAGAACTGAGAGATCTCCTGTAACATTTCTAAGCCGTAGGTGGCCAGAAAGTCTTGATCACCCGTCAGGTGAGCGTACATGAGCACGTTGTAGGCGATGGCCAACGAGACGTGGCGTTGCAGCGAGGAATTATCGGGATCCCAGGTATTGGTCAGCGGGTTGAGGTGGACGACTTGGGATTGTTCGTCGCCGCTTTCCCCGGATTGCCAGGGGTACATGGCCCCGGCGTACCCGGCTTGCTGGGCGTTACGCTTGGCCGCCGTCAACCGATTGTAACGGTATAGCAGGAGTTGGCGGGCCAACTGTGGGTCGTGTAAGGCGTAGATGGGCAGGTCGAACATTTCGTCCCAGAAAACGTGGCCTCGGTAGGCTTCCCCGTCCAGACCCCGGGCGTTGACCGAGGCGTCGAGGTGACCGGTCCCGATGGCTTGGGTCGCCGAGAAGAGGTGGTACAGGTTGACCCGCGTTAATTTCTGCGCGGTGATGTCGCCGGTGATCTGAATGTCGGCGCCGGCCCACCGCTTCTGCCAGTAGGCCGTACTACTTTGCAGCGTATCCGCAAAGGTGGCAGCTTGGAGCTCGTGGGTGGCCGCGGTCAGCAGGTCCGTGGTGGTTTCGCGGTCGGTGAAGAAGACCACGTTTTTCTCAAAGGTGTAGGTCTGTTGCGGAACGACGGTCACCGAACGCATCTGCCGGACCCGTTGTTGCGCGTGGGGCTGGTTGTCGACGGGCGCGCTGAGGGCCTGTCCCGGACCGGTCAGGTGGGAGCCAAACGCAAAGTGGACTTGCGACGTGCGGGTCTGGCCTTCCAGGTAAATGGTGTCGGGTTGTTGCGCCGTACCGGTGATTTGCAGGTGGTGTTGGTCGAAGGCCGCGTACCGGTCGACGTTGTCGTTGATAACGCTACCATCAATTTCGGAATAGAGTTGCAGGCTTCCCGCAAAGTTGAGGGGGGTCACCCGGTAGCGAATGGCGAGACGGTGCCAGTCCTTAAAATTAGCGAGCTTGGTGGTCTCAAGGCGTAACGCGTGACCGGTCGGCAGCTGGACCAACATGGTGGTGGTCAGCGCACCGGTGTGTAGGTCGAGACTCCGGTAGATGTCTTGAATGTCACTGGCCTTGATTTGAAAGGGGTTCTGGTGATCGACCCCGAAAGTCAGAGCTTGGGCGTTGGGCAGGTTGACCAGGTCTTCGTTCATGACTTGGCGGCCGTTGAGGTTGGTGGTCAACTGGTCGTATAAGCCCGCGGCGTACATGCCGGGATAATTATCGGCATCGGCGTGCGCTTCGACATAAGCTCCCCGGACCCCGAAGAATCCGTTACCCACGGTCAGCATCGCTTCTTGCCCGTAGTTGCGTTTGCCTTGGTATTGCCCGTAATAGTCGAGGTGCCAAGTCAGGTAGTCGCGCTTCGTCGCTAGGGCCTGGGCTAAGCCGTGCTGGTCGACAGCTTGTTGACTGACCACGGGGATGTTGAGCATGTTGGTGATGGCGAGACCAATATCGATCCGTTGGTGATTGATGCCCACGACCGTATCCGAAAAGGGATAGCTCAGGGCGTTATCGACGATGGCGGCGTCAACGTCTAGCCCGACCAACCTGACCCGTAAATTTTCGAGGTTCTCACCAATGGTTTGGTTGGCGTTGTAGGCAATGTTGAATTGGCGTTGCGGGGTCCGCTGGCCTTCGGGGGCGTAGCTGACCTGCAAGGCGTCATCTAAAACGTGAAGTGTGATCATTTTCAAAACTTAATCGGCTTCCTTTCTGCAAATTTCCGAAGATCTCTTCACGATTAAGTCTAGCCGCCGTGGTGGGAAATGACAATTAATTCCCTTAAGAATCGATCACCATCATCGTAGCATAAAACCTGTTATATCGCAATTGCAATCGGTTGCAAAAATCAAAAGGTGCTGCATCGGATACTGCGGGGGTTAACGTGCCAACCGGCGCCTAAAAATGAGCCGGTGGTCCGGTTGCTTCTATTGTAACCGCTATCCAAAAGAAACTCGCGACAGGGACCACTTTACGGGGGACTTATGGTAAAATTTGTCTCAACCGGATCATTTTAGGAAAGGGGAGAACCCTAATGAAACTGTTAGCCGCAATGTTGATCACGTTGGTCCCAGCGGGAATCGTGGGCGGGACCCTCTGGGTGATCTTTAGCTGGTCGTTAGTGGGCTGGCTTAAATGGGTGGTGGCCTTCGGGGGCCTGCTGGTGGGGACACTAGCCAGTCTCGGCCTGTACTGGGTCTTATGGCCCCGTCCGTTACCGGAGGACTTACAGGATGATGAAACGCCCGCTGATCATTCAGGGCAACAAAAAAAGCCATTACGATAAGTCGCAATGGCCAAAGAGTAAGGTTACAACATAATTGGGGGATTATGTTGTAAAAATTTCATCTACTTTGGGGGAGTAAAATGAAATCTGTCTGTTGAATGAGGACAGAATCCTCACGCATGAGCTGGAGGTTGGTCCAAACTCATCCGCAACTCTATAGTAACGCATCTTTATAAAAAAATCTATAATTAAGCTAAGATTTCTTTACATTTTAAAAAAGGGGATGACGGTTGTGCCACAACCGCAACAACGCGTTAGTAATCAAAACTGGCTTTGGTTAATCATTCTGGTGATTTTAACGGGCGTCATCCAACGTCCACTCCTGAAACTCACCACGCCGGACCTAGGCAGTCGCCTTTTATGGAGCGGCGTTTACCTGCTGGGATTTGGTGTCACGGTGGGCTTAGCGGCTTGGGTCTACTACCGGATTCGGCCCGGATGGTCGCGTTTGACGACGGCCGATTGGGGCTTGATGGTGAAGGGTTACCTCTTTATCCTGGTGGTCGAACAACTTCTGACCTGGCTCAACCGGGTGTGGTTTCACCAAGTTAGTACGGCAAACAATCAAGCCATCGCGGACCTCCTGCAGCAGGGGGTGTGGGTCCAGATTTTGCTGAGTATAACGGCCATCTGTGTTTCCCCGTTTATCGAAGAATTTATCTTCCGGGGAATCCTGATCGACGGGTGTTTTGCGGGGCTGTCGTTTTGGCCGCCCGTGATTATTAGTGGGATAGCCTTTGCGTTGGTCCACGCCAATTCCACGTTGGCGAGCTGGTTGATCTACGCCGTCATGGGGGGAACCTTCGCTTACATCTACCGCCGGACGGGAAAACTGCAAAGCACCATTATTTTACACGGCATTAATAATTTGTTAGCCATGGGAATTCTCCTATGGGGCCTGTATCGTTAACCACCGGACTGCCGCTTGGCGGTCCGTTTTTTTTTTTGCATAAAAAAAGCCCCAACCGGCGAGCAGTGGAACTTTTGAACAGACTATTTTTGGAGATTAACCTGTTTATCAATCAGACGTTGGTGGCTCACTTGATCCAGCTGAGCCTTGACGGTGATGAGGTCGGTCATTAACGTTTCGATTTCCTCATCTGACATTCCCAAGAGGGTCTGACATTGACCAATGCGTTGGTAAACTTCGTCGCGCTTGGCCGTGGCCATTGCCGTTAAATGAATCAAAACTTGACGTTCATCGGTACGACTCCGTACCCGCGTCACCCAACCTTGCTTTTCTAACCGCTTTAGCAGTGGGGTCAACGTCCCACTATCGAGTTCTAACCGTTGACCTAACTGGTGCACCGTTAACGGCGCATCTTCCCAAAGGGCTAACAGCGCAATGTATTGCGGGTAGGTTAGCTTAAAGGGTGCCAGTGCGCTTTGGTAGAAGTGATTGAACTTCTTGCTGGCAGAGTAGATGGAGAAACAAAGTTGTTCATCTAGTAATACCGGGGTAACTTCAGACATGTCCGCGGCCTCCTTTCTTTATCTCAAATAGTATTGTATACAATTAAATTGTCATTGGCAAGCAGAAAAACCCGTTAAATTTCACAAGCTCATGTAACGGAATTGAAAAACTGTAACCTTACGCTAATTATATAGCAGACCTATCGGTAAGTTCAATCATAATTAGGTAAATTATCATGTTTCCCTAGAAACCGTTACCCCATTTACTGATTTGATTTAAACGACTGGGAATCAGTGGGGGAAAATCACCAAGTGACAATTGCGCAATTTTACCAGAATGACGGAGAAAAGGGAAGGGGATTGACGCAGAAATTCAACCGGTTGCCCCACGGCTATTGACAATTGTCCGGGGCTTCGTTTGCTTGATTGGGGGTGGGCCAAGGCTCTCGAGTTTGCGAAATACGGTGATTGGACTAGTCGTTAAGGGGCATCACCAGTAAGTGACCGTTTGGGGGCGTGATCAGCTAAGGAAGTTGAGCTAGACGTTTTACCAGCTTGTGTAATCTGTAACGACCGGGTCGACTTAGCCGGTGGCAGCTGAATGTGGCGTCCAAAGCGTTGCTGTCACGGAAACACGTTTTAAAGAGTGAACGACTAATCCTAAAAAAGTTATGTCGACTGGCGGACTTGTGGTGAAAAAGCGGTAACGATTAGCTCGTGACGCGTTAGTTGGGATTGGGGGCACGGGACTGGTTTTTGGGTAAAATGACAGGTTTAGTTTCTGGGACGAACGTACGGAGAAGACAAGTGAAAACCGGGACAAAACGGCTAATCGGCGGGTAGGTGGTGGTTGGCTCGGCGGCTAAGAGCCGTTACGAGGACGGAACTGGGCAACGGCGACTGCTAATTTAGGAAAACTTAGCAAACGCTGGCGGCATTGCGTGGCGTTAGTTACTTACCGACCAGCGGGGGCGGATGAGCGTTGTCTCCCATTATTAATTGTCTTATACTGAGACCACCTATAAGAGGGGGACTGAGAATGAGTCGTTGGGTACCATTTGGTTTGGTCAGCTTAGTCTGGCTGGTTTTAGTGATTAAGAATTATCGGAAGCGCCGTTACCGGCGAACGCTGTGGTGGTTGGGATGCTGGGCGCTCAGTGCGCTGACTTGGACGCCGTTAGCCTTTTCGTTTGGCACCGATGGCGAATTGGCCCAAATTCACACCAGTTGGTGGTCCGGCGGGGTCTGGGTCTTACGACCCTTTGATCCGGCCGACATGGACACGTCGTTTTGGTTGAACATTGTGATGACCATGCCCCAGGGAATGCTGCTCCGGTTAAATTGGCCCCGGTTACGGTGGCCCCAGTGGTTACTGGCCGGTTTAGGGACCGGACTGGCCCTAGAAGGCGGTCAGGCCATCGGTAACGCGTTAGTGAGTCTTGGGCGCTGGGTCGATATTAACGACGTGATCACCAACTTTACGGGTGTCGTACTGGGGGCCTTGCTGATGACCTGGGTGGCCCGCCGGTGGCCGGTGACGCTGGATTAAGGCGTAGTACCTAATAGTTAACCGTGCAGGGCTTACACCCGGTGATTGACAACGCTTCGGGGATGGGTCACTATAGAGGTAAGTTGGATGAAACGGGGGAATAACCATGTTTATGACGACGGGCGGTTTGAACCGCTCACACGCAATTCAGGGCATCCTAACGGCAACGGCCCACAACATGTTGACGTCGGAAAAGCCCGATGAGTTTGAACGCTTTGACCCATTGTTCGACCAGGTGAAGCAGGATTTGATGCAACAGGCCCAGGCCGCGGGGGCGGATGGCTTGATCGAAGTGCGGTTTAATACCGAGGTCGTGCAGATGAATGTGGCCCCCAAATTCCTGGTCGTGCATGGTTATGGCACGGCAATTACCTTTCCACAGAAAAAAAGTTAAAAAAGGGGTTCCCTTTTTTAACCAGATAGTGTAAGATATTATTTGTTGTTAAGAAATGCCCCGGTGGCGGAACTGGCAGACGCGCAGCGTTCAGGTCGCTGTTTGGGTAACCAAGTACAGGTTCGAATCCTGCCCGGGGCATTGATATGACGTGAAGGACATCCAGCGATGGGTGTCCTTTTTTATGGCTTTCATCAGATAACGAAAAAAGGGCAACGGATCGCTACTGGCCGCTGTCCCTTGAGGCTTATTGAATGTGTTACCGTTGACGAGTCATCCTTTTCAGCTGAGAAAAATTAGGAGTTGTGGAGTTGGTGTAGTAATCTACCCCAGCGTAAATCACCTTATTGCTAATTTTTTTGACCTTTAACGCGGGAGTTAGGCCCATATCTTTATCATACTTTCCCTTAATGATAATATATTTTCCCTTGTGGGTGTAATGACAACCCTTTAAATTAGCGGCATCCTGATAGCCAAGGTAGCGCACCTTAGTTTTCGTGAAGTGTAAATCTTCGGAACGGCGTGAATTGATGGGGACCTTTTTACCGTTCATTTTGACGTATTTTGGTTCTAACTTAGTTCGGTAAAAGTGTCCGCGCAGAAATTTGGGGACGCCCTTGTGCCAGGTTGCGGCGTGTGCGGGGTGCTGACAAGTGGTCACACCTAACGTGAATAGACCGGATGACGCCAAAACTAATGCAACGCATTTTTTTAAATGCATTATATCGCTCCCTTGTTATTTACATTCATTAACAATTACTATCATACACAGGCTAAGTGACGCTGACTGAACTGAATGTAAATTAGCGCAGAAATGGTGCACTCTTGGCGAAGTAAAGTTATGATGTTAACCGGATAACAAAGAAGGCGTCGACCACCAGACCGTGATCGACGCCTTCTTTCGTTAGAATTTTAATCGCGTAAATGTTGTTTCTTCAGATAATACACCGGAATCCCAATCGCTACGATTAAGAGCGAGAGCAGCACTCCGGACAGATCCGAGCCAATCTCACTGACGATGACGAACAGGGCACCGAGAATGGCCACTAGCGGCGTTAGCGGGAACCATGGTGTCGAGAAGGGCCGCGGCTGCCCGGCGTTACGTTTCCGCAACAGGAAGACGCCGATAAACGCCGCCACGTAGAAGCAGTAGACCGTGAAGATACACAGGTCGGACAACCGGTCAGGGTTGAAGAACAGAATCATGACACTAGCGTACGCAATGATTACCGTCGTGGCCACCATGGGTTCGTAGGTTTTACGGTGCAGGTAGGCCAGTTGTTTGGAGAACGGTAACTGATCCTTCTTGGCCATCGCGTAAACGATGCGGGGGAAGGTCATAATTTTTCCGTTCAGACAGCCGACCATCGAAATAATGATCCCAATGTTTAGCAAGCGACCGCCGATGGTCCCGAAGGCACTCTGGGCGAAGTAGACCGTGGTTTGCTCGCCCAGCCGGTGAATCGTGGCGGCGGGGATGAAGTGTAAGATCCCGTAGCTGACCAGCGTGTAGGCGACCAATACCAGCGAAATACCCAGGATAATGGCCTTCGGCAGAATCTTTTGGGGATTCTTGATTTCCCCACCCAAGTTGGCCACGAGAATCCAACCGTCGTAGGCGAACAGGGTGGCCAGCACGGCGACCCCGAAGTTACCGGTCGATTGGGTGACCGTGTGCAATGACTGTCCGAAGGCGTCCTGATTCCCGTAGAAGAGGCCGAAGATGATGATGGCAGCAATCGGGAGGAGTTTACCCAGCGTGGTCACGATTTGAAAGGCGGCGCCCCAGCGGTTGTTCAACATGTTCAACCCACCAATCAGGATGATGACCCCGATGGCTAACGGCGCGTGCCACGCACCGTTGAGCTTGAAGAACCCTACGAGCAGGATACTCAGGTAGGCCGCAATCGAGGCAATGATGGCGGGACCGTAAACGGCGATCTGCATCCAGCCGGACAGAAAGCCCCAGAATTTACCGTAAATGCCGTTCATATAGGCGTAGAGTCCGCCGGTGTGGGGCATCTGCGCACCAACTTCGGCGATGGTCAAACCGGCCGTTAGCGTGATGACCCCACCCAGAAACCAGGCCAACAGTGCACTGCCCGTAGAGCCCGCACTATCCAATACGGAAGATTGTTTGAAGAAGATTCCGGAGCCAATGACAGTCCCCACAACTAAGGACAGGGCGGACCAGAATCCGAGAGAACGGTTCAGGGTAGTGGTAGCGTTTGTTTTAGGCATAGCTGATGACCTCGCTTTCAACATTTTAATCAAATTTTAATCTGATACAGTGTACCAAATTTAACGGGGAGACGCAATCACTAATCAGCTGACCGGTCAGTTGCGGAAGCTAATTAACGTCGGGGTGAGACTCTCGGTGGGAATCGTCGTTTGGGTGGTCTTAAAAGTGGCGTTTTGATTGAACTTAGAACGTGGCAATTGAGGAAGCTTAATGCCCCGGACAGGATTCGAACCTGCCGGAAACTTTCCGGGAAATGGAGCTGCGTTCATATTCACTATCAACGATTGGCAGTGTCTTTCCTTGCCCTCTCCCGCACTTAGCGGGAAAATTAACCCGTTAAGCATTTCGTTACGAAAGGGGAAATGACATGTCAGCAACACCTAAATTACCCCAAGCCATTAAGGTGCGGGGCGCGCGGGTCAACAACTTAAAGGACCTCGACGTCGACATTCCACTTCACAAATTTGTCGCCATTACCGGTCGGAGTGGCTCGGGGAAGTCTTCTTTGGCCATGGGCGTGCTCTACGCCGAGGGGGCGCGGCGCTACCTGAACGCGTTGTCGACCTTTACCCGGCGACGCATCAACCAGGTCGGCAAAGCCGCGGTGGATTCCGTCGAATACTTGCCCTCGGCACTGGCCCTGAAACAACGGCCGGCGGTTCCCGGCGTGCGCTCGACCGTGGGGACCATGTCCGAAAGCCTAAATATTTTACGGCTGGTCTTTTCCCGACTGGGGTCGCCGGTCTGTCCCAACGGTCACCGGCTAAAGCCGACGCTCGACGTGGCGGGCAACATGGGCCATCTGACCTGTCCGGTCTGCGGCGTGCACTTCACGGCACCCGGGGCCGAAGACTTTGCGTTTAACTCCGATGGCGCATGTCCCACCTGTGGCGGTCTAGGTGAGGTCCGGCAATTGGACCCCGACCTGATCATTGCCGATGAGAATCAGACCTTGCGCGAGGGGGCCGTGGCCTCCTGGCACCTGCCGGGACGCAACTTCATGCCCGTGGTGGCCGATGCCATTGGCATTCCCATCGACGTGCCCTACAAGGACCTTAGCGATGAGATGAAGCAGCGGGTCCTGCACGGCAAGAAGGAAACGGTGTCGCTCAACATCCCCAGCAGCAAGGGTAAAATCTTTCACATGGATAACGCCGTCTACGAGAACGCCTTTGCGGCGGTTGAGGATAGCGTGAAGACCACCAAGAACGAACGGACGATTGCCAAACTCAACAAGTTTTACACCTTCTCGACCTGCCCGACCTGTCACGGCACGCGCTTGAAGCCAGAACTCCTGCAGCAGACCATCAACGACCGCAACATCGCCGAACTCTGCGACTTACCGTTAAGTGATTTAACGCAGTTTGCGGACACCATCGTGGCCGGGTTACCCGCCGAAATGCACGAGATGGGGACCAGTTTGGTCGGCGAACTTAAGGATAGCTTACAACCGCTATTTAACCTGGGGCTCGACTATTTGACGTTGAGCCGACCGGGCGCGACCTTATCGACCGGGGAACTCCAACGGATTCAGTTGGGGCGGACCCTGCGCAGTGCAACGACCGGCGTGCTTTACGTGTTGGACGAACCCTCGGTGGGGTTGCATCCGGCGAACGTGACCGGGTTGATCAAGACCTTCCGCGGCTTGGTGGCCCAGGGCAACTCCGTAGTAGTCGTGGACCACGACCCACGGATCATCGCCGCGGCTGACGACGTGCTGGAGATTGGTCCGGGCGCCGGCAAACTGGGCGGCACCGTGGTCGATCACGGGACCGTTGCGCAGGTGGCCCACAGTCCCAAATCGTTGATTGCGCCGTTTCTAACGGGGCAGGTGCCCTTACGGCAGCGGCCGCAGGTGCCTGCCGAACAACTCTGGGCCAAGGGGGCCATCGGGCTGGAGGTCCAACACCGCTTTAACATCGACGACGTGACGGCCAAGCTGCCTAAGAACCGCCTGACCACGGTCACGGGGATGAGCGGGGCCGGCAAGACCACCTTGGTGTTGGACAGCTTAATTCCGGCCATCGAAGCCCAGGTGGCCAAGACGCCGTTGCCGAAACACGTTAAGCAGTTGGAACGCAACGGGGTGCGGCACGTGGTCGTGGTCGATTCCGTACCAGTGGGCAAGAACGTCCGCTCCACGGTGGCGACCTACACCGATATTTTGACCCATCTCCGGAAACTCTTTGCGGCGACCCCGGCGGCCCAAGCTAAGGGCTACACCGCCAGCCGGTTTTCCTATAACGTGGCGGCGGGGGCCTGCCCGGTCTGCAACGGGACCGGCCAAATCTCGTTAGACGTCCAGTATCTGCCGGACATTACCCAGGTCTGCCCGCAGTGTCAGGGCAAACGGTACAACCGTGAGACGCTGGCCATCAAGTGGCACGATTACAGCATTGCCGACATCCTGGCGCTCTCCGTCGACGAAGCGTTACCGGTCTTTGCGACCGAGAAGGGCATCGAACAAACGTTACAGACGCTCCACGACATGGGACTAGGTTATCTGCTATTGGGTGAAAGTACGCCGTTACTCTCCGGGGGGGAGGCCCAGCGGTTGAAGTTGACTTCGCGGCTGGGTAAACGCCAGACCGGCACGTTATTTGTCTTCGACGAACCCACGGTGGGCTTACACCCGCTAGACATTCAACAGTTGATCCGGGTTTTCGACCAACTCTTGCAACAGGGGGCCACGGTGCTGGCCATCGAGCACGATTTGGAATTGATCGCTAATGCCGATTACGTGATCGACATGGGGCCCGGCGGTGGTCGGCTGGGGGGCCATCTGGTCGCCACGGGGACGCCGCAAGCCGTGAGTGTTAACCCGCAGAGTGTGACCGGGCAGTATCTGAAACGGGCGTTTGATCAGATAAAAATGAAGTCATAATTCTAAAAATACTAAGCTTAGAGGCATAGAAGTTACCCGACGGGGTGCTCCT
>NZ_AZDW01000024.1:0-48691 GCF_001434115.1 Levilactobacillus zymae DSM 19395
ACTTGAATCATGTGTTTGATGGGGATTTTGGAGTTTCTGGTGAATAATTCAGGATAAGGGTAGCGCAAAACGCGGTGCTTGGCAAAGCGGCGCCAGTTTCGGCCGGTCGGCGAGTTTGACACTCGCTGGTCAGCTTTGTACATTAAAACTAGACAATTTTAAAGACGTGTAAAAATTATTGGGGGTTTAATAAAAAATGGAGATTGCACACCACCGGTGGCCCATCACGCTGCTTTATACGCTAGCGTTCTTGGTGATTGGGGGCCTGAGCTTTGGGGTCTTCGTACTAGCCCACCGGACGTTGATCTGGAACATGGACGGCATCACCCAACATTATCCAATCATGATCGAGTTACACCGCTTGTTGACTCAAAAGGGTCTGGCCGGTCTGGCCGGTTGGTCGTGGACCTTCGGGCTGGGTGCGGATAAGCTAACAACGCTGGCCTATTACGTGTTGGGGGACCCCTTCGCGTATCTTCTGGCCCTCTTCCCGTTGAAACATTTCGAAGCGGGCTACGGGTTGTTCATCATCTTACGCCTGTACGCCACGGGGCTGGCGTTTATCCCGTTAGCCAAACGTTACCATTTTAAACCAATCAGTCAACTATTAGGGACGTTAGCCTACGCCTTTACGGGCTACTCGTTAATGGTGGGGGACCACCATCCGTTCTTTCTCTTGCCGATGATCTGGTTCCCGCTGTTGCTAGTGGGAATTGACCGGATCTATCACGGGCAAAGCTGGGCCTTTTTGGGAATGGTCACGGGAATTGCGATCCTGAGTAACTTCTATTTTGCTTACATATTAGGATTGGGAAGCTTGATTTACGCCGTGATTCGTTATGGTCATTTGCGGGCGGCCCACGACTTGGCCATTAGTTTGGGCGCCGCGATTCGGCGGTGTTTACTGGCGGCGGTGAGTGGGGCCTTGTTCGCGGGCGTCCTGATCCTACCATCGGTGCTGATGATGCTTCAGTCCACGCGGGCGGCGGCGAAATTCGCCAACGGCCTGTGGCTGTACCCGTTGAGCTATTACTTAAAACTCAGTAACGCGATTTTGACCACCGGGAATAGTCCGACCTACTGGGCGATTCTGGGAATGAGTGGCCTGGGCTTTCTGGGCTGCGTGTACGTCCTGGTGCACTGGCGACAACAGCGCAGTCTAGCGCTGACGCTGGTCTTGATCATCGTCGGTCTGGGTTTCCCGGCGGTCGCGGCCTTCTTTAACGTCCTCTCGACGCCGTCTAACCGCTGGCTGTTGCTGGTGGCCGTCCCCGTAACGCTGGCGACGATGGTGCTGACCGACCACGTGACCACGTTGACGCCGCACGACCGGTGGTGGTTGATGGGAGCGACCGGTGGCTTACTGCTGCTGGTATATCTGAGCAACGGGTTAGTGTTTAATAACCCAGGACGTAATCTGATCACCTACGGGCTATTGCTGGCCTTGACGGTGGTCTTGGTCGGTAGCGCCCATCAACCGGCGAAGGTCACATTGACTTTGGTCAGTGGGTTGTTGGGATTAAACCTGATCAGTAACGCCTGGGGGTATTACGATCCCAACGCGGGTCGGCCGGCGACGCAACAGTTACGTCGCGGTGACGCCACCAAGTATTTGAAAGACTACTACGACGGAGCTCAGGTGGTCCCCAAGGCAGATCCACAGTTTACCCGGGTCAGCACGCTGCCGGACTATAATCTGCTGCGGACCGTGGGGAATAATTTCACGATGCTCCACGGCCTGCACGGCATCATGTCGTACTTCTCCGTGGAAAACGGCTACGTCGGGCAGTTCAGTCAGGACCTGCAGAACTCGCAATACGCGATGAACTCGCCGATTACTCAGGCGGACAACCGCACGGCGTTCAATAACCTGTTGGGCGTAAAATATCTGTTTGCCCGTCAGGACCAGATTGCCGCTAAAAAGGCGTTGCCGTACGGGTATCACGTGGCTAAAAAGGTGTTTAACGAGCACCCCGTCTACGGGTTATCCAACGGGACCGGCACGCAGGTGCTGACCAGTAAGCTCGCCTTTCCACTGGTCTACAGTCAACCCCAAGCTCTGACGACCGCACAATGGCGTCGGCTTTCGGGTCCGGACCGCGAACGTAGCCTGACGCAAGCGGCGCTGGTCAAACAAAAAGCGAAAAACGTGACCACGGCTGACTACACGCCGATGCAACGGAATTTGGATTATACGGTGACCGCGAACACGATTCCGGTGGTCGACAGCCTCAATAAGGCCATCCAATACCGGGTCAAACAGGCCGTGGTGGGGCAGAAGGGAAATTTGAACCAGCAACAAACGGCCAACTTCGGGGCGACGTTGAAGGCGCCGAAGTTTAAGCTGGACGAAAACGGCTTATTGAGCGCGGCGGATGAAAAGCTCTACGTCCCGCTGGCGCAATTAAACCATAACCGCCAAGCCCTTGACCGGGTCTTGACGCAGAACCAAAAGATCGTGGCCAACAACCAGCAGGCAAACCAAACTGGTCTACATCAGATGGTCAGTGACGCGCAGGGCCAACCGCTAAGCTACACCCTGACCATTGACCGGCCGCAAGCCGCCCAGGGGACCGAACTGTATCTGGAACTGGACGGGATTCAGGCCCAGACGCAGACCACCCAAGAACGGATGCAGGCCGCGGATAACACCAGCGTCTTGGGGCTCACGCCGCGGTCGCGCCTCACCAAGTTAAACGATTGGCGCGATGCGGTTCGGAATCCGGACTTAGGCGACTACTGGGTCACGGCCAAGACGCGAAACCAAACGCAGGCCTTCTCGCAATTCGGGATTGATAACTTATCGGATTACGAACCAAAGCACCGGGTGTTACTTAACCTGGGTTATAGTCGACAAAAACGTCAGACCGTAGACGTGACCTTTAGCGCCACGCAACAGATCAACTTCAAGTCGGTCAAGCTGATCGCCATGCCGTTTAGCCAGACCTACGATCGTCAGGTCCACGCGGCCCAGCAACGCGGGTTGCAGCACGCTCAAATCACGGACAACCGGGTCAGCGGGACTTTAGCTGCGGCCCAGCCCAGCGTGTTGACCACGTCGATCCCGTATTCCGACGGTTGGCGCCTGACGGTCGATGGTCAAGCGACCGCCACCCAGGTGGTGAACGACGGGTTCGTTGGGGCCAATTTACCGGCGGGTCACCACCGCATCGTGTTGACCTACCGGACGCCGGGCCTAAAGCTCGGACTCTGGTTAAGCCTCGACGGCGCGTTACTGCTCCTTGCCGGCGGACTATGGCACCTGCTACGCCGACCACTCAAGTCGAAACATTAAGCTATTTCGGGCCAAAAGTCGTACACTCGTTAACAAGAGTGGCCGGCTTTTTTTTGCGCGGCCAAAGTGAAGGGAGTTGCTAACATGAAAATTCTAGTAACGGGGTTTGACCCGTTTGACCACGCTACCGTTAATCCGGCTTGGGAGGCCGTTCGGCGGTTACCCGCCACGGTGAAAACGGCGACCATCGTGACCCAGGAGATTCCGACCGTCTTTGGTCAAAGTGCCGAGGTCCTGCACGCGGCCATCGTCCGGGAACGACCGGATGTGGTGCTCAGCATCGGCCAGGCAGGTGGTCGGGCGGCGCTGACCCCCGAACGGGTCGCCATCAATTTAGACGATGCCCGCATCGCCGATAATGCGGGACAACGGCCCCAGGACCAATCCATTCAACCGACGGGGGCACCGGCCTATTTCACGCAGCTTCCGGTCAAGGCCATGGTCGCCGCCATCCAGCAGGCCGGTTTGCCCGCCCAACTATCGACCACGGCGGGGACCTTTGTCTGCAACCACCTGATGTATCAGGCCCAATACTTACGGGCCACCGAGTTCCCCGACCTTCGCGCCGGTTTTCTGCACATTCCCTTCTTGCCGGAACAGGTGATCCACCGGCCGGGAACCCCCAGTTTAGCGTTGGCCGATGCCGTTCGGGGCATCACGGCCGCCTTAGAAGCGATTATCACGGATTAGCCTTAGCCGCAGTAGGGATGCTGCGGTTTTCATTTTGGCCAAAATCCCTTGTGAAATTTTTGAGGTGATTATTTTTATTTTTAAAAATAATCACAAAAAATTGCATTTTTTAAAAAGCGTGTTATGATAAGGGTGACTTTACGACACGCACAGAAATTTCACTGGGTAGCACGAGCTATCCTTTACTAACCGCGATATTACGCGCTGAAAGGGTGTTTCATTTTGCTTAAACAAACAAAATATCAAAAAGTTGTCTTAGTCGGTGACGGTTCTGTCGGGTCGTCGTACGCTTTGCTCATGATGCAACAACCAGTCATGGATGAACTGGTGATTGTCGACATCGCAAAGGACCACAGTGAGGGCGACGCCATTGATTTGGAAGACACCCAACTCTGGGGGAAGCCAAAGTGGGTTCACGCTGGGACCTACGCCGATGCTAAGGATGCCGACCTGGTCGTAATTACGGCTGGGGTTCCCCGGAAGCCCGGTGAATCACGGTTGGACCTGGTCAACAAGAACTTGAACATTTTAAAGACGATCGTGGGCCCAGTGGTCGACAGTGGTTTTAACGGCATCTTCTTGGTCGCCGCCAACCCCGTCGACATCCTAACGGCCGCCACGCAAAAGTTGTCCGGCTTCCCAACGAACCGGGTCTTTGGGACCGGGACTTCGCTGGATACGGTCCGGTTACGCGTGGCCTTAGGCAAGCAACTGAACTTGGCCCCGCAAACGCTGAACGTGAACGTCATCGGTGAACACGGGGATACCCAATTTGCCGCTTACTCGCACGCCATGGTCGGGGACCAAAAGTTACTTGATGTGGCTCAGGCCAAGGGCGTGTCGTTGGCGGACTTACAAGCCACGGAAGCCGCTGCCCGTAAAAAGGGTGGCCAAATCATCGGCTTGAAGGGCGCGACCTTCTACGGGGTGGCGACCTGCTTAGCGCGCATCACGCGGGCCATTCTGGGGAACGAAGACGCGGTCTTACCCGTCGGCGCTTACCTGGATGGGGAATACGGCGTGAAGGACCTGTACTTAGGGACGCCAGCGCTGATCAACGCCCAAGGGGTCGCTCGGGTCTTACCACTCGACTTGTCTGCTGAAGAACGCGGCAAGATGCTCGATTCCGCCAAGGCGATGAAGAAGGTTCTCGACGACGCCATGGCCGTCAACTAATCATTTGAATTTAACTGGAGCACCGGGAAATTTCTCGGTGCTCTTTTTTTGATTAAAAGAAGCTGCCTGAGGCCAACCGCTACCCAGCGACCAGAAATTAATAGGGCCACCGCCGGGAGTATGTTATAACAATAGGTAATAATAACGGGAACTGACCGGGGATGGGGGATCGCCGGCTACCCGATAGAGAAGGATGATAGCTGGTGAATACCCGTGATTTAGCGTTTTTCCGGGCCATCGTGCAGTACAAGAATTATACCTACGTAGCGGAACGGTTTTCGGTCTCCCAACCCGCGGTCAGTCAGGCCATCAAGCGCCTGGAACGGGAGTTTGATGCCCCGTTAGTCCAGCAGGACCGGGTCCACCACCAAACCGTGATTACCCGGGCCGGCATGTTGCTGTACCAGAACGCGCAGGCGATTCAGAGTAGCATTTCGTTGGCCCACCGGGAGATTGATTTTTCCAAGCAAAGCCAGATTCGCTTCGGCCTACCGCCCATCATCGGGGCCCTGTACTTCCCTCAAGTGGCGGCGGCGTTGTTGCGCCGTGGCTGGATGAAACAGATCAAAATCGTGGAAAACGGGTCGGTCCAGCTCTTGACCAACCTGATCCGCGGCGATATCGACATTGCGTTGATTGGCTCCCCGCGTCCCTTGCACCATCAGGGCGTCGAGGCGATTTCGCTGGGGGCCCGACCGTTCAACGTGATTGTGAGCCCGGATAACCCGTTGGCCCAGCGCCAATCGATCAGTTTTGCCGAATTAGGAACGCAACAATTCATCGGCCTCGACGGGAAGTTCGCCCATCCCGAAGCCTTCCGGGCCTACTGTAAGGCCGCGGGAATCACGCCCAACATCGTTTACCGCACGCCGGACATTGCCTGGCTCAAGGGCATCGTGCGGGAAAACCTGGGTCTGGGGTTTCTGGTCCAAGACGCGGTGAGCGCGATCGACGGTGTAGTCGGCCTGAAAATCACGGACCAGCTGATGGACCGCTTCAACGTCTCGATTGCTTACCGGCAGGGCTACTCCATGACGCCCGAAGAGACGGCTTTCGTGAAGCTGCTGTCGCAGATGCGGATTCCCGATCCCATGACTTTGACCCAATAATTAAAACTTATAGGCGCTCTGTCAGCAGATGGAGCGCCTTTTTAGCGGTCATTCGCCCCGTAATGGGGGAGGGCCGGGCCCCAGCCACGCCTATTTCCACCATTAAATTAACAGATTACCCACCAAAGGACTTGTGAAAAAAATAAAACTTTTTTTAAGCGGCTGAGCATGTGCAAAAATACACGGCTGTAACCGCTGTCATAGCAACCACATAAGCATTGCTTATAATGCACTCAGAGTTTGACTATAATCTTGAAAGCGCTTTAATATGTAACTTGTAATCAAGAGATAGCCGTTAGCGTTCCGCCGAATAAGTCGTGTTGTAAAGTGGGTGGACGGTGATCAACGGCTATGATGATAAGGAGATAGTGCCGTATGTCAGATAAGATTAGTGGTTCAGATGCAGTTCTCAAAGTGATTCAAGACTGGGGCGTTAACCATATTTATGGGTATCCTGGTGGGTCGTTCGACTCAACCATGAACGCCTTACACAACCAAAAGGATACGTTGAAGTTTATCCAAGTTCGTCACGAAGAAGCCGGCGCCATTGCGGCCGCTGCGGATTCCAAGTTGACGGGTAAGATCGGGGTTTGCTTCGGTTCTGCCGGTCCTGGTGCCGTTCACTTGTTAAACGGGTTGTACGATGCCAAGGTTGACCGTACGCCAGTCTTAGCCATCGTGGCCCAAGTGCCAACTAGCCGGATGAACATCGACTTCTTCCAAGCCATGGATGAAGAACCAATCTTTGACGACGTTGCCGTTTGGAACCGCACGGCAGCCACGGCCGAAAGCCTGCCTCGTTTGACCGACGAAGCCATCAAGCAAGCTTACGAAAAGAAGGGTGTCGCCGTTTTGACCATTCCAAAGGACTTTGGTTGGGCCGAAATCGAAGACAACTACGTTTCCGCTGCGAACACGCACGTGGAACCCGTTTACCCTGATCCAGAACCAACCAGCGTTGCCAAGGCCGCTCAAATGATCAAGGACGCCAAGTCCCCAATGATCTACTTTGGGATCGGTGCCAAGAACGCGGCAGCCGAATTAAAGGAAGCTTCCGAAAAGTTCAAGATGCCACTGGTTTCTTCCGTCTTAGCTAAGGGCATTTTAGACGAAGACTACCCCGCATACTTGGGCTCCACTGGTCGGGTCGCCCCTAAGCCCGGGACCGAAGTGGGCTTTGCGACCGACTTGATTGTGTGGGTTGGTAACGACGTGCCGTTCAGTATCTTCCTGTTCAGCAAGAAAGCCAAGATCATCCAAATCGACGTTGAAAGCGAAAAGTTAGGCAAGCGGCGTCACGTGGATCTGCCAATGTTAGCCGACGCCAAGAAGGCCTTACGGGCCATCATCGATGCCGGTGAAGCTAAGCCAGACTCCGCCTTCTACGAAGCTTCCTTAGCCGACAAGAAGAACTGGGTCGCTTGGCAAGACAGCTTCAAGGACAGCGACCAGATGCCAGTTCGGCCAGAACCAATCTTCGATGTCTTGAACAAGACCGCTAGTGACAAAGCCGTCTTCGGGGTCGATGTTGGTAACGTCAACATCAACTTCGAACGCTTAGTCGACATTCACGGCGACCAGAAGTGGGTTACTTCCGGGAAGTACGCTACGATGGGCTTCGGCTTACCAGCCTCCATTGCGGCCAAGGTTGCTTACCCAGACCGCGACGTTTACAGTCTGAGTGGTGATGGTGGTTTCGCCATGTTGATGGAAGAAATCCTCACCCAAGTGAAGTACAACCTGCACATCGTCAACGTGGTCTTCAGTAACGAAACCTTAGGCTACATCGAAGCAGAACAAACCGACGACAGTCACCAACCATTATCCGGGGTTGATTTGCCAGCCACCGACTGGGCAACCGCCGCTAAAGGGATGGGTGCCGAAGCCTTCACTGTCACGACCAAGGCCGAATTCCAAAAGGCGATCGATGCCGCTAAGAACACCGACAAGCCAGTCTTGATCGACGTGAAGTTGACTCACGAGATGCCATTTACCACGGAACACATGTTTATCGACCCAGCATGGCAAGACCAAGCCAAGATCGATGAATTCGTCAAGAAGTACCAAGCTCAAGACTTGAAGCCGTTTAGCTACTTCTTAAAGCAGGCCCAAACGAACTAAGTCTAAGTTGAAACGGGAACCAGGGGAGATATCTCGGTATCTCCCCTGATTGCTTATCAGGAGGTGATCGGGATGCAGGTGATTCGACTCAACGCGAATACGATTCAACACTACCGCACCATGCCGCGGGTCGTCATGGCCCTGGGCTTCTTTGACGGGGTCCACCGCGGGCACCAGGCCGTCTTGGCCCAAGCCCGGCGGTTGGCCGACGCACGCCAAGTCCCGTTAGCGGTCATGACCTTTAGCCGCCACGCCTCCCGGGCCTTCGAGACCACCTTAACCACGGATTTTCGGTACCTGAACACCATTAGTCAAAAAGTGGACCTGTTGGGGCAAAACCACGCCGACATCGTCTACGTCGTCGATTTCGACCGGCAGTTTGCGGCCATTTCGCCACAACAATTTGTGGAGACCTACCTGATTGGTCTCAACGTGTGCGGCGTTGTCGGGGGCTTCGATTACACCTTTGGCCGGGGCGGGCACACCCAGATTTCTCAGATGGCACAGTACAGCCGGGGCCGCTTCACGGTCACGGTGGTCGCCGAACACGACGCTGCCCAAGAGAAAATCGGGTCTACCGCCATTCGTCACCTGGTCAAGGTGGGTAACGTCGCCCGGGCCAACGCCTTACTGGGCCACCCGTACGCCTTAGCGGGGCAGGTGATTCCCCAAGCTAGGGGGACCTTCGCCTTCAATCCCGCGAGTCGCCTGCAACAACGGCCACCGCAGGGCAGTTATCGCTGCCAGCTCAAGACGACGGCGGGGATGTGGCCCGGTACGCTGACCATCACGACTGACGGGCTTACGATCCAAACGGCCGCCCTCTCCGCTACAGAGCGGACCGTGGAAGTCGCCATCTTAGCCCGCCAGGCGGCCCGCGTGGTCCCCTGGCAACGGGGGAGCGCGCCGGTGATCGCGGTCCGCGCCATGTAACCAAGCTTTAAAAAGTAGACAGTCATACCAGGGACCTAGGCCAATACCACCTAGGTCCTTTTTGGTGCCGGAGAAAGACCGTATTAAAAAAGTTTAGCGATCCACCCACTGATGGGGGCCAGTCGACGAAGCGCCAGTAGGGGACCACTCCTGGACGCAGGTCCCTAAGTTAGACGGAATTGTTGATGATTATTGTAAACGCTTACAAATAATTATTTTTATTTTGCAAAGGTCCCTCGTAATTTTAAAAAACGCTTGTGAAATTGTGAATCCGTACACGAGTAGGGTTGTGAAGAGGTATTCAACACCTTATTATGTTTTTTTATACCCCCGCGAGGGTTTGACTATAGCTCTAATTCCCGGTTATTCTAAGCTTGTTCGTAAAGTCAAAGGGGATTTTTCAAGTTTACCGCGAAGAGTCCCCTCAAGTTTTAAAATTAATAGTTACTAATATCACAAAAATTTGGAGGAACTTACCATGGCAGATTATCGCATTGAAGCAGATACCTTAGGTGACGTTAAGATTCCTAGCACGGCTCTTTGGGGCCCACAAACTGAACGGAGTCGGAACAACTTCCCGACTGGTCAATTTATGCCGATCGCAATGATTCGCGCTTTACTTCAAATCAAGAAGGCCGCCGCTGAATCTAACCAAGACCTGGGCGAAATTTCCCCAGAAAAGGGTGCCTTGATTCAACAAGCCATCGACGAATTATTGGCCTTAAGCGACGAAGACTTACGCAAGGACTTCCCATTACGCGTTTACCAAACGGGTTCGGGGACTCAAACCAACATGAACACCAACGAAGTCGTCGCCCACAAGGCAATGCAAATCAATCCCGACATCGAAGTGCTGCCTAATGACGATGTCAACCATGGTCAAAGTTCCAACGATATCTTCCCAACGGCCATGAACATCACGGCCAGTGTGGCCGTCCAAGAATTGGAAAAGGCCGCTCAACACTTAATCGACGAATTAACCGCTAAGCAAAAGGAATACTGGCGCGTGGTTAAGATTGGCCGGACCCACTTACAAGACGCTACGCCATTAACCTTTGGCCAAGAAGTCAGTGGTTGGGCCAGTGCCATCCAACACGACTTGGACTACTTGAAGTCCTTAGACCCAACTTTATTGGAATTAGCCATGGGTGGGACCGCCGTCGGGACTGGTTTGAACGCCGCTCCTGGTTTTGCCGAAGAAATCGCCAAGAAGATGACTAAGGTTTACGGCCCAGCCTTTACCGCGAAGTCCAACAAGTTCTACGGCTTAGCACACCACTCCGGCTTAGACGTGGTCCACGGAGCCATGAAGACCTTAGCTGCCGACCTGATGAAGATTGCCAACGATGTACGGTTCTTAGCTTCCGGTCCACGGGCCGCTTACGACGAATTGAACATCCCGGCTAACGAACCCGGCTCTTCCATCATGCCCGGTAAGGTCAACCCAACCCAAGCCGAAGCCATCACCATGGCGGCTGCACGGGTCATGGGGAACGATGTGACCGTTACGGTGGCGTCTTCTCAAGGGAACTTCGAAATGAACGTTTACAAGCCCGTCCTGATCGACGCCTTCCTGGAATCCGCTGAACTCTTACGCGGGACCATGATGGGCTTCGCCGACAAGATGATCCACGGCATGACGGTCAACGCCAAGCGGATGGAAGAACTCGTCGACAACTCCCTGATGACGGTCACGGCCCTTTCTCCACACATTGGGTACCACGACAGTGCCAAGATCGCCCAAGCCGCTGACAAGGCTGGTTCGACCTTGAAAGAAGCCGCCGTTAAGTCCGGTAAGGTTTCCGCCGAAGACTTCGACAAGTGGGTCGATCCATTAAAGATGACCAACATCGATCGGTAATTTTAAAAAATAGTAGTTTAACCAGACTGGTCGTCGTGAAGCGCAGTAGGCTTTGCGGGGGCCAATCTGTCCGAGAAACTTATTAGAGAGAATTGAGAGGATTTTACGTATGACTAAGCCACACTTTATCGCCCTAGTAGGCACGAACGCCGATTTTTCTTACAACCGCATTTTGTTGCAGTTCATGAGCCGGACCTACACGGATCAGGCCGAGATCGAAGTTCGCGAAATCGCGGATATTCCATTGTTTAACGAAAATCAAATGAAGAACCCGCCCGTTAGCGTGACGGCCTTGAGTGCCGCCATCGACGCGGCCGACGGGGTCATCATTGCCTCCCCCGAGTACGATCACGCGATTCCCGCCGCGTTAAAGAGTGTCTTGGAATGGCTATCGAGCGCCACGCACCCCTTCCAGAACAAACCAGTAATGGTCGTGGGGACTTCTTATGGGGTCCAAGGAACGGTGCGGGCTCAAACCAATTTACGCCAAGTCCTCGATGCACCGGGCGTTCAAGCCTGCGTGTTACCCGGTAACGAATTCATGTTGCCGACGGTCAAAGACAAGTTTGACCAACAGGGACAACTGGTCGACGACCGCAGCGTGAGTTTCTTAGGCCAATGCCTAGCGAACTTCGTGCAATTCGCCGCCCTCAACCCCGTCTCCGTTAGCGCCTAACCTCATTACGAAAGGAAACCTTCTCATGGCAGAAAAATTCCAATTTGTACCAACTGATTTAGCTGAATTACAAGACCGCTATGATTTAGTCGTCATCGGTTCCGGGGGTACCGGGCTGGTGGCCGCGATGCAAGCCCATGAATTAGGCTTGAAGCCCGTGGTCTTAGAAAAGATGCCCAAGTTAGGTGGGAACACCAACCGGGCGTCATCCGGGATGAACGCCGCCGAAACCAACGTGCAGTTACACAACCACGTGGTCGACAGCTACGAAGAGTTCTACGCCGACACCTTCAAGGGTGGGGGCCAACTCAACAACCCTGAAATGTTACGTTACTTCACCAGTCACAGTGCCTTAGCCATCGACTGGTTGGCCGATCACGGAATCGTCTTGGATGACTTGACGGTCACCGGGGGGATGCAGAAGAAGCGGACCCACCGGCCAAGTTCCATGGCACCGATTGGTGGGTTCCTGGTCACCGAACTGTTAAAGCAGATTCAGGCCGAAAAGGTTCCTGTCTTTACTAACGTCACGGTGACTAAGCTTAACGTCACCGACGACAAGGTCACCGGGGTTACGGTCAAGGACGAACAGGCTGACGGCGTGCAAATCGCTGCCGATGCCGTGGTCTTGGCAACCGGTGGTTTCGGGGCCAACCAGAAGTTGATCGGTAAGTACCGTGAAGACCTGGTCGGCTACAACACCACTAACCAACCCGGCGCGACCGGCGACGGGATCGAACTGGCGACGGCCGCTGGGGCCGCACTGGTCGACATGGATCAGATTCAAGTTCACCCAACGGTGCAACAAGACACCGACCACGCTTTCCTGATTGGTGAAGCGGTCCGGGGTGAAGGGGCCATCTTAGTGGGCGCCGACGGGAAGCGGTTCGTCAACGAACTGGATACCCGGAAGAACGTCACGAACGCCATCAACCAACTCCCGGAAAAGAGTGCTTACCTGATTTTTGATACGGGGATTCGTTCCCGGGTCAAGGCCGTTGAATTCTACGACCACATCGGGTTGGTCAAGCACGGCGACAGCATCGCCGACTTGGCGCAAACGTTGAACATGGATGCCGACACGTTGTCCAGTACCGTGACGACCTGGAACCAAGCGGTAGCCGGGCAGAACGACACGGACTTCGGCCGGAACATGGGGATGGATCGCGACATTTCCGCGGGACCATTCTTCGCCATCCACATTGCACCAGCCATCCACTACACCATGGGGGGCATCAAGATCAACGCCCAAACCCAAGTGCTCAAGGAAGATGGCACCACGTTAAGCGGATTGTTCGCTGCCGGTGAGGTTGCCGGTGGGTTACACGGTAACAACCGGATTGGTGGGAATTCCATCGCCGAAACGGTGGTCTTCGGTCGTCAAGCCGGGGAACAAGTTTACACATATTTGAAAGACTAGACCCAGTCAGTACTGGTCCTAGTGAGGTAAGAGAGAAGTTTCAACACATAGAATAGTGGGGCACTATCATGACATTGGAAAAAGTTAAGTATAAGAAATTTATCCTGCCATTATTGGTAGGGCTGATTATCTGGTTTGCGTCACCCGTTAAACCAGACAGCGTGTCGATGGCGGCTTGGCACATGTTTGCCATCTTCGTGGCGACCATCATTGGATGTATCACCCAACCGTTACCGATTGCCGGGGTCGCATTGGTCGGCTTCGTCCTGACCGTATTGTTGAACATTGTACCAATGGAAACGGCCGTCACTGGTTTTGGGAACAAGACCGTTTGGCTGATCGTGATGGCCTACTGCCTGTCACGGGGCTTCGTGAAAACCGGTTTAGGTCGGCGAATCGCGTTACTCTTCGTTAGGTTGTTCGGGAAACGGACGTTAGGTTTAGCCTACTCGTTGGTCGGGGTCGATTTGATTCTGTCACCCGCAACGCCAAGTAACACCGCCCGTGCCGGGGGGATCGTTTACCCGATTCTGGAATCCTTAGCCAAGACTTTTGGTTCCGACCCGAAAGACGGGACGGAACGCAAGATGGGGTCTTTCCTGACCTTCGTTGAATTCCACGGGAACATCATCACTTCTGGGATGTTCATGACGGCCATGGCGCCAAACCTGTTAGCCGTTTCCTTGGCGAAGGCCGCGCACGTCAATATCACCTGGATGAGTTGGTTCTTAGCCGGCTTAGTTCCTGGGATCATTAGCTTGTTAGTCGTACCATTCTTGATTTACAAGATGTACCCACCTGAAATCAAGGATTCACCAAACGCCAAGAGTTGGGCTGAGGGTGAATTGTCTGACATGGGACCAATGAGCATTGCCGAAAAGATTATGACCGGTGTGTTCGTTGGGGCGTTGTTACTCTGGATCTTATCAAGCTTCATCGGCATCGATGCCGCTACGGTGGCCTTCTTAGCCGTTGCCGTATTGGTCGTTTGTGGGGTCTTATCCGTTAGCGACATTCTCCACGAAACGGGTGCTTGGAGTACCTTGATCTGGTTCTCCATCCTGATCTTCATGGCCAACGAATTGACCGAATTAGGGTTTATTCCTTGGTTGTCGAAGGCCTTGGGTGGTAGTTTGAACGGGATGAACTGGGGCATTGTCTTAGCCATTCTGTTGGTCTTCTACTTCTACTCTCACTACCTGTTCGCCAGTGGGACGGCCCACGTCAGTGCCATGTACGCGGCCCTGTTAGGGGTTGCCATTGCTGCTGGGGTACCACCAATGTTAGCGGCAACGCTGTTAGCAATGTGTGGGGCGCTCTACAGTTCTACGTCGCACTACGCGAGTGGTCCAGCAACGTTACTGTTCGGGACCGGCTACGTGAAGCAAGCCGACTGGTGGCGGATGAACGCCATCTTAGGTGTTTTCTACATTGTGGTTTGGTTCGGAATTGGGGCCTTATGGACTAAGGTTCTGGGCTTCTGGTAAACTTTAATTGAGTCTAAACGAAGGGCTTGGTAAGCGGTGTGCTTGCCAAGCCCTTTTTGTTGTTGAATGTTTGGCTTGCTCGGCAGAGTGAAGTGCGGGGGATGAGTTGAGTTACCAGAGAGCCTGGAAGGAACCGTCTCCCCGTTACCGATGATAATTTTGAATTATCTGTTGCGAACTTCACAAAAATAATTTAAAAAATGTAAAAATACGAGATATATTTGAATTATTTAAAAAATGAGCTATAATTAGAGCAGGAAACAAATGAGTTTTGGGTAGATAAATTCGTGATTATTTACACGATTAACTGACACTCGTGAAAGGGATGGACTTAATGGAGATTAAGCAAACAGCATTAGCGGGTACCTTGGAATCTTCCGATATCCAAATTATGTTGAGTAAAGGAACGGACGGTATCAAGGTTACCTTGGACTCCGCCGTTGAAAAGCAATTTGGCGATCAGATTCGGGACTTGATTACCAAGACCTTACAAGCCTTGGATATCACCGCCGCTAACGTCAAAGCCGTGGACAAAGGGGCCTTGGACTGTGTGATCAAAGCGCGGACCATTGCCGCCGCACAACGGGCTTTAGGAACCACCGATCAACCTGCATGGGAGGTATTCTAACGATGGCAGAAAATTCAGAACGTTTACGCCGGACCATGATGTTCGTGCCGGGGAACAACCCCGCAATGGTTAAGGATGCCGGGATCTATGGTGCCGACTCCATTATGTTTGACCTCGAAGACGCCGTTTCCTTGGCTGAAAAGGACGCCGCTCGAGTATTAGTCTACGAAGCCTTACAAACCCAAGACTACGAAGGGGCCGAATTGGTCGTGCGGGTCAACGGAATCGACACGCCGTTCTACCACAACGACGTACGGGCCATGGTCAAGGCTGGCATCGACGTGATTCGCCTGCCGAAGGTTGAATCCGCCCAAATGATCAAGGACCTGGTCAAGGATGTGGCCGCCGCTGAAAAGGAATTCGGCCGCGAAGCTGGTTCAACGCACGTGATGGCTGCCATCGAAAGCGCTAAGGGCGTTTTGAACGTCCCAGAAATCGCCGCCGCTTCCGACCGGATGATCGGGGTCGCCTTATCCGCCGAAGACTACACCACCGACATGAAGACCCACCGGTACCCAGACGGGGCCGAACTCGAATTTGCCCGCAACATGGTGCTCCACGCCGCTCGGGCTGCCGGGATTGCCGCCTTCGATACGGTCTTCACCAACATGGACGACACGGAAGGCTTCTACCGCGAAACCCGCTACATTCACCAACTTGGGTTCGACGGGAAGTCGCTGGTCAACCCACGGCAAATCAAGATGGTCAACAGCGTCTACGAACCAACGGCTAAGGAAATTGCCAACGCGCGTAACGTGATCAACGCCATCGCTGAAGCTAAATTAAAGGGCTCTGGGGTTATCTCCATGAACGGTCAAATGGTTGACCGCCCAGTTGTTCTGCGGGCCCAACGTGTAATGCGTTTAGCCAAAGCATCGCACTTAGTTGATGAGGAGGGTAATGATATTGAAGAATAATGTAAACCGGACCCTGTCCGACGACTTGATGGCCAAACTCGACTACAAGCCATACACCTCAACTGAAATTGGCAACCCTGAAATCCAACGGGTTGCGCCTAAGGTTCACGTTTCCACGGGGAACGACAAGGTGGTTGATTCCATCGAAGACGTGGTCAAGGCCACGGTCAAAGACGGCATGACCATTTCGTTTCACCACCACTTCCGGAACGGGGACTACGTCTTTAACAAAGTGATGCGGGTCATCATCGACGCCGGCATCAAGAACCTGACCTTAGCACCATCGTCACTGACCGGTGTGATGAACGACATGGTGATCGAAGCCATCAAGGCGGGGACCATCACCAACATCACCAGTTCTGGGATGCGCGGTTCCTTAGGGGACTTCGTGTCTCACGGTGGCTTAAAGAACCCCGTCATCTTCCGGTCTCACGGAAACCGGGCACGGGCCATCGAACACGGCGACATCAAGATCGACGTGGCCTTCTTAGGGGTTCCTAACGCTGACAAGTTGGGGAACGCCAACGGGATGGCCGGTAAAGCCGTCTTCGGTTCACTGGGTTACGCCTTAATGGACGCCCAATACGCTGACAACGTGGTGCTGTTGACTGACAACCTGGTCGACTACCCGAACACGCCAGCTTCCATCAAGCAGACCCAAGTGGACTACGTGGTTCAAGTTGACGAAGTCGGTGATCCTGATAAAATTGGATCAGGGGCAACTCGGTTCACCAAGGACCCGAAGGAATTGAAGATCGCCGGCATGGTAAACGACGTGATTACGCATTCACCATACTTCAAGGACGGCTTCTCATTCCAGACCGGTTCCGGTGGTGCTGCTTTGGCCGTGACGCGTTACCTGCGTGAAGCCATGATTGCCAACAAGATTACCGCTTCCTTCGCTTTGGGTGGCATTACCAAGCCAACCACCGACCTCTTAAAGGAAGGCTTAGTTCGTCGCGTGATGGACGTGCAAGACTTCGATAAGGGTGCCGCTGATTCGATGCAATCGAACCCGAACCAACAAGAAATCGACGCTTCCTGGTATGCCGATCCCGACAACAAGGGCGCCATGGTCGACCAACTCGACGTGGCCATCCTGAGTGCCTTGGAAATCGACACCAAGTTCAACGTCAACGTCATGACCGGTTCGGACGGCGTGATTCGGGGGGCCGTGGGTGGTCACCAAGACGCCGCGACCAGCAAACTGACCATCATCTCCGCACCGTTAGTTCGGGGCCGGATTGCCACCATCGTACCCGACGTGACGACCGTCGTGACCCCTGGTGACTCGATCGACGTGGTCGTGACCGAAGTTGGGATTGCCATCAACCCTAAGCGTAAGGACTTAATCGCTAGCCTGAGCAACATTCCGGGTGTCCCCGTCTTCACGATTGAAGACTTACAAAAACTTGCCGAAAAGAAAGTGGGCACGCCGAAGCCCCTTGAATTCACCGACCGGACCGTTGCCATGGTGGAATACCGTGACGGCAGTATCATCGACGAAATTAAGGAAGTTAAGGACTAACCTCTTTGTTTGGCAGATGGGGGCAGCATAGTGAATACACGGGACTTAGCCTATTTCTCAGCGTTGGTGGAGTTGAAGAACTACACCGCCGTTGCCGCGCGTTTCTCGGTCAGCCAACCCACCATTACGGTGGCGGTCAAGCGACTGGAGACGGAATTTAACGCCACGTTGGTCCAACGCGACCGCGCGCATAACACGTTGACCATCACCCGACCGGGGTTGATGCTCTATCAGCGTGCGCAGATGGTGTTAAAGGATTTGGATCTCGCCCACAGCGAAGTCCAACGCGCGGACCAATCCACGATTCGTTTCGGCATGCCACCCATCATCGGGACCCTGTGGTTTCCGTTGGTGGCCGGGGAACTATTTTCCCGCGGTTTGTTGAAGTACGTGGAGACCTTGGAAATGGGGTCCGGGTACCTGCTTCAGGAATTGCTCGCCGGTAAAATCGACGTGGCCCTGCTGGGGTCGGTCCGCCCGCTCAACGAACGGGGGCTGGACGCCACGCTATTGGGGGCCCACGAATTTCGGGCGATCGTCAGTCCGGAACACCGACTGGCGACCCGCAAGCGAATTGCGTTTGCCGAACTGGCTAACGAGAACTTTATCTCGTTGACGGGGAAGTTCGTCCATCCCCAGGCGTTGCGCGACTACAGTCAGTTTGCGGGGTTTGACCCGCGCATCGTGTATAACACCCCGAACATCTCGCTGATCAAGGCGCTAGTGGCCTCCGGGTTCGGTGTCAGCCTGATTGTAGGCGACACCATTCACGCCAGCGATAAAGTCGTGGCTCTGCGCCTGAGTGATCCGGTCGCTGACCGCTTCAACATGTCGCTGGTCGTGCGCAAAAACTTCCTACCTAACGAGATTCAACGGGAGTTCATCAGCGTGTTGTTCGGTTTGCGCCACCATCATGAAGCTTAATTGAAATCGTTCAAAGACCGTTTACTGGCGTTGGCTGGTAAACGGTCTTTTTGATAGAAAATGCTGGGGTGACGCGCGGGTTGTCACTTGTATTTTCGGGAGGGTAGCCTATAATCAGGATAATTTCAAAGGGCGTGATCGAATGCGGCTGCGACAATACATATGGAATTTAGCGAAAAGCGTGGTCATCATGGCACTGCTGTTGACCTGGAATCTTCGGCACACGGCGCAGGGGTGGCAGCTGCCGTTGGGGCCGTTCACTATCTGGGTATTCGTGAGCTGGTTGGTGGGTTACCCGTGGCTGCGGCAGTGGTACGCGAACCTGTACAGCAAGGACGACGAACGAATGGAATCGTATAAGAACCGGGCCTTGGCCTTCCACGAGCGGGACCTTGCCCAACACCATACGGCCCGGAAGTGGACGCCCAGCGGGTTACAGGCTAATCCGTGGCTGTACATGTCCGGTAACACACAGACCACCGACGACATCTTGAATCCCCTCTACGTGTTCTGCGAGCACCTGTGGGTCACGTTCATCTTGTTGCTATTGGGGCCGATATTGCTAGCGGGGCACTGGGCGAAGCGGGCTTGGTTGCGGTGGCGGCACTAGTTTAGTTGTTGCGTTTTATGGGCACCTCTGGCACACTAAGGACAACTTATCCCAGGAGGTGGCCGGTATGGCTCCAGAAGAGTTGTTCGCCCGGTATCTGCAGAAATATCAAATTGAGTTGCAACACCCCGACCACGGTCAGATCGTGCTGACCTCGGCGGTGTGGCCGCACCAACCAGCCCTGCGGCAAGCCGTCCAGGCCACCTTATTGGGCCTGAACGGGGTGCAAGCGGCCGAAGAGGTTGGTACCAATCAGCTGGTCTTACGGTACGATTCCGCACAGCTGCGGCGGTTGAACCCGTTAAAGCTCTTAGCGCTGGAACGCCAAATTGGGCGGCAGTACCATGAAGCGGGCTATTAGAATTCAATTTAAAAATGACCCCACCAACCGGTTTAAAACCGTTGGTGAGGCCATTTTTTGATTAAAGGATTTGTTCCATTAATCCGAAGTAGATCGTTAAAATCAGCAGGTCGGCCGACCCACCCAGACTGAGATTTTTAGCCTTAAAGCTGCGGTTCATCTGGGTAAGTTGGGCTTGACCGGCCGGCGTTTGGCACCCGCCCGCGTCCAGAATCGCTTGGGCCGTTTCCTGGGCCCAGGGAACGATGGTGGCGGTCCCCGCACGCTTAATCAGATTGCTATCGGCGGTGTGGGCCACGATGGTCATCAGGGTGTTTAACAGGCGCTGCGTCCGGGTCCCTCGACTCTGACGCAGGTAGGGCAGGCTCACGGTGGCGACCACCGGGAAGCCGGCTTCGGCTTGACCGCGGATGCCGGTAGTTCCGTACTTCAGGTACTGGCGTTCCCCGGCGGTGAGTTGGTCGGCTGGCTTCTGGTCCAGCCCCGCAAAGTCGTTAGCGGTCAGGCCGTCAAGCATGGCGCGCACCACCGCCAGGGTTTGGTCGGTCGCGTAGGGTGCCGCTTGGGTCTGATACCCCGCGGCCGCTACGATGACGCCCAGGGAAAAGACCGCGCCCTTGTGGGTGTTAACGCCGTGGGTCGCGTGAAACATGGCGGTTTCGGCGGCGACTCCGGCCGGGCGCAGCTGGCGAAAGAGGTCCGGTAACGCTGCGCCGGTGAAGGCTTGGCCTAACGCAAAGCAGGTCGTCCAGTAGTCTTCTAAGGCCGTGGCACTGTCGATGAAGGTGAAGACGTCCATGTCGGGGTGCGGGCCCACGTCGGCCGGGTCCACCAGCCCCGGCTTGGGGGTGACGGACACCTCGTAGAGTAGAGCGCGGGTCGCGTTTAAAACGGCGGGGTCACGAGTGGGCATTAGTCGGTCTCCTGTTCGTCAAAGTAGGTAGTGATGGTGTGGTCGATGGCCGCCTGTAACTCGGCGACGCTGTGGGCCCGCGACCGGGCGCAGACTTTGGCCGGCTGATCGCAGATAAAGCAGCGGCGTACCGGTAAGCCGCTGTCTTGGCGACTCAGGGGGCCGGGCTGTTGGCTGGTCAGCACATCGATGTCGAAGAGCCGACCTAGCGGGTGGTGATCCTCGAAGTTAACGGCGACGGCCTTTAACGTGGTGGCCGCGGCGGGACTGCGTAAAAAGGCTTCCGGGCCGGTCGGGTGATCCCATTGCTCGACCAACTGGTAGGCTAGCGCATGGTCATGTAAGACCTGATCAAAGGCCGTCAGTCCGGCGTTAAACGTGGCCGTCAACCGGGCGTTGTTTTTGATGGGGCCGGGGATGTTGAGCTTCAGCGCCAAGACGGCCTGGTCTGGATAAGTGGTGACCAGGTGGTGTTGCAGGGCCGCGCGGTGGTCCTTGTTGGCGAGAACGGCGGGGATGTCTTGCGGGTCCCCGGTGGCAAAGGTGGCGTTAGGCATCACCAAAACTTCCTTTCTTAGTTCCCGGCGATGCGTTGACCGGCTTGGATGCGGGCCTGCAGCATGGTCAGGTGAGCTTGAATGAACTGTAACGTGGTGGCCGGTAAGCTAGCCGCCACAGTATCAACGACATTATCGGCGATGGCTTGCCGGACCGCCGTGGCCGTGATGGGCTGATCGTTAACGGCTTTACGGTCAACGATCTTCACGGCAACTGCCGGTGGCAAGATTTCCTGTAAGACGTGGTTATAGATGCCCGTGGTTTTGGAGAACGGTTCGCTGCCCAGGTAGCGGGTGGTTAGGTTCAACGGTTGGGCAATCTGCGTTTTGAACAGTTGGGCGTCCAGCTGCGTCTGGAACCGAATCGCGGCTTCCGGCGTGGGTAAGAAATAGGCCGGGAAGGTCGCGTAACTGACCATGTAGTCGCTCCCGTTGACCACGCGCACGTTAGGTAAATCGGCGGTGCCGGCCGTGACCAGTTGCTGGCGTTCGGCCGTGGTAAACAGGGACGCGTCGGTATTGACCACGAAGACGTAGACCAGGTCGTTTTCTTTAGCGGCGGTCTCAATCAGGTAGCGGTGGCCCAGGGTGAACGGGTTGGCGTTCATCACGATGCCGGCGACCTTGGCTTGATCCTGGTGTTCAATCTTGGGAAGGGCGGCCACGTAGTCTTGGACACCGGTATCGCCGGTTTCCAGGATGGCACCGCTGTCGGTCTGGGCCAAAGCGTGGAAGCCGACGTACTCGAAGCTGGCCACGTATTTCGGCTTAGTAAAGACGAAGACGTGGAAGATTTGGCGTTGCGCGAGGTCGTTTAGGAGCGCGGAAATGATGGCGTTGAAGTAGGCCCCAGCCTCGCTGTTCTTGTGGCAGGCCCCCACGTACTTGATGACGTTGCCGGCCGTGGAACCGGTGGCCACCAGCTTGTCACCCTCGTAGATGCCGATAGTGTGGTCCAGGTGGGCCGTTTCGCTGGCGGCGAAGTTGGTGATGCCCAGGTCGGTGAGCAGACCCTGCCACTCTTTACGGGTGGCGGCGTCGCTTAAATACAGGTCAATGATCTCGGGTTGCATCGGGCAAGCCCCTTTCTTAGATGAATGAGTGAATAGTGAAGATGAAACTGGTCACCTTCCGGCGCTCAGGGGCGAACATTTGGACCGCCTGCGGGCACAACTTCGAACCTCGCAAAAATCGCGAGTTTTGAAGATTGGCCTTATTCTAGGTCGGGAAAATTCCCCGGCCAAGAATAATTTCGCTGGCTGAGCCCCTGCTCGCCTCCAGGTTGTACGTTGAACATAGATTATAAAATAGTATTTTAATGTAACGTTAGCGAATGGGAAGACTTCTATACATAATGATAGTCAGCGCTAACTAGTGTTTTGTTAATTTTAGTTAGCGGGAATACTCTAAAAGAATAGAAATACTAGTTTAGAGTCTGTCTTAAAATTCAATCACCGACATCCATTACCTTTTACCGAAAAGAATCCAGTTTAGTTATTGTTATGACTCATGTAAGCTGGAGGGCCAGTCAGAAATGGGCTCAGGAGTGAAATTTGTGTTGGCTGGCGTCTCTTGCCAGCCTAGACAAAGGCCGGTCTTCAAGACCTGAACTATGGGCTTGAAGCCGTGTCCACTCCGTTCCAGCCCATTTCTGACTGGCCCGGAGGCGCTGAATACTCTAAATTAGTCTTTTTGCGCAAACGCCTCGACCGCGGCGGTGACCGTAGATACGACACCGTCATCGAAGACGCTAGGGATAATCTTGTCGGCGGTCGGTTGGGCGATCATGCCCGCTAAGGCGTGCGCCACGCTGGCTTCCAGGTCGGCGTTCACGGCGGTCAAGCCGGACGCTAACAGGCCGGAGAACAAGCCGGGGAAGACCAGAATGTTGTTGACCTGGTTAGGATACTGACTCGAACCGGTAGCCATGACGCCGACGTGGTGGTCGTGGGCCTCCTGTGGGTCGATTTCGGGAACCGGGTTAGCCAACGCAAAGATGATCGGGTCGGCGGCCATGTGGTCGACGTCGGCGCCGGTCAAGACGTGGGCGTCGGACAAGCCGATAAAGGCGTCTTGGTCGGCCATCACGTCGGCCAGTGGCGTTTTGGCCGCTCTGGTCTCACCGACTTGTTGGGCTAAACCGCGTTGGTAGGCGTTGTAGTCGGTATCGTTGGGCGTAACCAGACCGAGCTTATCAACCAAGGTCAGGTGATGGATCCCCGCGGCGTAAAGGAGTTTGGCCGTGGCGATGCCGGAAGCCCCGACACCGTTGACCACGACTTTGAGGTCGGCTAAGGCCTTACCAGCCACCTTGGCGGCGTTGATCAGACCGGCTAAAACTACGATGGCGGTGCCTTCCTGATCGTCGTGGTAGACGGGGATGTCGAGGGCCTGTTTCAATTTATCTTCGATTTCAAAACACCGTGGCGCCGCGATGTCTTCTAGGTGAATTCCGGCAAAACTCTTGGCCGTGTTTTTAATGGTCGCGACGAATTCGTCGACGGGCACCTGGTCGACGGCGATGGGCAGGGCGTTGACGCCCGCTAAGTCCTTGTAAAGTAACGACTTGCCTTCAACCACGGGAAGACCCCCGGCCGGGCCGATATTACCGAGACCCAGGACCGCGGAGCCGTCGGTGACCACGGCCACCAGCTTCCCACTGAGGGTTAACTTGCGCTTCATCTCGGGTTGCGCGGCGATGAGCTTCGAGATGCCCGCGACGCCAGGCGTGTAGGCCTTGCCGAGGTCGGCGGCGTTTTTAACGGGCAGTTCGGAGCTGATGTCCAAGACCCCCGTTGCGCGTTCGTGTAATTTGATGATTTCGTTTAAATCAGCCATATTCTGACGTCCTTCTTTCCGAATTTTAAGTCTTCTCTAGCATACGCTGATTTTTTACAAAATTCAAAAAATACCAATTATTTTTGCATTTATCAAAACGTATTCTGTGGTAAAATCAACGTACAAGCTAAAATTCGTATAGGAGGAAACGCCACATGGACGATATTTCGCACCAGAAGTTGTTGGCTTTGATTGCCCAGGACTACTATTTGTCCCAGCTCTCGATTGCCGATCTATCCACTAAGTACCATTTAAGTCGTTATTTAATCACCAAGCACCTGGATGAGGCCTTGAAGAGTGGGGTGGTCACCATTTCCGTCAACGACCCAATCGCCCGGAACGTGGCCCTTGAGGCCGAATTCAAGCGCCGTTTCGACATTCCTAACGTGGCAATTTTGTTCAACGCCGAGAACCCGGCGGAAGATGCGGACAATATCGTGCAGTACGCCGCGATGCAGGTCCAGACGCTGATCGAACACGCGCACGTGGTCGGCGTGGCCTGGGGCAGCACGGTCTTTAGCATTATCGACCAATTAAACGGTAAGATTCGTAACGACCTGACGTTTACCCAGTTCGTCGGCGACAATATGAAGTACAGTTCGGTGGCCGGCACCCGGCAAATGGTGGAGAAGGCCGCGGCCCGTTACGGCAGTCACTACGTCACGTTGGCCAGCCCGTTATACGTGATCAACGACCAGATTCGCGCGGCGTTACCGCAGGAACCGGCGTTGAAACCAGCGTTTACCCAGGCCGCACAGATGGACGCATTGTTCTGCGGCTTCGGCACGTTGGCTTCCATCGAGTCGATTCCGGTTTGGCAGGAACACTACGGCACCATCTTTCCGAACGTGCCCGCCGACCGCATCGCCGGCATCCTGTACGGTCGGCCCTACGATATTGACGGCAACTTCTTGAACCAGGGCGCCGACAAAACGGTCGGGTTACCGCTCGACCAGCTGTTGCGGACGCCGCGCCGGTTGGGCGTGATCCGTAACAAGTTCAAGACCGATGCAGCCCTGGGTGCCTTACGGGGCAAGCTGGTCACGGACATCGTGTTAAACGAGGCGATTGCCCAACGGATCTTGGCGGCCGACGTTTAGAGCGTTTGGAAAAATTCGCCCAAGGCCCGATTAAAGGCCGCGGGTTGTTCGGCCATCACGATGTGGCCGCTGTTGGGGATGACCACACTGTGGCCGTTGGCGGCGAGGTTGGCCGTGACCGCCGCAAATTGCGGATTAAAATAGGGAGACTTTTCACCAGCAATGATCAAAAAGGGCACGTGGAGGAGCGCGACGATATCGCGCCAATCCTGAAACGCGTGGTCTAATAGGAACGGTAGGTTGAGTTCGGCATCGTAAGGGTGACCGGCCTCAGCCTTTTTGACGTCCGCGTAAGTTGCGTCGGCGATGTGGGTGAAGGTCGCTGAGCCCAACGGGAATTTCAACAGGGTGGGGAAGGTGTCCCAGGTCAGGTCGGTAAAGCCGAAGGACCAGGTGTCGTCGTTGATCATCTTGGGACTCTGGTCGACGTCCACGAGGCCGGCTAAATCGCCGTCGCCAAACAGGGACACGTAGGCCCACAGGGTGGCGGCCCCCATCGAATTACCCATCAATAGGGGGCGGTCTAAGCCCAGCTCGGTGATAAACTCGTGCAGGTCGAGGGCGTGGCGGGTCATCCGCCGGCCCTTAACGGTGTGTTGCGAGGCGCCCTGGTTGCGGGCGTCGAGGGCCAAGACCCGGTAGCCGTGGGTGCTCAGCCAGGTGATTTGGTCGGCCCAGATTTCCTTGGCGCCACCGATGCCGGTGAGTAAGACCACGGGTTGCCCGGTCGTGGCGGTATCGCTGTAGTCGAGGCGCACGTGGTCGCTAGTCATAAATTTCATGGATTTGAAAACTCCTTCTATGCAATATGCTGATTTTAGTATAAGCCCTAGGGCGAGAAAATCGCTATGGGTGTTCTAAAATTAGGAATGCTGATTTGGCCTAGTGGGGAATGCTTGAATGGAATTTAAAACTTTTAAACTTTTTTGATCATTAGACTTGTGCTGGAGTCGACTCCAGGTCGTAACATGGGTCTAGTCAAAGGAGATGAGTGCCATGCAGGCGGTGGTTGTGAACACAGCAGGAAAACTGGTGGATCAGACAGTTCCGGACTTACCAGTCGGTCCTCACGATATTCGAGTGGCGATTGAGGCCATTTCAGTAAATCCGATTGATTTAAAACGGATTACGCGCATTGGTCCTGGAGATTCCCGAATTCTGGGGTATGATGCCGTGGGACGGATTATCGAGCGGGGGGCAGCGGTCACAGAGCTTCAATTAGGGGCAAGAGTTATGTATGCCGGAAGTACGCAACGCGCGGGAACTTACGCCCAAACTCAAGTTGTTGATGCGCGGTTAGTGGCCTTAGCTCCCACGCGGGTGAGCCTGGCAGATACCGCGGCGCTTCCCCTAACATGGTTAACGGCCGTGGAAATTTTAACGGATAAACTGGGGTATGTTTTGAACCAGGCCAATCAACGGGGGACGCTCCTCGTGATTAATGGGGCGGGTGGCGCCGGATCAATCTTGACACAAGTGGCCCACCGGATGGGACTGACCGTGCTAGCGACGAGTAGTCCGCAACACTTTGACTGGCTTCGACAGCATGGGGTGGCTGTGCCACTGGACTACCATCAAGACTTGGTAGCTCAGGTTCACGCAGCGGGGTATGCACAGGTTGATGCGACCATTAACCTCTTCGATACCGGCCGTTATTTCACCGAGACTGTCGCGTTAGCCCGACCATTTGGCCACCTGGTCAATCTGACGCAAACGACGATTCCCTTGGATTTGGTTGAGTTACAGGCGAAGTCCCTCAGCTTTGACTGGGAGCTCATGTTTACTAAGAGTCACTACCAGTACCGTCTCGCTACCCAGGGACAAGCATTGACGGTCTTACAGCGGTGGTTAGACGCGGGCATCGTGCGGACAACCCGGACCAGGACGTTGACGGGGCCTATTAACGCGGCAACCCTGCGACAAGCCCACCGGTTACTAGGTGATCACCAGATGTTAGGGAAGTTAGTCATCATGAATGAACACTAAAATGGAGGAATGTCTTATGCACACGATTAATTGGTCTACGGATTATTTACCAGGTACCACCGATAATTTTGTTTCTAATGAAATCATTACCAGTGGGACCACTTTAGAAGCTATTTGGGCACAGTTAGTTGACACGGCTAAGTGGGCAACCTACTACGACAATGCGACGAACGTGAAGTTAGACGATTCCAATGATAGCCGCTTACACTTTGCGGAACATTTCCGGTTCGATACCTTTGGTTTTCCCATCGATGCCCAAGTCATGGAGTTAGTGGCGCCCACGGCCGGGGTTGCACGGTTAGCCTGGCACGGCTGGCAAAACGGAGACGCCGCTACCCAGTTTGACGTTTACCACGCTTTTTTATTAGAAACGTTGGCGGATGGTCGGGTACGGTTATTGACCCAAGAATCTCAGGTCGGGCGCCCCGCGGCAGAGTTAGCTACGCAGACGCCTAATCCGATGTTAAACGGTCATCAAAATTGGCTAGATGGGTTGGTTCGCGCAGCCAAGGGCCAACTGTAGTACAATCGGAGAAAACGAAGGAAGTGGCGAGATGGCCTATAGTATTGGTCAGGTTTCGGAGCGATTAGGCGTGACGATTGACACGATTCGGTATTACGATAAAGCGGGATTATTACCGTTCGTGCACCGGAACGCCGCGGGTCGGCGGGAGTTTAGCGACAACGACTTACATCTGATGCGGACCATTATTTGCTTAAAAAACGCAGGAGTGTCCGTCGCCGATATTGCCACCTTTATTGATCTCAGACTTCAGGGAGACACGACCATCGATCGGCGGTATCACTTGTTACGGGATCACGAGCAGGACCTGCGGCAACAGATAGTGGATCTTCAAGATACGATGAGTTACCTAAAATTCAAGGAATGGTACTATCAAACAGCCGCTGCGGCGGGTACCGAAACAATCCATTTTGTTCCGGGGACTAACGAGGTTGACCCTCAATTAAGCCAGCAGTATGAACAACATTTACGCGCTTCCGGTCAAGTTGAAGCATTGCGGCGTTTCGCTAACGTGCGAGATTACCGTAACCGGAGATAAGAAAAGCTCAGTCACCACTTTATTGAGGTGGGACTGAGCTTTTTAGTTATGATTGGGCGTAGACTTGGGCAAATTCCTGAGCAAAATCGCTTAGTTTGGTCGGACCCAGGACAGGATGGTGCGCTTGATAGTCGGCATAGAAGTCGTGGTCGCGCTCGTAAGCGGTGGTCTTAACGTACTGGGTCGCAAATTCGGTGGGCATTCCGGCTTGAATAAGGTTAGCCAGCATCGTGGTGTCACTAATTTGGATGGCTTGAAGGTCTGGAAAATTGAGCGCGGCGCCTAACGTAGCGGCTACTTCGGTGAAACTCCGTTCATCACTGGCAACGTACTGACTGGTGACGCCAGGTTGTGGATCCGTGAGGGCTTGCGCCACTACCGGGGCGATATCGGCAGGCGCCACCCAAGAGTTGCGTTGGTCGAGCTGACTATTGGTGTAGATGGCATGGTGTTGACGGATGCTGGTGAGCTGACTGAAGAGATTATAAAACATACCGGTCGGGCGAATGAAGGTCAGATTCATGCCGGGCAATTGGCGAGTCAAGACGCCTTCGATTACGTTGTAAATGTGGAGGGAGCCCACTTCGGGACCGAGGTTAGCCCCGACGCTACTAAGGTTGACCACGTGAGTGACGCCCGCAGCGCGGACGGCATTCGCGTAAATGGTGGCCTGCTGGCGGCCAGCGGCGAAGAGGTCGGCCCCGCCCGTGGCACTGGTAATTATTAAATAAACCGCGTCGGCCCCGGTGAAGGTTCGGGTCAGAAAGGCTTGATCGGTGATGCTTCCGATAGCGGGGATGGCCCCTAATGCGGTAATGGCTGCTTGGCGTTGCGGATTGTGACTAATCACGGTGACGGTGTGGTGCGCGGCGATGAGTTGTTGAACGAGGGGCGCATTGATGTGGCCCAAAGAACCGGTTAAAATGATTTTCATGAGTAAGGCTTCCTTTTTATAAAATATAAGTCTATCTTTTAACTGAGCTCATTATAGGAGATAGACTTATCTTTTGTCAAAGATTATAATCGATTTAACTAAGATTTTATGGAGGAGTCAGCGCATGAAACCTAAAGACGAACAGAAACACCAACGAATTCTTACCGCTGCAATCACGATTTTGGCGCAAGGCGGGCTAGCCAATTTTTCGACCACTAAAGTGGCTAAATTGGCGGGAGTGCCGCAATCTAATCTTTATATTTACTTTGCGAATAAACAGGACCTATTGACGGCAGTGTATCTGACAACGGTTCATCAACAAAGTGTGGCCGTGACGGCGGCGCTCGATCAACAACTACCGCTAGTGACACAATTGGCCACCAGCATCACCGCACTGTACCGCTTTGCAACGACCTTTCCGGATGAGGCCAGGGTCATTCGGTTACTAACGGCTGACCAGCAGTTCAAGACCGGGCTGGCAGCTAAGACGGCGGATGCGACCAATCAGCAGATTCAAAATCTGTTAACGGCGGGGGTGCAACGGGGACTATTACGATCGGATAGCCTTAATCTCATTCGATACTTTCTGACCGATCCGGTGTACCATTACGCCGAATTGGCGACTAGTAACGAAGCGGGATTAGTCAACTTGACCCAAATGATTTTGGGGGCGGTCCTGCAACCCCAGGCTTATCAAGATTGGCTGAACCAATAAGCCCGTTAAGCGCTCTTTTTCCGTAACGGGTTAGTATGCTAAACTAATTAATGAGGAGGGATAACATGCAACGACGAACTTGGGTGACCGCTTTAGCCGGGATAATTGGGCTGGGCGTCATCAGTTTCTTCAGTTTTAACCTGGCCTACGGGGGACCCGTTAAGGTGGGCGCCTTTGTGGGGTTACTGGTGTGCCTGGGGTACATCCTGTGGTTCTGCCTCAAGGTCGCCCCGACCTACCCGCAAAAGTGGTGGCAACGCAACTTCCACCCGTTACAAGAATTAGCGGTAGTCATTATCATTGGCGTATTTTGGCTCATCAGTGATAGCTTGAAAACGCCGCTCACGGATGTTTCGTTTAACCTGTGGCATGTGGCGGACTTTATCAGCTGGATGTTGGTGGTCACGACCGGGATCTTGGGGATGACGCAGGTCGATTATCGGCGCCGACTCAAGCGCGGTCGCGAGGACCAGTAGGCGAACTTAGGGGACGGAGGTAAATCAGATGCTTAAGTATCATTTGTTCTGGCGTGAGGTGCTCGACCAAGTGGAACTGTTGTGGGTCGTGACGATTCCCGTGACGTTCGTGCTTAAGGGCGTGATGGATCTGGCGACGCAGGGCCAGTACTTTTGGTGGCACTACATTCAACTGTTTGCGGACATCACGTTGGGTAGCGCGTTATTTTTCACCCTCACTACGGCGCTGAGCCACTGGTACCGGCACGCGCATCCGAAACAGAAGTAGGGGGAACTATGGGGAGAAAATTAAAACGTTGGGGCCCGTTGACCACGGGGATCCTGTTGCCGGTGGCCAATAGCATTCTCCAACAAAACGACGGGCTCGGCTTACGGGTCGGTCTCGCGCTAGTGATGTTGGCGGTGAATATCTATGGGGCCTTGGTCATTAGTGATCCAGAGCACCCCCTGGCCGACTACGGCTGGGCGAAGCATCGGAGTAATGCGTTAGAGTTTTGTACATATTTAGGGCTAGAAATCGCCATCTTTTTGGGGCTGATCTTCTGGTTCCCGTTGACTCAGTCCAGCGGGATCATTGGCACTTTAGCAGCGTTTCAATTCTTGTACTCGTTGCTCGTGTTGTTAGAAGCTGGATTCATTAAAGCGATTCGCGCCCGCTACCCGGATGGGGGCCGACGGCGATGAAAATGACGGAAAAATTAACATGGGGGTTGGTCGTGGGCGTTGGGGCGGCCCTGTACTTTGGCTTTGGCGTCAAAGGAACTGGAACCATGTGTTTGTTCTGGACCGGTTTTGCGCTATTGGTCAACAGCAGCGCCGCTTGGTTCATTGCGCGTTACTGGGACTGGCTGAGGGATACCCGGCAGAAACACCAGAGCGATACGGACCGGTTAGATGAGTTCTTCTTGACGTACGTCTTGTTCGCCATTCCCGATGTATTCTTTTTCTGGGCGGTAAGCTCGTGGTTCACCGATTTCTTGTGGCGCGTGCTGTGGGATGGCGCCATGTTACTCTGTGGTGTGGCCCTGATACTGGATATCGAGTTTTTCTACTATCGAATCGTGCGGCACCAACCACCCCGAAAATAACGTAAAGCCGGACCACCCCGCGCAGGGATGGTCCGGTTTTTTTAGGCAGTGTAGCCCGATTATTTAGCGTTTAAAATCCAGAGGAACAGAACGAAGACCACGGCCAACCCGTACATCATCGCGCCGACTTCCTTGCCACGCTTAGCGGCAATCATGGTCAGCGGGTAGGTGATGAACCCTAAAGCGATCCCGTCGGAGATACTGTAGGTCAGCGGCATGCCCAGCACGATTAGAAAGGCAGGAGCGGCCACTTCGAACTTTTCCCAGTGGATGTTCTTTAGGGATTGGGCCATCAGGACCCCGACGATGATCAGGGCGGGGGCGGTGACTTGGCTGGTCACGACGGCCAGCAACGGGGAGAAGAAGGCCCCGAAGATGAACAGCACCCCGGTAGTGATGGCGGTAAAGCCGGTCCGACCACCCACGGCGATCCCCGCGGAGGATTCCACGAAGGCGCCCATTGGTGAAGTCCCTAACAGAGACCCGACCACCATGGTACTGGAATCGGCCATCAAGGCTTTCCCGATACGGGGGAGCTTATTATTTTTGACCAAGCCGGCTTGTTCGGCCAACCCGACCAGCGTCCCGGTGGTGTCAAAGAAGGTGACCAGTAAGAAGGTCAGGACCACCACCATCAGTTGAAGCGAGTTGATGCTGCCGGCGTGGGTCAGCCCGACCATGAACGTTGAGCTGATGCTGGGCACCCCGGAAATGATTTGATGAGGCATTGGAATCAAACCGGTGACCAGACCTAGGATCGAGTTGGCAATCATCCCGATAAAGATGGCGCCGGGCACCCGCGCACTCATCAGAATCAACGTGACCAGCAACCCGAAGATGGTCAACCAGGTACTGCCGACGTGTAAGGAACCCAACGTGAGGAAGGTCGACTTGTCGGCTTGCACGATGCCCCCTTCGCTGAGACCGATAAAGGCGATGAACAGCCCAATCCCGGCACTGATGGCCATTTTGAGGTCACGCGGGATGGCGTCAACCACCTTTTCCCGCAGCTTGAAGGCCGTTAAAATCATGAATAAGATGGAGGCCACGAACACCCCAGCCAAGGCCGTTTCCCACGGGACCTTCATCCCGATGACCACGGAGTAGGCGAAGAAGGCGTTGATCCCCAGACTCGCGGAGATGGCGATGGGGTAGTTGGCGAGAATGCCCATTAGGAAACACCCGAAGGCGGAGGCAAAGGCCGTCGCGGTAAACACGGCCCCTTGGTTGATACCGGAAGCCCCTAAGACCTGGGGGTTAACGAACAGAATGTAGGCCATGGAGACGAAGGTGGTTAACCCCGCCAGCATTTCGGTCTTAAAATTCGTTCCGTTTTCCTTAAAGTGAAAATACTCGGCAATTCGTTGCATACTGTGCACTCCTTAAATCAATAGTAAAACCCGAACATTTAACTGAATAGTTCGGGTTTATTCGTTCTCTCTTTACTTAAGTAGTGTATCACACCCACTAAATGATTACAATTCCGAATTACGATTTTTATATAAAATTGATTGTTCGGAAACTGCTAATTTGGGTGAAGCCGGAACGTTGCTCAACGCAAAAACCGCCCGGGATTCTTGAAAAGCGAATCCTGGGCGGTTTGATTTGTCGGCAGTACGGAGCCGCTAGTCGGGATCGGCTAGTGACTTGCCGTTAGTGGTGTGCTGAAAGGCCGCAAAGGCGGTGTCGATGGTGTGATATTCATCGGGACTTAACGTTACGTCCAAAGCCTGCGCGTTGGCGCTCACCTGGTCGGCGTGTTTGGCGCCCGGAATTACGACGCTGACTAACGGATTTTGCATGTACCAGGCTAAGATGACTTGGGTGACCGTTGCGTGGTGGGCGGTGGCAATCGGCCGGACCTGGTCGACGGCGTCTAGGGCCTGCGAATAGCGGGGGTCCTGAAAGTCACTGATTTGGCTTCGAATGTCGTTGGCCGGGAAACTAACGGTCCGGTCGTATTTACCGGTCAGGAGGCCGGAAGCTAACGGGAAGTACGGCACAAAGCTGATCTGGTGGTCCCTTAAGTAAGGCATTAGGTCGGTTTCGTGGTCCCGGTGGAGCAGACTGTATTCGTCTTCGACCACGTCTAAGTAACCGTCGGCGTTGGCGTCTTTGATTTGGTCGAGGCTAAAGTTCGAGACCCCGATGGCCCGAATCTTGCCTTGTTCGCGGAGCCGCTGGAGGGCCCCCACGGCCTCGGCCTTGGGAGTTTGTTTGTCAGGAAAGTGAATATAGTAGATATCGAGATAGTCGGTATTGAGGCGCTTGAGACTGGTTTCAACCTGTTGGGTCAAGAACTGTGGGTCGTTATTGATAACTTGTTCACCACTGGAAAAGTCCTGCGCGCCTTTCGTGGCGAGCGTAAAGCTGTGCCGATCGAAGTCGTGGATGGCTTGGCCGACTAATTCTTCGGAGTGACCCATGCCGTAAACAAAGGCCGTATCAAGTAATTGAATCCCGTGATTTAACCCGGCTTGAACCAGCGCCAGACCGTCTTCGTCCCGCAAATCGGGGAAGAGGTTGTAGCCACCCACCGCGTTAGTCCCGAGGCCTAAGGGGGTGGTCCGAACGTCCGTCTTGCCGATTGTTACCATATCATGTGTCATCACAAAACCTCCTAGTTAATCATGAAAACGGATTCAAGATCCTAAAGCCATTATAACCGAATTCGTCTGGGACGGGAATATCTCAAAAGATTTGTCCGGATGTTTTCGCACCCCCGGGGTTTCTGGTACACTGGGAAGCAAGATAGGAGCGATGAGGATGACAACTTATTTAATTCTGGGAGCGACACCGATCGGCGTGGCCGTGGCCCGACAACTGGTCAACCAACCGGACACCACGGTGCGTTACTTACACGGCGCAACGACACAGTTACCGGCCGACCTGGCGGACCAGGTGACCGATCTAACGGGAGACCTGCATAAAGCAGTTACCTATGGTCCCGCGTTACAGGACCGTCCGGTGGTGTTCTCGGCACTGACGGGGATGGACGTTGACTGGGCCTTCGAAGCGCTGTTCGATACTCAGTACCGCCAGCAGCTACCGTTGACTCGGTTCGTCATGCTGAGCACGGCGGGGGTCGATCAAGAGGTGACGGGCGACTTGGAATATCCCGGCATTACCGACGTAAAGGAGTACCTGAACCAGCAACGTTACGCGGCGAAGCAGGTCGATGAAGCCGAGTTCCCGTATACGATTTTGCGCCCGGTGACGCTCACCGACGCACCGGCGGCCACGCCTAAGATTATTGCCGAGGGCCAACCGGTCCCCGCAGGAACTGTTTCACGTGAAACAGTGGCGCGAGTAGCCGGTGAGTTGCTGCTCAACGGCGGTCACGACTACCAATCACTGGCAATTTGTTAAGGAAACAAAAAGGGTGGCGCCACTTTGCCGGATTTGCGATATAATTGCGGTTAATCAGGACGGTTCTTTGTTAGAATAAAGGACGTGGGGGTGAAGATAGTGGCTTTAGACATCAACGATCAACAATTACAGATTGTGCGGGAGCGCATCGACGAAGCTAATCAGAAATCGCACTTTGTGATTTTCCAATCTGTGGAGAAGCAAACGGGCAAGGTGTTGCGGTTGATTACGGACTTTGAAAGTTTCCGAACGATTCAAGAGCAACATCAAAATGACGCGCAGATGGTGATCATTCAAGATATCGTGCCCATCACGGATACGTTGGCCCGCTGGGCGGTCGCGGAGAATTTAGCGGCGCAACAGCAGGACAATGCGGACGTATTGGCGGATCTGGAAGATTGTACCAACGACGTGTTAAGAGAAAATCACCAGGCGGAAAACGCACCCGATGACGCAGACAACTAGGCAGCCGACCAGGTCGGGTGCCTTTTTTATGCAAGAGTGTTCCGAAGGGCGGTTAACTGGCGAGCATTAACGTCGTTGGGGAGAAAATCCTGGGTTTGGATTTTTTCTCTGATGACGTTAAGCGGAGCGGGCTGCCCGATAGGGACACGTTTCGGCAATCTAAGAAGAAAGCCGGGGCTGAAATGCCAACGACGTTAAGCGGAACCAGTTGCCCGGTAGGGACACGTTTCGGTGCCGCCAGAAGCGCTAAGTGTGTCCAGCCGCCGTCCAACCTGACTATGGTAGAAACTGTAAACGGTGGTTCCCCCACACCGCTAACGTGACCGGGTCGTTCAGTGAATCACGCACGTACGGGAAGCCCCTAAAATTCAAACAGCGTTAACCACCCCGTTTAGGAGAAAACCTGCTAAACTGAAACTAAGTTATGGGGATACTAAGAATTTTTGAGGAGGGGATCGTTATGCGATATGCAACACGTTGGGTCACCGGACTGGTGGCCGTTGCGGCCGTGGTGGGGTTAACCGGACTAGGGACCACGGCGGCGCAAGCGAAGGCGAAGACCACGAACAAGGTGGTCACGTTTAGTCAATTAACCAACCATAATCCACACCGGTTGGCAGCAATTCGTCAGGCCGCGCGGCAGGAAATTTTGACCGCCACTCACGCGAAGAGCAGTAAGGTCGCTGCCGTCTACAAGGTCAAGTTGCCACACAACATGGCCAAGAAGGCGACCCTGACCAAGGACGGGGTCAAGATGAACTTATTGCCGAACAGTTTTAAGGTTAAGCACATCACGATTCCGTACAAGCAACTCCAGGGGAAGGTCCTGAACAAGTACCTGCCGAAGGCCAACCGGGTAACGCCACTGAAGACTAAAAAGGTCGTGGCCTTAACCTTTGACGATGGGCCGGACCCAACCTTGACGCCGCGCCTGTTGAAGACGTTAAAGGCCAACAAGGTCCACGCCACCTTCTTTGAAGTGGGGCAAAGCGTCAGCCGCTACCCGAAGGTTTCGCGTGCCGTCCTTGCCGGGGGCAACGAGCTGGGTAACCACTCGTGGAACCATCCCGACTTTAACGCCATCGGCACGGCCAAGACGGTCAGTCAGGTCAACCGCACGAACCAGGCGATTTACAAGGCCACGGGGCAGTTACCGGAATACGTCCGGCCACCGTACGGGAACATCACGGCCGCTGAGGGGCGGGCAATCGAGCAACCCATCATTCGTTGGTCCGTGGATTCGCGCGATTGGGCTTACCTGAACACGAAGAAGGACATTCAGTCCGTGGTCAGTGCCACCCGTAGCGGGTCGATCATCTTGATGCACGACATTCACGCCCAATCCGTGGCGGCGGTGCCGACCATCATCCATAAGTTGAAGGCCAAGGGTTACCATTTCGTCACGGTCGGCCAGTTGTTAGACCAACAAGCCTTACCCGGCTTGCAGTATTTCGGGCAACACGATTACCGGACCGCCGGCAAATAAATTGAAATTATTTTAAGAAAAAAAGCAGTTCGCCAAATGATGACGAGCTGCTTTTGTATTATAGACATGGTGAGTCAGTGTTAGGCTAAGAACTTTTCGGCTAACTGTTGGTAAACGTGTTGCACGTGGATGAATTGGTCGAGATCGACGGATTCGTTCAACGCGTGGGCGGCGGACCATTCACCGGCACCGTAAACCATGACCGGGAAGGCGTGCGCCGATTTGGTAAATTCGGAAGCGTCGGTGGCCCCGTGGATGACTTCGAGTTTGATGGGGTGACCGAATTCGGCGTCGGCAATCTGCTTGGTCAGTTGAATCAGGGGTTCACTTTGGTCGCTAATGATGGGCTTGAAGCTGTAGTCGACGTGTAACTTCAGGGTGGCCTTGGTCTCGGCGTTTAACTTGTCGACGACTTCGTTGAGCCGCTTGATGACGGCGGCGTTGTCGAATTCCGGAATTGGCCGAATGTTACCTTGAAGTTCGGCGTTGGCGGGGATGCTGTTGACCTGTTCGCCACCATCAAAGACCGTGACGTTGTGGACCAGCGGCCCTAATTCAGGACTGACCGGGGCGTCGTCAAAGGCGGTAGCTTCGGCCGTGACGAACTTGATCAGGTTGGTGATAGCGTTGATGCCCTTTTCCGGCATGGAACTGTGGGCGCCCTTCCCTTGGCAGAAGACGTGGTAGTTCAACGACCCGTTGTGCGCGTAAACGATATTGCCGCCGGTAGGTTCCCCGATGACCATGCCGTCTAGGTCGTCGGCAACGCCTTGTTCCGTCAACATCCGTGAGCCCATGGCCCCATTTTCTTCTCCCACGGTCCCGATGAAGCGTAAGCGGCCGTTGAGTGCGTTGGGTTGGTCGGCCAACGTGATGAAGGTGATGATCATGGCGGCCAATCCACTCTTCATGTCCGCGGCACCCCGACCGTAAAGCTGGTTACCTTCGATGTGCGCGTCAAACGGCGGGAATTGCCATTGAGCGGGATCACCCGTCGCCACGGTGTCCAGGTGACCGGATAAGGCCAGCACTTTATCGCCAGTCCCGATTTCGGCGACCAGGTTACTCCGGTCGGGCGCGTAAGGAATGATCTTGCTCTCGATGCCGTGGTTGGCAAACAGTTTTTGAATATAACTGGCCACGGCGGCCTCGTTGCCGTTCACGGAGTTTAGACTGACTAGGTGTTGCAGGATTTGAATTTGTTCGTTCTTTTGCATAAAGTTAAGCCGGCTTTCTCATCATATTTTAATATTGTCTCCAGTTTAGCACGCTTGTTGGCGGTGGTGTGTAAAAAGTTGGAAAAGATTGCCATTTGCCTTTCATTTAAACGAACGTATGTTTGCTTACTGCGAGCGCTATGCTAGAATAGAATCAACGACAGTCAGATAGGGGAGGTTCCTCATCACATGAGTTTACAGTTTGTTTTAGGCAGTGCGGGCCGCGATCACCGCACACCCATGATTACGGCCATGGCCCAGCATTTGACCGACCAGCCCACGGACCAGTGTTATTACCTGGTGCCCAACCATATCAAGTTTGAAACCGAAGTGGACGTGTTGCGCGCGTTACAACAGCGCTTAGCCCCAGACCAACCGCTGTTCGCCCAGACGCAGGTCCAGGTCTTTTCGTTTACCCGTTTGGCCTGGTTCTTCATGAAAAATGAACCCGTCTACCAACTTCCCCGGATCTCACCGGCGGGGTTGAACATGTTGATCTACCAGATCATTCAAAGTCACGCCGACGAGCTGACCATCTTTCGCGGTGAGGTGACCCGGCCCGGCTTCATCAGCCAGTTGACCGCGCAACTTTCTGAACTGCGGGTCGGCCAAGTCACGGCTAGCGACCTGACCGCCGCCATCGACCGGTTAGCACCGGGGAGTGCGGACTTACAGGCTAAGCTCCACGACCTGCTGGTGATCTATGCGGCCTTTGAGACGCAGATGCAGGGAAAATACGTGGCCAACACGGACCTCTTGAACCAGTTGGCTGACTACCTGACCCAGGTCGATTTAAGCCACGCCCACTTTTATTTGGAAGGCTTTTCGCAGCTTAGCGCCCAGGAACGCAACCTGGTCACCGTCTTGATTCAGCAGGCGGCCAGCGTGACCATCGCGTTGAACCTAGATCGTGCCTATCCGCAGGAGTTGCCGCCGGTGACCGACCTATTTTTCCAGTCGGGCAAACTTTACCACCAACTCTACGTCAACGCGCGGGCCAACCACGTAGCCGTTCAGGTCGACCAACGGGCCCAGACGCCCCGGGTATCGGCCGACTTATTGGCCTTAGACGATTACTGGCAGACCAGTAACACGATTGGGGCCCAACCGGCACCCGCGACCACGGTACCGCAGGAGCTACGGCTATTTGAGGCGCCGAACCGTTACGGTGAAGTGGCCCACATTGCTAATCTGATTCGCCGGATGGTTGCCACCGGCAAGTACCGCTATCACGATTTCTTGATTCTGACGCGGCACCTAGACGCCTATCAGACCGTGATCGACCCCATCTTTAGCATGCAAGAGATTCCGTACTTTGACGACGCGGACGTGCAGATGGCCGACCACCCCTTCGTGGAACTGATCAACGCGCTTTTCGATGTTCAACGGCGAAACTACCGTTACAGCGACGTTTTTCGGGTCTTGAAGACGGCGTTATTATTACCACGAGACGCCGACGGCCAACCGATCGACCTGGAAACCTATCGGCAGGCCGTTGCGCTGACCGAAAACTTCGTGTTGAAGACGGGGTTCGAGGGGCAACGGCGCTGGACTCAACCCGACGATTGGCAATATACCCGCTTCACGCCGGGAGACGACACCGTGCAGACCACCAAGGACCTTGCCATCACCCGGCAAATCAACGTGATTCGGCACTTCATCGGCCAGACGCTTCCGCCGTTTTTCGCGGCCTTGAAACACGCCAAGACTTATACGGATGCGGCCACGATTCTCTACCAATTCTTGGCCAATCACGGGGTCGCCGACCAATTGATGAATTGGCGCGATCAAGCGATTGCCAACCAGGACTTGACCTTGGCGGGTCAGCCGGAACAGACCTGGCAGACCTTCTGCCAGATGCTCGACGAATGCCACGCGATTTTAGGCGACCTAGCCTTTGACCAGACCGACTTTCAGGCCCTGTTACAGGCTGGCTTTACCGGCGCGAAATTCAGTCAGATCCCGTCCACGCTGGACCAGGTCATGGTGTCCGAAAGCGGGATCGTGCAGGCCAACAATCGCAAGGTGACCTTTCTGATGGGGGCCACGGCCGATACCATGCCAGACAACCAGGTACCCGCCACGTTGCTGGCCGATACCGATCGGCAGGAACTCAGCGCCCAGTTGCAAGCCGCCGACGAAGGGGCGTACCTGCGCGATGACGCCGCGACCCAGCTGGCGGGAGAACCCTACCTGAATTACCTGGGCTTCTTGAGTGGCAGTGAGCAACTAATCTTCAGCTATCCGGCGACGAACGACGGGGAAGCCGACCTGCAAATCTCGCCGTATCTGGCCCGGATTCGGGACCATTTCCAGTTGCCGGTGACCACGGTCAACACCACGCCGGCCGCCGATGGGCACGACGTCCAAGCCTTCGTGGGTACCCGGCGGACCACGCTGCGACACCTGGTTCAGGCCAGCCACGCCAGTCAGTTGGAGAATCAGCCCCTGGCCGCTAACTGGTTAGCCATCATGACCCGGTTGCGTCAAGATCCGCAGTACGGTGGCCTGACCACTAAGTTACTGGGCAGCCTGCAATACCGCAACGTGCCGACCCAGCTGACGCCCGATATCGTGACGCAACTTTACGGGACCAAGATCAATACCTCAATCTCCAAGTTGGAGGAATATTACGCGAACCCGTACGCCTACTTCTTGAAATACGGGTTGCGGTTGCAGGAGCGGGACGTTTTCGAACTCTCACCGGCCAGTACCGGGGAATTCTTCCACGCCACGCTGGACGACCTGATCAAGATGGTCAAGGACCAGAAGTTGAACCTGAAGGACCTGGATGACGACCAACTCCGTGAGATGACCGACGAGGCCGTGGCCAAGGTCCTCGACGTGACCCAGAATCCGCAGTTTGCGATCCTGGAGAGTTCGGAACGGATGGGGTATATTCGCACGCAACTGATCAAGACCATGCAACGAATGGCCTGGACTCTGCAACAACAAAGCCAACGGACCCCGTTACGACCGCGCAAGACGGAAGTTCAGTTCGGGATGGGCGACCAGCACGGTTGGGCACCATTGACCTTTGACCTGGCTAATCACCGCCAGGTCAGCGTGCGGGGGCGCATCGACCGGTTGGACCAACTCGATGTTAACGACAAGACCTACCTGGGGATCGTGGACTACAAGAGTTCGCCGCACCAGTTTAGTTTCCAAGACGCCTATTACGGGCAGGCCATGCAGATGCTGACCTACCTGGACGCCGTGAAGCAGAATTTTGCCAATGAAATCGGCGTTCCCGCCACCACGGCTAACCTGGCCGGGGCAGTTTACCTGCACCTCCAGGACCCAATCTTGAAGGCCGCCGCGGTCAAGGACCCCAATAACCCGTTACTCGACCTCCTGAAGGCCGAGCGTTACCAGGGCTTGTTATTGGAAGATGAAGAATTCTTGGAAAACGTCGAGGAACTCTTCCAGACGAAAAACGACTATTCCCAACTCTTCCAGGGCCTGCGCAAAACGTCTAAGGGCTTCACGTCGAGTAGTAAATTACTGGTCACACCAGAAGAACTCGACGATTTGCTGGCACACACGGAATACTTGATTCAACAGGCCGCCACGCAGATTTTTGCGGGGAAGGTCGATTTAAGTCCGGTGCGCGAACAGAACAAGACGGCGTTGCAGTATTCGCCGTATAAAGCGATCATGCAGTTTGACCCGTTACTTCAAGAAAACAGTTACCACGATTTACAGCCGCTGAAGCGTGACGAGGTCTTGAAACTCATTCAGGCCGAAATCGCCAAGCGGCAGGTCGCAAAGGGGGACAACCATGAGTAGTCATTTTCAATTTACGCCGAGTCAGGACCAGGCCATTCACCAAGAGGGAACTGATTTGTTAGTTTCCGCTTCGGCGGGGTCCGGGAAGACGCGGGTACTGGTCCAACGGGTCATCGAACGCCTCAAGGGCGGAACCGGGATCGACCACATCCTCATCGTGACCTTTACCAAGGCCGCCGCGGCCGAAATGCGCGACCGAATTCAAACCGCCTTGCGGCAGGAACTCGCGGCGACGCAGGGGAACAGTCAGCGGCAACAATTTTATCTGCGACAACTGAACCTGCTTCCGGTCGCCGACATCAGTACGCTGGATGCCTTTTGTTTACGCGTCCTGCAACGATACTACTACGTCATCGATTACGATCCGGTCTTCCGGTTACTCGCCGACAACACCGAAAGTAGCTTGTTGCGTGACGAGGTCTGGACGGACCTGCGCGAGCAACTTTACGCTGACGACCAAGACGGCCAGTTTGCCCGGTTGACGGAAAACTTCTCCGGGGACCGCAACGATGACGGGTTAACGGAATTGGTCCAACGCGTTTACACCTTTGCCGACGCGGCCCCAGACCCTAAGGCTTGGCTGGCGGCGTTACCGCAGGCCTATCAACTGGAGACCGACCAACTCACAGCGAGTCGCTTCTACCAAACGCAGCTCCAACCGTTATTGGCCGACCAGTTCAAACAGATTCGTGCTGACCTGGCGAGTGCCCAGGAGATGGCCGAGAACGTGGGCTTGGTGAAACCGGCGGACCACTTGGCCGACCTGTGCGAGGCGTGGGATCAGCTGATTGCCGAACTGGCTAATAGTCAGTGGAACGACCTGCGTGACCGCGTTCAGAGCTTCAAGTGGGGGCGGATGCCACCGGTCGGCAAGACCGACGAAAACCGCCCGGTCCTCGACGACCTCAAGAAGACCTACTACGACCCCGCGCGGAAACAGTGGAAGACGTTACTAGAAACCTACTTCCTTCAGAACGAAACGGATGTGCGGGCGACCATGCAAGCGTCCAAGGAATTGGTCACCGAATTGGCCCGGGTGGTCAGCGCCTATCGGGACGCCTACCTCCAGGAGAAATTCCGGCGGCACGTCTTGGACTTTGCGGACGTGGAACATGCGGCCCTAGAAATTTTAAGCCAGGACACCCCGGATTCGCAGCACGTCCGCGACCAGATGCGCGACCAGTACGCCGAAATCATGGTCGATGAATACCAGGATACCAACAGTCTGCAGGAAGCCATTCTTACGGCGATCGCCCAACCCGCGCCGACGGGGAACCGCTTCATGGTGGGGGACGTCAAACAGTCCATCTACCGTTTCCGGCAGGCCGACCCCACGCTGTTCATGGACAAGGCCGATCGGTATGCGACCGACGCGCAGGCCGGCCGCACCATCACGTTGGCCGAAAACTTCCGGTCGATGGAAAACGTCGACGACTTCACCAACCTCGTGTTTAAACAGTTAATGAACCGTGAACTGGGTGAGGTGGCCTATACGGGCGACGCTTTGCTGAAGTTTGGGGCGACCTACTACCCCGCTGACGTGCAGAGTACGGCCGAATTGCTGGTCTACCTCAGTGACGAACCCACGTCGGCCGACGATGGCGAGGCCATGGATGCCACCTTCCAGGTCGACGACAAACACCAGGGCGAGGTCTTATTGACCGGGAAGAAGATTCAGGAACTGATCGCGGCCAAGACCCCGATTTACGACCGGGACGCGAAGGTGACCCGGCCCATCGAGTACCGCGACATCACGCTATTGACGCCGACGCGGACCAACAACCTGATCATTACCGATGAATTACGCCGGTTAGACATTCCCGTGGTGGTCAACGACGCGCAGAACTATTTCAAGACCACCGAAATCCAGATCATGATGGCCTTGCTGCGAATTATTGACAACCCGTATCAGGATATCCCGCTGGCGGCCGTGCTCCGGTCACCCATCGTGGGGCTTAACGAAAACGAACTGGCCCTGCTCCGCATCAACCAGCGCACGGGCGACTATTTCCAGGCGGTCTTGCATTTCCAGCAAACCTATAACGACCACCAGAGTAGTGACATGCAGGCGACCGTTTACCGTAAGATCAGTCATTTCTTGGAACAACTCCGGGAATTTCGCGACATTGCCCAACAGAACCAGCTAGTCACGTTGATCTGGCGAATTTACCAGGAGACGGGCTTTCTGGACTACGTCGGGGGGATGCCCGCGGGAGCTCAACGGCAGGCCAACCTGCACGCCCTCTACGAACGGGCCCAAACTTACGAACACAGTAGTTTCAAGGGGTTATTCCAGTTCGTACGGTTCGTGGAACGACTCCAGGAACGCGACGACGACTTGGCCAGTGCGAACGTGCAAACGGCGACCAACGCGGTGTCCGTGATGACTATTCACGGGAGTAAAGGACTGGAATTTCCGGTAGTCTTCTTGATGGATGCGTCGCGGCAATTCAACCGTCAGGACCAACAGGGCAATTACGTCCTTAGTGGGAAGGACGGTATCGGCATCGACTACCTCAACACCCGCACCCGGGTCAAGACACCGAGCCTCCAAAAACTTCTGACGGCGCAAGCCATTAGTCGGGCCAGTCTGGCCGAAGAAATGCGAAAACTCTACGTGGCGTTAACGCGGGCGGAGGCGCGACTCTACATCGTGGGGTCGGCCAAGAGCCGCGAACAAGCGCTGACCACCTGGAGTCAGGCCTTTCAATCCGAGGACCTGGTCTTACCCGCGACCATGCGGGAAAAGTCGACGGTGGCTAACTACCTAGACTGGGTGGGGATGTGCCTGATCAGAACGCCGCAAGCCCAAAAACAGGACTGGCAGGAAGACCACGCGGCCATTAGCCCGTTGGCGGGTGATCCGACCCACTTTGGGGTGACCTTTGCCACGGCGGCCGACCTCGCCCCTAGCGAACCGGTCGCCACGACCCAGATGGACTGGTTGGACCAAGCGCAAGCGGCAGCCGATCAGCTGACCGTCACGCCGGTCGACGATGCCGCCTTGCAGCAAGTCATGGCCTTTCAGTATCCGCACCAGGCGGCGACCGTGACCACGGCCTACCAATCCGTTTCGGAAGCCAAACGGCTCTTCGAGGAACCCGACAGGGCGCTGATGGCGGAAAGCCAAACTACGCCCACGGGCCAAGCCGGTCGGCGGTACGTAAGTCACGACTTTGCCCGGCCCGAATTCCTGCAGACCGTGCGGGCGCCCTTACCGACCGAAATCGGGACGGCGACCCACTTGGTTTTGCAGCAATTAGACGTCACGACGCTTCCCACGGTGGAACGGATTCAGGCGTTGATTGATCGACTGGTCGCCGGTAAGGTCTTAACGGCCGAGGTGGCACAGCGGATCGACCCTCAGGCGATTCTGCAATTCTACGCCACGCCGGTGGGGCAGGCGATTCTGGCGCATCCCGATCAACTCCACAGAGAAGTGCCGTTCTCGTTATTGATGCCGGCCAAAAGCTTGTTCCGCGACTTTCAGGAACGGGAGTCGCAGGTCCTGGTCCACGGGATCGTCGATGGTTATTTGACGACCCCCGACGGTTTGATCCTGTTTGACTACAAGACCGACCACGTCAACAGCCGCGACCAGCAGGCCGGCGTGGCCAAGTTGGTCGACCGGTACGCTGGTCAGGTCAACCTGTACGCCCTCGCGCTCCAACAGATGACCGGACAACCGATTTTGCACCAATACCTGTATCTCTTAGAGATTGGTAAATTGGTGGCGGTCGCCCCGAAACCCTTACAAACCGACTAATAGTAAATAATCTAAAGGCGATTTTCCCCTGATAACGGGTGGAAAATCGCCTTTTTGAATCCAGCTAGACAGGTGATCAAAGTCAATTTGTGCTGGGGATTTACCGGCCTCTGCAGGGTGAGAACCAGGAAATATACGCAGTATTTTATGCCAAAATAGTATATTTAATTTAATTTGAGGCATGCCCGAAAGAATGTGAAATTTTAACTCATCAAAATGCGGGTGAAAAAGCAGGTCACCGGCCACATTCGCTGGCATCTATATAAAATAGTATATTTTCATCAGAAATTTTATGCGCAAAAGGATTTGAACTAGGAACAAAAATAGTAGTTTAACTAATAAGGCAATTCCCTTAAAACGTTCGGCAGGATCACCGGGGCTTTGGCGCGTTGAAAGCGCTTCTGCTAAACTTCCTCATGTAAAGCAAGACCGGTTCACCACTTCAGCTATTATTCCACTAGACATCACTTAACCACGAGCGAACCGGAAAAGTTTTCTGTTGCGTTACCCTATCTTTTTAAAGTGAGGAGCCAATCTATCATGAGCAATAATTATACGAAAGAAGATTCGGGTTACACCATGACTACGGTCGCCGAAGAAGCCGCCCGTTGCCTTCTCTGTCACGATGCCCCGTGTACCAAAGCCTGCCCGGCCGGCACCGATCCAGCCCGCTTCATCCGCAGCGTGCGTTTCCGGAACATTAAGGGCGCTGCCGAAACCATTCGGGAAAACAACGCGTTAGGTGCCATCTGTGCCCGCGTTTGCCCCACCGAAAAATACTGTGAACTGGCCTGCTCCCGGAGTGGGATTGATGTGCCAATCGATATCGGTGGGATTCAACGTTACGTCACCGACTTTGAACAACAAGCCGGGATGAAGATCTTGGAAAAGGGCAAGTCTAACGGCCTGAAGATCGCCATCGTCGGGAGTGGTCCTGCCGGGTTACAATCCGCCACGACCTTACTCGAAAAGGGTTACGCGGTCGACATTTACGAAAAGAACACCAAGCCCGGTGGTTACCTGACCTACGGGATTCCGGAATACCGGTTACCGCAAAACATCGTGGACTACGAAATCAAGCGGATCACCGATTTGGGCGCCACCTTACACCTGAACACCGCCATTGGCAGCGACATCACTATGGACCAATTGAAGGCCGATTACGATTCCGTGATCTTAGCCGTGGGGGCCAGTGAAGCCAAGATGTTACCTATGTTTGACGACCAAGCCAACGTCGAAACGGCCGTGGACTTCTTGGCCCGCGTCAAGGACGCTAAGGGCGAAGTCACCGAACCCGATAACGTCGTCGTTGTCGGTGGTGGGGACGTGGCCATGGATGTGTCCACCACGTTGAAGCGCTTAGGCGTTAAGCACGTGACCGACATGGTCTACGAAGAATTTGCCGAATTCCGGGCTTCCAAGAAGGAACTCGCCGGGACCCAAAAGGCCGGTGTCACCATCGTCGACGGCTACGTGCCCGAATCGATGACCGGCAACGAAGTGACCTTCAAGCACCGGAAGATCGATGCCGAAATGAAGATCAAGGCCGACAAGGTCATCTTAGCCATTGGCCAACAGGTCAACACCGACGGCTTAGGCATCACCACCAAGCGCGGCGAAGTCCCATTCATCGGTTACCAAACCCAAGATCCGAAGGTTTACGTCACGGGCGATATCGCGCACGGCGACAAGACCGTCGTTTGGGCCGTTCGGAAGGGTAAGGAAGTTGCTGAAGAAATCGACAAGACGTTAATGGGAGGTCGCCAAAATGATTAATAAAGATTTAGGAATTGACTTTCTGGGCGTGCATTTCGAAAACCCGTTCTGCCTGTCCTCCTCACCGGTTGACAACTGTTACGAAATGTGTGCCAAGGCCTTCGATGAAGGCTGGGGTGGCGTGGTCTTCAAGACCATCGGCCCGGAACACTTCAAGATCGACGAAGTGTCGCCGCGGTTTGACGAACTGACCAAGGAAGGGACCCCGTTCGTGGGATTCAAGAACATGGAACAGATCGCCGAACATCCATTGCAAGAAAACCTGGATGATTTGACCAAGTTGAAGAAGAACTACCCGAACAAGATCGTCATCGCCTCCATCATGGGGACCAACGAAGACGACTGGGTAGAACTGGCTCGGTTAGTCACCGAAGCCGGCGCGGACATGATCGAAATGAACCTGTCCTGCCCACAAATGACCTCGCACGCCATGGGGTCCGACGTGGGGACCAATCCAGCGTTGGTCAAGAAGTACTGTGCGGCCGTTAAGCGCGGGTCCGACCTGCCAATGATGGCCAAGATGACGCCAAACATCACCGACATGGTACCGGCTGCGAAGGCCGCCATGGATGGTGGGGCCGATGGGATTGCCACGATCAACACCGTGAAGTCCGTGGCCAACCTGGACCTCGACAAGAAGGTCGCCTTACCAATCGTTAACGGCAAGTCTTCCATTTCCGGATTCTCCGGGAAGGCCGTCAAGCCAATCGCTCTGCGGTTCATCCAACAACTGCGGGTCGCTGCCGGCATGGAACAATTGCCAATCTCCGGGATTGGTGGGATTGAAACCTGGGAAGACGCCGTTGAATTCATCCTCTTGGGCTCCACGACGTTACAGGTCACGACCGCGGTCATGCAATACGGGTACCGGATCGTTGAAGACATGAAGAACGGGTTGATGCACTACATGGAAGAACAGGGTGTCGACCACCTGTCCGACCTGGTGGGGATTGCCAACAAGAACATCCTGCCCGCCGAAGACCTGGACCGGGACTACAAGGTTTACCCGAAGATCGACTGGGACAAGTGTATCGGCTGTGGCCGGTGCTTCATCTCCTGTTTCGACGGGGCGCACCAAGCCATCACCTGGGACGAAAAGACCCGGCGGCCATCCGTCGACTACAGCAAGTGTGTCGGCTGCCAGTTGTGTAACCTGGTCTGCCCAGTGGGCGCCATCTCGACCGGGAAGATTGAGATGAAACCGGGCCGGCAAGGTAACGTTGAAGACATTGATATTGAATCTGTTCGTTTGACCCACTAGTCAATCGACACCTAAGCAACATTGAACAAACTTATACGAAAGACCCGCACCGGCTAATCGCACCGGGGCGGGTCTTTTGTTTGGATTGAATTGAGATAAAATTGGTCGCCTTCCGGCGCTCAGGGGCTGGAACGCCTGCGGGCACGATTTGAAGCCCC
>NZ_AZDW01000024.1:48701-72019 GCF_001434115.1 Levilactobacillus zymae DSM 19395
TAAAACCGCGGGTCTTCAAACTCGGCCTTATCCTAAGCCGACAAGAAACGTCGACTAAGGATAATCTCGCTGGCTGAGCCCCTGAGCGCCTACAGGCTGTACGTTGGTCGGTCAATTTCGTCAGTTTTAATTTAGAATTCATTATGGAATTTGGCACTCAAATCTAAACGGTAGCTCACATTTTAATGGCTAATCCAAAAACCGCCGCTTCAGCAGCGACGGTTTCACGATTAATTTAATTTTGACGAATGTTGTTTCAACATTTCCTTGGTGTCGCATTGGTAGTCGCAGGCGTTGCAGCCGCCGCCCTTGGACCGTTTAACGGACTTATAGATTTCGTAGCCGGCAAAGCCAACGATGGCTGCGGCAATCACGAGATTGATGAGTAATGACACGGTGAAGACCTCCTTAGATGAAGAGTGACCCAATCTGGTAGATTAAAAAGGCCAGACCGTAAGCGATGATGAAGCTGGAGACGGCGGAGTAGATGGTCCACTTGGTCGACCCGGTTTCGGCCTTGATGGTGGCCAGCGTTGAGAAACACGGAATGTAGAGCAGAATGAAGACCAGTAAAGCGTAAGCCGACAGCGGCGTGAACAGGTTGGCGAACGTCGCCACCAGGGCTGTCCGGCCGGTGAAGTGGAACAAGATGATCATGCTGGAACTGATGACTTCCTTCGCCATGATCCCGGTCAACAACGCACTGACGATTTCCCAGGAGCCGACGCCGAGAGGGGCGAAGACCGGAAGCAGCCAACGGCCTAAGTCGGCGGCGAAACTCTGGTCGATGTCGGTGACCGGTCCGTGGAAACTCAGGTTGGACAGTAACCAAATCAGCACGGTACCGGCAAAGATGATGGTGCCGGCCTTTTTGACGAACCCCTTCCCCTTGTCCCAGGTGCCCTGAAGGATGATGTCCGGGCGGGGCAGGTGGTATTGGGGCAGTTCGATCATGAAGTTGGAGTTCCCCTTGACCTTGAAGACGAGCTGGTAAACCTTCGCCATAATCAAGGCCACGGCAATCCCCAGGAAGTAAATCGAGAGGACCACCAACGCTTGGTTGCGGGCGAAGAAGGCGGCCACGAAGAGACTGTAGATGGGCAGCCGCGCCGAACAACTCATGAACGGCGAAATCAACGTGGTGATCAGACGTTCCTTGGGTTGTTCGATGGTTCGGGTGGCCATGATGCCCGTGACGTTACAGCCGAAACCGATAATCAGTGGAATAAACGACTTTCCGTTGAGGCCAATCATCTGCATCAGCCGGTCGGTGACCAGCGCCGCGCGGGCCATGTAGCCGGAATCTTCCAGAATCGAGATACAGGCGAACAGCACGAAAATCTGCGGCATGAAGGTCAACACCCCGCCGACCCCGGCGATGACCCCGTCCACAATCAATGACTTGAGGAACGGCAAGGCGCCCAGACTGGTCAACAGGCTATTGGCACCGTGCGAGATGGGGCCGCTGACCAACGCGTTGAGCCCGTCGGAAAGCGGGGTACCGATCCAATCGAAGGACAGCTTAAACATCAAGTAGAAGATCACCACGAAGATGGGCAGGCCCAAGAGCGGATGGGTGACCCAGCGGTCAATCTGGTTGGTCAGTTCGCTTTGACTGGTCGGCGTGTTCTGCCGCCGAGCCGCGGCCAACGTGTCTTCGATGAAGGTCAGGCGGGTGGTAAAGATTTGGTTTTCAAAGTTTTGGGCGTCGTAGAACGGTGCGCTTTGGAGGAGCGGTTTAAGGTCGTGCGCCTGCGCGTAGGCCCGGATGGTCTGGTTCTGATTCATGAATTGAATCGTCAGCCAGCGGGCAAAGTCGGGGGTCATCCCGTGTTCGGCGGCTAACTTTTTGGCGGCTTGCGTGATGCCCTGCTCCACCAGCGTGGGGTAGGTGATATGCAACGCCGCGGCGGGCGGTAACTCGGTCAGTGACGCCACTAAGTCGTCTCTTAACTGCGCGACCCCCTTTTTGTTGCGGGCGTTGGTGGCCTTGAGTTGGCAGTGCAGCCGTTGAGCCAACGTGGGTAAATCGTAGGTCACGTTGGTGCGGTTCAAGTCGTCGATCATGTTTAACGCGATGATGACGGGCGTGCCGAACTCGAGTAATTCGATGGTCAACAACAGGTTACGTTTCAGCTGACTGGCGTTGGTAACGTTCAAGATGAGGTCGGGGTCGCCGTGTAACAGGTACTCGATGGCGACCGATTCGTCTTTGGTGATGGGGTTTAGGGAATAGACTCCCGGCAGATCGACCACCGCAATCTTGGTGTGCCGCAGGGTGCCCATCTTTTTGTCCACCGTGACGCCGGTCCAGTTCCCCACGTAGGCGTATTTATCGGTTAATTCATTAAATAGGGTGGTTTTCCCCGTGTTGGGATTTCCCAAAAGTGCGACGGTGGCCATCTTAGTGCCCCCCTACCAGTTGGCGATAAATACGGTAGCGCAGAGCCAAACGTTGTTGGTCAACTTGAATGACCACGGGACCGTGGAACGGGTAAAACCGCACCACGTTGATCAGACTTCCCGTTTGAATTCCTAAATTATGTAATTGACGAGTGGTTAACTCATCGATCTGGTCCATGGTCCGCACCGTAAACTGGGAACGATAAGCGTTATCGGAGAGCAGTTGCATTCTAATCAGGACCTTTCCAGTTAGCGGATATTCCCGCCTTTAGTTTATGTTAATAGCGTAACATGAAAGCGGATTTATAAATATTAGGGGAATGCCTAATATTCTTGGAGTAATATTCTGGATTACAATAAATATAGGATTAAGACTAGGCGGATGACACAGCTGCCGTGGGGATTCAGGACTTGCGATTTATTGTTCAAACGACCACAAAATCTAACTTGTCCGGAGAAATAATCCCGCCAGCTAATCCGATTCTATATAATAAAATGCCGCATATTCTACTGGAGGTTAATGCCATGTCAACACTTGAGATTAAGGATCTACACGTTGAGGTTTCAGATGAGGAAAGTCAAAAGACCAAAGAGATTTTAAAGGGCGTCAATTTAACCATGTCGACCGGTGAGATCCACGCCATCATGGGCCCCAACGGAACGGGGAAGTCGACGTTGTCGCAGACCATCATGGGCCAACCGGCGTACCACGTGACGCAGGGCGACATCCTGTTAGATGGCGAAAGCATTTTAGACATGCCGGTCGATGAACGGGCGCGGCGCGGGTTATTCCTCGCCATGCAGTACCCCGCCGAAATTCAAGGGGTCACCAACGCCGAATTCTTGCGGGCGGCCATCAATGCCCGGCGTGCGGATGACGACCAGATCTCGGTCATGGCGTTCTTAAAGGAACTCGACAAGAACCTGGCCTTACTCGATATGAACGAATCCATGACGGAACGGTACCTGAACGAAGGGTTCTCCGGTGGGGAAAAGAAACGCAACGAAATCCTCCAGTTATTGATGATCAAGCCGAAGTTCGCCTTACTGGACGAAATCGACTCCGGGCTGGATATCGATGCCTTGAAGGTGGTCTCTAAAGGGGTCAACTCCATGCGCGGCGACAACTTTGGGTCGTTGATCATCACCCACTACCAACGGCTATTGAACTACATCGTGCCGGACGTGGTCCACGTGATGATGGGCGGCAAAATCGTCAAGACCGGCGATGCCGACCTCGCCAAGACGTTGGAAAAGGAAGGCTACGCCGGGTTGCGTGACGACCTGGGCATTGACGTGGCCTTAGTGGACGAAGATTAGGAGGGACGCAGATGAACGCCGTTGAAAGTACCGAAACGTTAAACGCCGCCCTAGTGGCTGGCGCGACAGAACATCGCGATCCCGATTGGTTGGTGGCCCAACGGACGGCGGCCCTGGCCCAAATCGACCAATTGCGGGTCCCAAAATTTCACCGCTTTATTTACCGGGATTGGAACTTATTGGATCACCGGCTGCTCTGGCAGGCATCCGATCCGGCCTTAGCCGCCGATATCGCCCAAGCTACCGACCACGGGCAGCTCATCCAGGTAGGGCAAACCACGGTCGCCGTGAATTTGCCCCAGGCCTTACAAGCCCAAGGGGTCATTCTGACCGACCTGTTTACGGCACTGACCCAGTACCCGGAGCTGACTAAACCCTACTTAAACCAAATCATCCCCGCCACCGAAGATAAGCTAGCGGCTTATCATGTGGCGTACCTGAACAGTGGAATCTTCCTCTACGTACCGCAAAACGTGGTGATCGATCAACCCATCGAAGCCCACATCGTCCAGGACAGCACCCAGGACGGTCCGCAGGTCTCCCACGTACTGATTGTGGCGGACCGGGGCAGTCAGTTCGCCTTTACCCAACATCTCACCACGCAGGGGACCCGGGCCAACCTGGCCAACAACGTGGTGGAAATCGTGGCGAACGACAATAGTCGCATCAAGTTTGCCTCCGTTGACGAACTCGGCCGCGATACCCTGACCTACTTTAACCGGCGGGCGCTGGTCAAACACAACGCCGAAGTCGATTGGGCGGTCGGTCTGATGAACCTCGGCGACACCCTGGGCCAGTTCGATACCGACTTGGTGGGCGAAGGCGCCCAAACCGATACCAAGGTCGTGGCGATTACCAGCCAGGCCCAACGGGAAGGCATCAACACCCGTATCACCAACCGCGGTAAGCACACCGTGGGGAACATCCTGCAACGCGGGGTATTGCTGGGGACCTCCGAATTGGTCTTTAACGGCATCGGGGACATCATCCATGGCGCTGCCGGCGCCAACGCCGAACAGGAAAACCGGCTCTTGATGATGACGCCCGGCACCCACGGGGATGCTAATCCCATCCTCCTGATCGACGAAAACGACGTCATCGCCGGTCACGCGGCCAGTGTGGGCCAAGTCGACCAGCAACAACTCTATTACCTGATGAGTCGAGGAATCGACCGCAAGACGGCGGAACGCCTGGTCATTCGGGGCTTCTTGAGTGCCGTGTTGAGTGCGATTCCTTCGAAGAACGTGCAACAACAATTAATCAAAACGATTGAAAGGAACCTGCAGAATGGCTAGCAATGTGACTGACTTTACCCAAGATTTCGCAATTTTGAACCAACGCGTCAACGACGAACCGTTAACTTATCTGGATAACGCGGCCACGGCGCAAAAGCCCCAACAGGTGATCGACGCATTAACCCATTTCTACCAACACGACAACGCTAACGTGCACCGGGGCGTCCACACCTTGGCTGAACGGGCCACGGAACAGTACGAAGCCGCGCGGGCCAAGGTCCAGCACTTCATCAACGCCGCCGAACCCGCCGAAGTGATCTTTACCAAGGGCGCCACGGACGGCTTGAACCTGGTCGCCGGCACCTACGGGGAAGCTCACGTCCAGGCCGGTGACGAAATCGTGATCTCCATCATGGAGCACCACAGTAACCTGATTCCCTGGCAACAACTGGCCTTAAAGAAGCACGCCACGCTGAAGTACATCGGCTTGACCGCCGATGGGGAACTCGACTTAGCCGATGCCGCGCAAAAAATCACCGATAAGACCAAAATCGTGGCCTTGACGCATGCCAGTAACGTTTTGGGGACCATCACGCCGCTCAAACAAGTGGCCAAGTTGGCGCACCAACACGGAGCTGTGATCGTGGGGGATGGCGCCCAGGCCGCGCCCCACGTCAAGGTCGACGTGCAGGATTTGGACGTCGACTTCTACGCCTTCTCCGGGCACAAGATGATGGGGCCGACCGGGATCGGGGCCCTGTACGGCAAACGGGCCTTACTCGACGCGACCGACCCGTACCAGTACGGTGGGGAAATGATCGACTTCGTGAACCTCTACGACAGTACCTGGACGGAATTGCCGTGGAAGTTTGAGGCCGGCACCCAAAACATCGCCGGAGCAATCGGGTTAGGCGCCGCCGTCGATTACCTGGAAGCCATCGGGATGGACCAGGTGGCCGCCCACGAACAACACTTGGTCGACTACCTCTTACCGAAGATGCTGGACCTGGATTACCTAGAAGTTTACGGTCCCCACAATCCGGCCAAGCACACCGGCGTGATCGCCTTTAACATCAAGGGCATCCACCCCCACGACGTCGCTACCGCCCTGGACATGGACGGGGTCGCCGTTCGGGCCGGTCACCACTGTGCTCAACCGTTAATGAAGAAATTACACCAGGTCGCCACGGCGCGGGCTAGTTTCTACCTGTACAACACCCAAGCCGATGCCGACCGGTTACTTAACGCTATTCAAGAAGCAAAGGAGTTCTTTAGTCATGGGTCTGTCGAAGCTAAATAGTTTGTATCGCGAAGTTATTTTGGATCATTCGGACCATCCGCACCACAAGCACGCCTTAGCGGATTCGACCAGCACCATCACGCTGAAGAACCCAACCTGTGGGGATGTCATCAACTTGGACGTCAAGCTGGACGCCACCGACCACATTGAAGACATCGGCTTTACCGGGGATGGCTGCACCATCAGTCAGTCGTCGGCCAGCATGATGACCGATGCTGTCATGGGCAAGAGTAAGGAAGAGGCGCTCCACATGGCCAAGACCTTCTCCGACATGGTCATGGGCAAGGAACACCCACAGGCTGATTTGGACCAACTGCAAGACGCCGCGATCCTGTCGAGCATCATGCAGTTCCCGGCCCGTATCAAGTGTGCGACCCTCTCATGGTGGGCCCTACAGCGGGCGTTGATGCGCGAAGAAGATCAAGCAACGAAGGAGGATTAAGCCATGCCAGAAGTACCTGATGTGGTCAAAAACGATCAAGATTACGAATACGGGTTCCACGACGACGTGACACCGGCTTATTCCACGGGCCGGGGCCTGACCGAAGAAACGGTCCGGCAGATTTCCACCGCCAAGCACGAACCGCAGTGGATGCTGGACTACCGGCTCCACGCCTACGAAATTTATAAGAAATTACCGATGCCTAAGTACGGCCCAGATTTATCGAAGCTGGACTTAAAGGACATGTTGTACTACCAGAAGATGACCGATAAGAAGTACCGGGACTGGCAAGATGTGCCGGAAGACCTGAAGAAGACCTTCGATCGGTTAGGGGTTCCCGAAGCCGAACGGAAGTATCTGGCTGGATCCTCGGCGCAGTACGAATCCGAAGTGGTCTACCACAACATGCGTGACGACTTCGCCAAGTTGGGCATCATCTTTACCGATACCGATACCGCGTTGCGCGAATACCCGGAACTGTTCAAGAAGTGGTTCGGCAAGCTGGTCCAACCCACGGATAACAAGTTTGCGGCGTTAAACGCGGCCGTGTGGTCCGGGGGCTCATTTATCTACGTGCCGAAGGGCGTTCAAACCAAGACGCCGATCCAGTCGTACTTCCGGTTGAACTCCGAAAACTCCGGGCAGTTCGAACGGACGCTGATCATCGTCGACGAGGGTGCGCGGGTGGACTACGTCGAAGGGTGTACCGCCCCGAACTACTCGTCCGATAGCCTGCACGCCGCGGTGGTCGAGGTCAACGTCCAAAAGGATGCGTACTGCCGCTACACCACCATCCAGAACTGGTCGGACAACGTCTACAGTCTGGAAACCAAGCGGGCTGCCGCCGGTCAAAACGCCACCATGGAATGGGTCGACGGAAACTTAGGCTCCAAGGTCACCATGAAGTACCCCAGCGTTTATCTGAACGGTGAGGGTGCGCGGGGGACCATGTTGTCCATCGCCGTGGCCAGCAACGGGATTCACCAGGATTCCGGGGCGCGGATGATTCACAACGCCAAGAACACCTCGAGTTCCATCGTGTCCAAGTCGATTTCTAAGACCGGGGGCTCGACCGATTACCGGGGGACCGTCCGGTTTGGCGAACATTCCGACGGCTCCAAGGCCCACGTGGAATGTGACACCATCATCATGGACGACCAGTCCTCGTCGGATACGATTCCGTATAATGAAATTTATAACTCGAACGTCTCGATGGAACACGAAGCCAAGGTCTCGAAGATTTCCGAAGAGCAGCTCTATTACCTGATGAGCCGGGGAATTTCGGAAGCCAAGGCCACCGAAATGATCATCATGGGCTTCGTCGAACCGTTTACTAAACAACTGCCGATGGAATACGCGGTGGAATTGAACCGGTTGATCAGTTTTGAAATGGAAGGGTCGATCGGCTAAACAGGCCAAACAGATTATTCAGATTGGGAATGGTTTCCCGGTCTGAATATGCGTATAATGAAACCGATTACAGTAATCGGCTTGGTAAGTTATTATCACGTTTTGTGCTAATCAACATTGCAATCAAGTAGGCTGATGTTGAAATTGAATTAATTAGAGATTAGGTCTGCCGCTATGTAACCGGAAAGTACCTGTTCGAGTTGCCACTCTGAACAGTATAAGCTGGAGGGCCAGTCAGAAATGGGCTCAGGGGTGAAATTTGTGTTGGCCGGTGTTCTTTGCCGGCCTAGACAAAGGTCGGTCTTCAAGACCTGGGCTATGGGCTTGAAGCCGTGCCCACCCCGTTCCAGCCCGTTGCTGACTGGTCCGGAAGCGCTGATACAAGAACGAGACGGGCCTTAGCACAAAACAAAATATATCAAAAAGGAGGAACCGACTATGGCACAGCCAGTTGTAAAGACCAAGACACCGGTGGAAGACGCCGTGTTAAAGCAGCTTGAAACCGTGATCGACCCCGAACTAGGCGTCGACATCGTCAACCTGGGGCTGATTTATGGGGTGGACGTCAGCGATGACGGCAACTGCATTTTGACCATGACGCTGACCACCATGGGCTGTCCGATTGGAAACCTGTTGGCCGACAGCATTCGCCAAGCCGTGACCAAATTAGAAGCGGTCCACACCTGCGAAATCGATCTGGTGTGGGAACCCGCTTGGGACATTAACCACATGAGTCGTTACGCAAAGGTTGCGTTAGGGCTACACGAATAATGGGGTGAGAACGTGGACATCGACGTGTTTATCGATCGCCGAAAAGCACTCAAACTGTCACAGGTGAAACTCTGTGAGGGGATTTGTACGCAGGCGACCTTGAGTAAATTTGAAAATAACAACCGGATTCCGTCACTGGCGATTCTGAGTCGGCTGTGCGCGCGGTTAGGCTTGACCGTGGACGAACTGTACCAGGACCAAGAAGAAACGGCCTCACGGATTGCCCAGGACCTAGACAAGGTCGAGGGGCAACTGATGACGGAAGATTACCGGCGCGTGCTGAGTGGCCTGGCGAAGATTCACGTCGATCAGATTGACGCGATTCCGTTAAAGATGCAGTTTTATTACCTGCGCGGAATTGTCAACACGTTGGTCAACCGGCAGCCCGATAAGATTCTATTTGATTTTTCCCGGATTCTCAACGACTTAGACGAACGCCACCAGACGATTCTGACGCAACTGGCCTTTCTGGGCTCGGGGATTCTGTACGCCCGGCGGCAGGAACACGACCAGGCCGTCTTCTATTTCGAGAAGGTACTGCACTACATTCGCGCCATCGACGCCAACGAGGCGGCGGAACGGGAAAATAATTATCACCTGCGCGTATTGACCTTGATTTACTTCACGGCGGAGTTCTACGCGGGGGATGCCGACTACAAGCTCAGTAACCAGTTGATCAATCTGGGGCTGAAGCTCTGCTCGGAGCACCACGTGACCTATTATCTGCCCCGGTTGAAGTTTTTGGCGGCGCAAAACGCCATCGCGGAACACCGGCCCCAGACGCTGATCTCGCGGTTGATGGATGAGGCCTTGGCCTTTGCGCGAATCAATCAAAACGAAGTGGTAGAAGTCAAAGTGGCCGCTTTGCGGAAGCAATGTCAGCAGGCGCAAGCTACACCGACGCCGCAGTCTGCCGCAGACGTGGCCCGCAATCCGCAATAGAAAAGAGTAGACACACTAATGAAAACCGTTTTAGTTGAAGGCATGAAGTGCGTGCACTGTGCCGAACATGTTCAGGACCGCTTGGGTCAAAAGGTGACCAACGTGAAGGTGGATTTACGCCACGCCACGGCGACCTTTGATGGGGACGCTACGTTGGCCGACTTAAACGCCACGTTAGCGGGCACCCGCTACCACGCGGTGACCTTCCTGTAGGACCGGACGCTAAAATTTGTTATATGACGACTAAAGGGGCTTCGCAATTTGTTGGCGAAGCCCCTTTAGCTATTGAGATGATATTAGCTCATTCATTATATTAAAACGCAGTGGGTTGGTGAGAAATTATGACCCCATGTCGGCGAGTGGAGGGCACCTAAGTAATCGTCATACCAGAGTAAGCTGGAAGGCCAGTCAGAAATGGGCTCAGGAGTGAAGTTTGTCTTAGCCGACGTTTTTTTGTCGGGTTAGACAAAGGTCGGTCTTCAAGACCTGCTCTGTGGGCTTGAAGCCGTGCCCACCCAAAACCCGTTTCCGCCCATTTCTGACTGGCCTGGAAGCACTGAATCAGCCTACACAAAAGCGGGGCACGGCTAGCGTGTCCCGCTTCAGGGCCTGGTCCCCGTTAAAGATTGACCAGGTGGTGGTGGACGGCGTAATGCACGAGGTCCACGTGACAGTCGAGCGCTAATTTGCGCATGATATTGGCCTTGTGAGCCTCGACGGTCTTAGTCGAGATGCACAGGCGTTGGGCAATTTCTTTGTTGCCGTAGCCTAACGTGATCAACGGGAAGATTTCGCGTTCCCGTTTGGATAACGTGTCGTACCCCGTCACCTGCGCCTGAAAGTCTTGATGGTTCAGACGCGCGATGCTTTGCGGTTGTAACATGATATTCGGATCAATGTACTTTTCGTGACGGGTGAGGGCCTTTAAGGCCTTGACGATTTGGTAATTCGGAGAGCGTTTCAGGACGTAAGCGCCAGCGCCGCTTTGCAGGCAACGCACGATACAGTCCTGTTCTTCGTGAACCGTGAGAATCAAGATGGCGACTTGCGGCGCGAGTTCGTGCAGTCGCTGGATGGTGAGCAGGGCATTTTCACCGGGCATATTGAGGCCCATGATAACCACGTCCACGTCGCCCTGTTCCACGCGCATAAAGGTATCGGTCCCATTATGGGTTTGCGCCACGACCTGGAACTGGGGCTGTTGATCAACTAAGTAGGTTAAGCCAGTACAAACAATTTCGAGACTATCAGCAACGAGTATTCTATGCATCATCATCACAACTTCCTTTTATGCAGCGGATCGACCGCTGAGATTGGGGTGGCAACGGTGAAGGTTTCTTCGCCCTGCGCCTCCACGCGTCAACCATCTGAGCGTAAATCGTTAGGAAGTCTGAAAACTCACTAGTGCACAAAGGAGCGGCAAACAACTAGTAGTAACCGTTTTCATTTAACCGACTGACTAACGACTAGCCTTGCGCCCGCCGGGGGAGTTGGTTGAAAATCCAACGTTCCGTGGTGAACTGAAAGACTAGAGGAATGCGAGTTAAGTATATCATAGATATATAGTATCGTGCATAACGAATTTAGGAGAACTTGGAAATTATACAGTGAACGAATATTTTAGTGATAATATTCACATATCGAGTGATTACCAGCTCCCATCGCGGGGAAATGCCGCGGTAGGCCACGGAATGGGACGTCTTAATTTCCAATCTAAAGTCGTCTGGATTGTGGCGAAAAGGGAGATCCAGCGCAGTTCAATTGGTGGGAAAATGAATAAGTGGGTTAGTTAGGTTGTTGGGCTTACTGGTGGCGCGTGACCAATCGTAGAAAAAAGGTTGAGTTCCGAGACCGAGGTTGATAAAATTCTTTATACGAAGTCGCCCGCACCGGGAACGGTTCCCGGAACCACGGCTTATTTTTGACTAATTAACCCGTAACGCCAGATCAATGACCGTCCGTGATGACCGGAAACCGCCAATCTGGAGGGAATCTCGGTTAACCATGGAAAACGGTTTCATTATCGGTTAGAATAAGGGTATAAGTTTGTTCATGTTAAGTTAGGCGCGGTTGGCTTCATGATCTGATCAAAGGAGTGAGCTCTCATGAAGCATCGTTTAACCAAGGAACTGTGGTACTCTTCAATTGGGGTGGGGCTGTTCACCCTGTTCTACAGTTTAATTATGACGTCCTTCCACTTGTGGATGGGCGCAGCCGCATTTATCACTGCTTCGTATTTCTTCGGTGTCGGTTGTCCGGATGACAAGGTCTGGAATATCGTGGGAAGTTTTGTCATGGGCATCATCTGGGCGTTGATTTCGTTCACGCTCTTGCAAAACCCGACGATTGCGCAGCTTTGGCCGTCCGCGATTATGTTTGGGTTCATGACGTTCCTGGCGATTTTCTTGCAGGGAACGGTCATGACGTTTACCCTGGTGCCCGCCTGGCTGATTGCCTGGGGGACCTCGATGGTGATTGTGTCGAACGTGGCCATCACCAATTGGAGCCTGTTCGTGATTGAACTGTTTATTTCCATGTTGATGGGGATCTTCTTCATCGCTTACGGGTCCAACATTTTCAGCAAGGTCGTCGACAAATGGCTGTTCCCGAAAAAAACGGCTAAGTCGGAGGTGACCAGAACCACCAGATCCACCACGCCGGATGACGACGTGACGCCCCGGACGGACCAATAAGCATTCAAAAAGACGTTAACGGTTAGCCGCTAACGTCTTTTTTGCGTAGAACTTATTGATGGATGGTCAATAGCGAGCTCAGGATAAACACCAAAACGACCATGACGGCCGCCACCCCGACTAAGTAACGGGAGAAGTGTTTAGACCGAACCCACAAAGTGCCCCCGACGATCAGCAACACCACGAGGGCGATGCTGACCAGAATGATGAGTTTGATTTTAACGTCGAAATCCGCTGTCAGCATGGTCGCGCTTCCTTTCTCGAGACGACTTTGGCCCCATTATACCAGATGGCTAGGGGCGTTCAATCAGAAGGGCCATCCCCATCCCGCCACCGATACACATCGAAGCCAATCCCCGGTGCCCGTCGGTCCGAATCAATTCGTGTAGCAGGGTGACCACGATGCGGGTTCCCGAAGCGCCCAGGGGGTGCCCTAAGGCGATGCTGCCCCCGTTAACGTTGAGCTTATCAACCGGTAGCTGCAGGTCGCGGGAGACCGCCACGGATTGGGCGGCGAAGGCCTCGTTGAGTTCGATGCGGTCGAGGTCGGCCACCGTCCAGTGTTGCCGGTCGAGGACCCGCCGGATCGCCATGGTCGGGGCGTACCCCATCAGGGCGGGATCGATGCCGCTTTCCTGGTAGTTCTTGATGACCGCTAAATAGGGTAACCCGGCGGCTTCGGCGGCAGACTTGCGCATCAGGACCATGGCGGCGGCGCCATCGTTTAGCCCGGCGGCGTTCCCCGCGGTCACGGTCCCGTCGGCCTTGAAAGCTGGCTTCAACGCGGCCAACTTAGCTAGCGAGGTATCCGTGCGAACGGCCTCGTCGACGGCGACCACGTGATCGCCCACGGTGACCGGCACGATTTCGGCGTCAAACCGGTGTTCTGCTTGGGCGCGAACGGCGTTTTCCTGAGAACGCAGGGCTAAGGCGTCTTGTTCGGCGCGACTGACCTGAAATTCGGTCGCCACGTTTTCGGCGGTGATGCCCATGGGGACCTGGTTAAAGGCGTCCATCAGCCCGTCCGAAAGTAAGCTGTCGGTCATTTCGTAGTCGCCCATTTTGTGGCCCCACCGGGTCTCGCGGTCGAGGTAGGGCGCCTGGCTCATGTTTTCGGCGCCGCCAACTAAGACGACGTCTGCGTCGCCCATCAGGATGGCGGCCTGGCCCAGCCGGATGGCCTTTAAGCTGGAGCCGCAGACCTGGTTAACGGTCATGGCGGTGCTCCGGACGTCGAGACCGGCGTTTAGGCTGACCTGGCGGGCGAGATTTTGCCCCAGGCCGGCCTGGAGGACCGTCCCGAAAATTGCCTGCTGGATGTCCGTGGGGTCCACCCCGCTGCGGAGAATCGCGGCGCGCGCAGCGATCGTACCGAGTTGAACGGCGGAAACGGTCTTGAAGTTCCGACCAAATTTTCCGATAGGGGTGCGCACGGCACTCATAATTACAACGTCATCTGCCATTATTCATTGGTCTTCCTTTCCGATAAATCTCCGAAACTCTAATATAACCGACTTTGGCGGTTTTGTCTTGTTTGGGGAGGCCAGTGACCAGAAAAAGACGGCGAAATTGGGAAAATTTTACGGGTCGCGTATAATAATAGGTGGAACCCGTCGGTCACTGGTTGCTGATGACTGGCGGGATAAGGACTATTTTAGATGAAATAAGGGGAATTGACGTCATGACAGAACTTGATTCAACAACGACACCCTTGACCCCGGCCAACTTCTTAACGCCGGAACGGTTAGCGCGGTTGTCGACAAACCAGCAGGCCCATGCGGCCCAGATTCTAACGGACTTTGCTAACGTGTACCAGCAGGTAACGGGCACGCGCCAAGCCTGGACGCCCACGGGAGTCACGGCGGCGTTGACCGCACTACCACTGACCGTCGACCAACCGCACAACTACTTTGTGGCGGTGGTCCCGGTCCTGAGCGCATTTTTCAAGGCCGCTACCGGTAAGGACTGGCCGGCCTTCGACCAAGTCTTAAAAGCCGCGCGGCCCCAGTTGGTCGAAAAACACACCGCGACGCAGGTCAACCAGGAACAGCACGACTACGAAAACGTGGTGGCCGAAGTAGAAGGTTGGGTGCAGGATATGCGCCGGACGCCCCAGGTCACCAACCTGTCGGCGACCGACCAGCGGTATTTTGGCGACATCGTCCACGTGGTCACCGAACTACTGGTGACGGGAAAACACCGCCAACCGGTGGACTGGCAGCCTGAAAACTTAGCGGCCGTGATGTTTGGCCCCTTCACCCATTTACTGGACGAGGGGCAACGGGTCGCCGAACTCTACCACCTGATTCCGTTTGCGTTGACCCAATTGTTTGATTACCTGGCGGCGACCGAAGAGGGGCTGCCGCACGCTAAAGCCTTACAGGACTGGGTGCGCGAACACCACACGGCGCTGGTCACCATGTACGATCCGAAGATGGAGGCCTTCTTTGACCAAATCACGGCAGCCATGCAGAAGCAGGGCATCGACACCCAGGATAAGGCGGCCGTGGACCGCTTCACGCAGGACTACCTGCGGGCCAATCCAGCACTGGGCCGCGAACTCTTTGCGACCGACCAGCAATTAAAGGCGGTCAAGCGTCATAGCCACCGGCCGGCCTTTAGCCGCAAACATCGTCGGCGCCGGTAACTTCGGGAGTAAATTTGCAAACTTATGTTCCCTATTTTACGGTGAACTAGCGTATACTTAAGCTACTAATCTAATTGCAAAAGGAGTTCCCCAATATGGATTTGACGTTATTTAAAGAAGTAAAGGCCACCACCAACAAGATCGCTCTCAGTACGGCCCTGGACAATCAGGCCGACGTGAAGATCGTGAACTTCGTGTGGGATGAACAGCAACCCGATACGCTGTTCTTCTCGTCCGTAAAGACCAGCGAGGCCATTGCCAGCTACGACCAACGACCGGACGTGGCGTTGATCACCATCCCCAACGATGGCACACCGGGGAACCCCTTCTTACGGGCGCGGCACGTGAAATTGACGCGGTCCACCCGCACCATGGACGACCTGTTACCGCTGTACCTCAAGACTGTGCCACACTACCAACAGGTCTGGGACGCGATTGGGTCCACGCTGGTGGTCTTCGAGCTCAAGTTAGGGGACGTCAAGGTCGATCCCGGGTTGGGCCGGTCCAAGGAAATTTTGCAGTTTAACGTTTAAAAATTTGAATACAAAAGACGGGTCAGAATCTTCGCGGGGATTCTGACCCGTCTTTTTGTGCTAATTAGACGTAGAATATATTTTGAAATTCTGTCACGACGGCGTTGCAATCATTCGTTCGTTGATGGTTTCTAAAAGAATCCAGTAAAGTTGCCATTATGACTAGTATGAGCTGGAGGGTCAGTTAGAAATGGGCTCAGGGGTGAAATTTGTGTTGACCGGTGTTCTTTACCGGCCTAGACAAAGGTCGGTCTTCAAGACCTGGGTTACGGGCTTGAAGCCGTGCCCACCCCGTTCCAGCCCATTTCTAACTGGCCCGGAAGCGCATGGGTATAGTCCTTAAACGTTGATCACTTTATTTAAGAAGTCTTGTAACCGGGGATTTTGCGGGTGCTCGAAGATGTCCTTGGGCGCGCCACTCTCACGGATCAGCCCGTCAGCCATGAAGACGACCCGGTCGGCCACTTCCTTGGCAAACCCCATTTCGTGGGTGACCACGATCATGGTCATGCCGTCGCGGGCCAGTTGCTTCATCACGTCTAGGACGTCACCAACCATTTCGGGGTCCAGGGCGGACGTGGGTTCGTCGAAGAGCATGATCTTGGGGTGCATCGCTAAGGCTCGGGCGATGGCGACCCGTTGCTGTTGCCCCCCGGAAAGGGCGGTCGGTAGGGCCGTGGCCTTATCGGCTAACCCGACTTGGTCCAGCAGGTCGCGGGCGGTCTTTTCCGCCTTGGCCGGCGTCATCTTCTTAAGTTGGATGGGCGCCAGGGTGATGTTTTGTAAAACGTTCATGTTAGGAAACAGGTTGAAGTGTTGAAAGACCATCCCGATGTTTTCGCGGACCAGGTCGATGTTGGTCTTGGCGTCGGAGAGGTCGTAACCGTTGATCACGATTTGCCCCTTCGAAGGGACTTCCAGATCGGTCAAGCACCGCAGAAAGGTACTCTTCCCGGACCCGGACGGCCCAATCATGCAAACCACTTCGTTATTTTTAACGTCCAGGTTGAGACCCTTTAAAACCTCGGTGTTGCCGTAACTCTTGTGGAGATCTTGGACGTGAACTTTAATCGCTGTATCAGCCATGACTAGTTAATCCTCCTTTGAACCCAATTCGATAACCAGGTCAACAAGGTAATGATGATCAGGTAGATGATGGCAATCATTAACCAGATCTTGAACCCTTCGAAGTTCCGGGCGATGATCAACGTCCCGGTTTGTGTCAGTTCGACGATGCCGATAACGGATAGGATCGAGGTGTCCTTCAGGGTGATGATGAACTGATTAATGAAGGACGGAATCATAATCCGAATTCCTTGGGGCATGACGACCTTGCGCATCGCTTTCCAGTAGGGGAGCCCCAGTGAACGGGCCGCTTCCATTTGCCCCGCGTCGACGGCTTGGAACCCACCTTTGACGAACGCCCCGGTGTAGGCCCCTTCGTTGAGCATCAGGGTAATCATCCCGGCGATAAACGCGGGGATCTTGAAGCCGTGACCAATTAGGTCGGGAATCCCGATGTAGATGAAGAAGGCTAACACCATGAGGGGCATCCCCCGGAAGATGTAAATGATCGTGCTGGAAATGGCGGGACCGATCTTCCCGGGCATCACGCCCAAGACCCCTAACAACAGGCCTAACAGGGTGGCCAAGATGATCGAGATCACGGTCAACTCGATGGTCATCCACAGCCCTTTGCCCAGGGTGCCCAGGTTTTGACTGAACAGGCCGAAGAAGGTCCGGCTGCTGGCCGTTTCACCGGTAATCTTGGATTCCTTGGAATGGAGGTACTTGTTGATGATCTTCTGGTAAGTCCCGTCGGCCTTGATGGCGGCGAGCCCAGCGTTGAACTTCTTCAGTAACGCGGCGTTCTTACCCTTCTTCACGGCAAAGCCGTAATCCCCAGCGTTGTGTTGCTTGGAGATGATCTTCAACGGAATCCCGTTCTTGATGCCGTATGACATGACCGGATAATCTTCGAAGCAGGCCGACGAGTTGCCGACCTTAACGTCGTTATACATGGTGTTGGAATCGTTGAAGTATTTGATCTTGAAACCGTACTTGTTTTGAATTGACTTCCCGTAGGCGGCACCGGCCGTCCCGGTCTTCAGGGCCACGGTCTTCCCCTTCAAATCGTTAAAGTTCTTCACGGTGCTGTCCTTGGCGACCGCCATGACCACACCGGACGTGTAGTAGGGTTTGGAGAAATCGAAGGTGACTTCTCGGGCCGGGGTAATGTTCATCCCGGCGATGACGCCATCAACCTGGTTTGCACTCAGTTGTTGGACGGCGGCGTTAAAGCTCAGGGCCTTAAGCTGATATGTAAAGTGTTCCTTCTTGGCGATGGCCTTCAAGAGGTCGATATCAATTCCTTTGTACTGACCACCCTTGACCTGAAACTCAAACGGGGCAAACGTGGTATCCGTTGCAATGGTGTACTCCGCGGCTTGGGCGTGAGCGGTCAAACCGAACCAACTCCCAATGGCAGCGAGGCACAAGACAACGGCAACTTGCCATTTCTTCATGGTGATAACCTCCTACTTAGCATCTAATGTCATAAAATATAACATCAATTCAGATGAACCGCAACCCAATTTATCATGGATTTCTCATTTACCTGAACTTTCGCGGCTATTCTGCCATTTTTAGAGTGACTTGGATACTAAAAAGCTAATCTTAATGGTAATTAACCCCGTAAAGTGTAAAAACTGATGAGACCATTTCTGACATAAAAGCTAAACGACCACGAAAAAAACGCCCAGGCCAGGGCCTGAGCGTTTGGAAAAGACAGATTAAAGTGTTAAGCCTCGTCGGCGAGATCGGCGATGACCCGTTTCGCGACGACGGGATCGGATGCGTAAGGGGTATCGACCCCGTTGATCTTCTGGTACGCATCCTGACCCTTGCCCGCCAAGATGACCAGATCATCGTTGGTTGCCTGGGTAATGGCGTGTTTAATGGCGTCTTCCCGTTTGGCAATGTAGGTGGTCGCGACCTTGGTGTGGTCGATGCGTTGGTCGATCTCGTGGGCGATGGCTTGCGGGTCTTCGTGGCCCGGATCGTCGGTGGTCAGGACCGCGGCGTTGGCGTAATCGTTCAACGCCTTGGCGAACCCTTGCCGCCGGTCCTCACCCTTATCCCCGGTACTTCCCAGCACCGCAATCAACTTGTGGTCGGGGAACTGGGTGTGTAAGAAGTGCAGCAGGGCGTTCATACTGCCCCAATCGTGGGCGTAGTCGATATAGATTGTCCCGTGGTGCTGCGTCGAGATGGATTCCATCCGACCGGGCACCCGGGTGTGCGCCAGGCCCGCCTGCATGGCGGGGGTCGTAGCCCCAGCCAACAGACTCGCCAAGATGGCCGCCGTGGCGTTGCCCTGGTTAAAGTCACCGGGCATCGACACGTGGTAATCGGTGGCGACGGGGGCCAACCGAGGCGCGTCGCCGTTGACGGTCAGGGTGAATTCGCTAGCCGTCAGGGTGTTTTGCTTCGGGTGGATGGTGACCGTAGCCTGGGCGTTGTTGACGCCGTAGGTCCAGATTCGGTCGGGGTCGGTCGATACCTTAGCGGCGGCGTAGACCTCGTCAAAGTGGTCCATGTCGGCGTTAATGATGCAGTTCCGTGAATTCAACAACAGCTGCTGCTTGCACAACAGGTAGTTGGCGAAGGTCGGGTGCTCGTTGACACCGATGTGGTCGGGGGAGATGTTGAGAAAAATCCCCACGTCGAATTTCAACCCGTAGACGCGGTGCAACAGGTACGCCTGAGAGGCCACTTCCATGACCAGCACGGTTTGACCGTTATCGACAGCCTGTCGCATTTCGTGAAAGATGTCGAACGATTCCGCGGTGGTCAGGTGGGCCTTGAACTGGTCTTGCGGCCGGTTACCGATGATGTGGTTGATCGTCGAGAACATAGCGGCGTGACCAGGGAAGGTTTGACTCAAGATGTTGTGGGTCAGATACGTCGACGTGGTTTTACCCTTGGTGCCGGTGTAACCGATCACGAACAAGTCATTTTGGGGAAAATTGAAGTACAACTGGGCGGCTAACGATAGCGCTTTGCGGACGTCACTGACCAGAATGCCCGGGACGGCCACCGTGTCACTGTAATCCTGTTCGGCCAGGTAGGCGCTAGCCCCCTGGGAGACGGCCTGCTGCAGGTACTTGGGCGCAAAGTGCTGCCCCTTGCAGACGAACAACCCGTGGGCTCCCATCTGACGGGAGTCGTAACTTAGCGTAGCAAACTCGGTCTCGGCGGTTAACGGCGACGTGGTCCCACGATAGAGATCGTGTTCCCGTAATAACGCAATTAGTTGGTTTGCTCTCATGTCGTTGCCCCTTTTCGTGATTAGTCGAGTGGCCGCATGGTTGGGAAGAGCATCACGTCACGGATCGAAACGGAGTCGGTCAACAACATGGTCAACCGGTCGATCCCGATACCCAAACCACCAGTAGGCGGCATGCCGTATTCCATGGCTTCCAGATAATCTTCGTCGATTCCGTGGGCTTCTTCGTTTCCGGCACTCCGTTCGGCGTCTTGCGCTTCGAACCGTTGCCGTTGGTCGATCGGGTCGTTTAATTCGGTAAAGGCGTTCCCGTATTCCTTACCCACGATGTAGAGTTCGAACCGGTCGGTAAACCGAGGGTCCTTAGCGTTCTTCTTGGCCAACGGTGAGATTTCAACCGGGTGACCGTAGATGAAGGTCGGTTGAACCAAGCGGCCCTGGACCTTTTCTTCGAAGAAGGCGTTGATGATGTGGCCAACCTTCCAGTAGTCTTCGTAGTGAATACCGTTGTCGTCGGCCAACTTACGGGCGTCTTCAACGGACATCTCTTGCCAGAAGTCGATGCCGGTGTATTCCTTGATGGCGTCGACCATGTGCAGGCGCTTGAAGGGTTGGTCCAGGTCTAAGTCGTGCTTCTTGTAGGTCAATTTCCCGGTACCGTTGACCTGGTTAGCGGTGAACCGGATCATTTCTTCGACCAAGTTCATCACGTCAGTGTAGTCGGTGTAGGCGGTATAGACTTCGACCATGTTAAATTCAGGGTTGTGTTGTAAGTCGGTTCCTTCGTTTCGGAAGTCCTTACCCAGTTCGTAGACCTTTTCGTAACCCCCAACGATCAACCGCTTGAGGTAAAGTTCCGTGGCGATCCGCAGGTACAACGGAATGTCAAAGGCGTTGGACTTGGTGATGAATGGGCGAGCTTCGGCCCCACCGGCAGCCGTTTGGAGTACCGGCGTGTCGACTTCGAGGTAGCCGTGGTTGTCCAGGTATTCCCGGATGGCCTTCTTCACGGCAGCCACCTTGATGAACCGGTTGAAGCTGTCACGGTTGGAAATCAAGTCTAAGTACCGCTTCCGGTAGATGGTTTCCTTATCGGTCAAACCATGCCACTTGTCGGGCAATGGCCGGAGAGCTTTGGACAGGAAGGTCAATTCCGTGATCCGCAGCGTTAAGGCGCCGGTGTTGGTCTTGATCACGTAAGCTTTGACGCCGATGAAGTCCCCTAAGTCGAGTGACTTAAAGAGGGCGTAAGCGTCTTCGCCTAATTCGTCCTGGCGCGCGTAACCTTGGATAACGCCCGTCCGGTCAAGTAAGTCGATGAAGCCAGCTTTCCCACTGCCCCGCTTACCGGTCAACCGACCCGCTAACGTGACGTAGTGCTTGTCTTCCATTAACTCTTCTTTGGTGAACTTGTCGAACTTTTCGTTGACGGACTGTGCATCGTCGCTCCGGTCGAAACGGTGACCGAATGGTGCGATGCCTTCCTCACGAAGATGATCCATTTTTTCGCGACGAACCTGCATTTGATCGTTCAAATCGGGTTGTGCGGAATTCTTCTTTTGGTTGTTACCCATTTTGTATCCTCCTATATAAGTAATGATCCAATGCTTGAGACACTGAATCCAGACCTCCCTTAAATTTAGTCGATTTTTGCCGAATAAGCAACCCCTAGCGCCTAGCGGAGGGCCCTTGGGCCGGTCGACAGACCAATTGAAAGTATGATAGGCTGGGGCGTAATGAAAGGCGGGGAAGGGTTTAATGATAAAACTGGTACAACGTATGTGGCCGTTGTTGGTCCTAGGATTGCTGGTCAATACGGCTTATAGTGTGATGTGGCCGCTGACCACGATCTATCTGCATAATGACCTCCACCTCTCACTGGTGACCAGTGGTTGGATTTTGGCGGTTTATTCGGGGAGCAACGTCCTGGGTGGGTACCTCGGGGGAATTTTGGGCGACCGCTATTCGGTGAACCGGATTGGATTGGGACTTTTGGTGGCCCTCTTGGGGGATGCCCTGGTTGGTTTCTGGTGGCATGACTTGTGGGGCTACCCGGTGGTCTTGGTTCTCTTTGGTTTGTTGACGGGGGGCATGCTGACTCTAATCACCACGATGACGGCGCAACTCAGTCAGGGGAGTGGCCGGTTATTTAATCTGCTCTATATCTTCATTAACCTAGGCCTAGTCGTTGGGACGGCCAGCATCGGGGTACTCTTCCACGGCAATTTGCAACCGATTTTTACCTTATTAGTGCTCTGTTACGGTTTAGCAATCGGATTGTGGGGCCGGTACGCCCGCGTCCTGGAAAAGGCGACCACGACCCGGCAACCGGTACGGACTGCGGCGGGACGACCACAACGTCGGCTGCCCCGCGTGACGTTAGTGATTCTATTGCTAAGCCTAGGGCTGATGTGGGGGACCTACGCCCAATGGATGAGTAACGTGTCCGTGTATATTCAAGAGCTGGGGATGAGTGTCCGGGTCTACAGCGAGCTCTGGGTGTACAACGGAATCTTGCTGATCGTGGTTCAGGGCCTGATGACCCGCCACAGCCGGACACGGTGGCTGCCCTGGCAAATTTTGGCCGGAATGGTAGCGATTAGTGGGTCGTTTCTACTATTAAGTACGGTTCAACACTTGGGCGGCCTGTTTGCGGCCATGACGTTACTGACGATTGGCGAGGCAGTTTACGTCCCGGGGGTCCCAGCAATGATCAACACCTACACGGTCGGCCACGAGGGACGCTATCAGGGATTGGTCAACGCGATTTCTTCCTTGGGGAAGGCCCTGGGCCCGGTCGCTGGTGGCTGGGTGATTGGTCAAACTACCGGTTATTTGGGACTATTTCGCTGGTGCGCGGGCATTAATTTGCTGGTCGTCGGGGCCGTTGCGGTCGGTAACTGGTGGTTTCAGCGCCGGCGCGAAAAATAAAGGCGAACTTTATTGGGGGAAGGTACACCTAATTCTCCGGGTAAAACGGCGGTAGTCACAAGTTTTCATGTCTGCTGTTCGACTCTGAAAATAATTTCAATTTATTGCAAGTTTTAGTTGACGGTCGGGGGCCTGGTTGGTATAGTTATATACGTTGTCGCGAACGAGTTACCAACTAGACCAATTTGAAAGATTGAAATTAGTTGTTGACGAGCTGATAACAAAATGTTATTCTAATTAAGTTGTCGCTTGGCGATGACAAATCAACCGGAAACGTTGTTAAATCAAACTTCTAGTTGACATTATCTTAACAAGATGTTATGATGATTAAGCTGTTCGGATGACGAACAGCTTGGTAGACCTTTGAAAACTGAACATTGTTTCGACAAACCAAATATGTGTA
>NZ_AZDW01000025.1 GCF_001434115.1 Levilactobacillus zymae DSM 19395
CAAAAAAGCCAATAACCACACGCCTTTGGCGTGATTATTAGCTTTCAAGTTTCAGTTAATAACTTAATGCCCGGTAGGCATCGTGTTGCCGATGGTTAGCCAGACCAACCTGAGTCATGCTGGTCTTCTTGTGGGTCCAGGGGTCGTTGTAGTAGGCCCGCGTGGCGCTGTACCCGGACAGGGTGATGGCATGATTGACGAAGCCGTCCACCCCGGCGACCCAGACGACCACGGGATGTCCCTGATCAATCTTGGCCTTGAGCTGTTTAAACGACGCTCCGGTCAGATCTTGGGCGCTGCCCACGTGGTGCCGCACAAGTTTCAACAGGGCCGGCGGGTAGATCCACCAGCCGGATTTCGAATAGGGGCTACCGACGAACCCCTTGTTTCCGTTATGGGTCTTGGTCTTGGGCATTTCCTTGGCCAGACTCATCTTGGTGACCTTGGCGCCAGCGTATTTCAACATCATGGTGGTGGCGGTGATTTCACAGCCGGTCGGTAGTTGTGGCCGTTGGGCGATCAGGGGCACCTTTAATTGGCGGCGACTTTTGACCGTGCCGTTGCGGTGAATCCAGCCGGTCTGGGTGTGATTGTATGTGAATTTGAGCCAAAGCCCGTCGTTGAGCCGTTCCTCCCGGGTAATGTGGACCATCTTGCGGGCGTATTGCCGGCCCGTGGCGATGGGGGTCAGGTTCTTCGCACTGGTCTTCGCCCCACCCGTGGCGTAGACCTGGTAGTTGTGCTTTAGGTTCGACCCAATCTGGGTGTAGTAGTTGACCGTGGTCTTGGCCAGGATAGGCTGATAGGTAGTCGTCGCGGCCTGGGCGCTGGTAGCCAGTGCGAGACTGCCGCCTAACGCCAGTAGGCCACTTAATAGGTAGCGGTAGAACCGGTGATGCAACATGGCAATCCTCCTTTGATTGCTAAACTATTCAATTAACCCCACTATTATAGGACTAAACGATTCGAACAACAATACGGCTGAAGACGGGATAGCCGGTAGTTGGCGCTAAAAAAACGCCTCGCCAGAACGATGAAGGTTCTGTCCGAGACGTTTTTCGCAGGTGGGGTTAAACGATTTTTGCACCCAGTGCGTTCTTAAAATGCCGAAGCGCCCAGTCGTGGCCGGCCTGGTCAAAACTGGCTACACCGGCGCGGTGGATCACCAAGTGATAACCCAGGTTATACGCGTCCACGGCGGTGTGCAGCACACAGATGTCGGTGCAAACGCCGACCAGGTGCAGCGTGGTGACGTGGCGTTCGCGCAACCGTAAGTCGAGGTCGGTACCGGCAAAACTACTGTAGCGGGTCTTGTCGAACTGCCACACGTTGGTCGCCGCTTGGTGCTGGTCGAACCAGTCCTTTAAGGGACCGTACAACTCCCGGCCCCAGGTCCCGCGCACGTTATGCGGCGGGAAAAGCTTACTTTCGGGGTGGTAGGGGTCGTGGGGCGTGTGCACGTCGGTCGGCAGTAAGACCCAATCCCCGCGCGCCGCCATGGTATCGGCTAATTGGACGATGGTTGGCGCCAGAACTTGCCCCGGTTGGCCACAGGTGAGGGCGCCCTTATCCGCCACAAAATCGTTGGTGTAATCGATAATCAGTAAGGCTTGATCAGTTGCCATTGGCAAAAACCTCCTTCTCAATTGGGTTTAGTATGCGGGGCGGGGGCCGCGTCTGTCAACGGTTCGGCCCATCAATTTATTTATAATTAGGGTTTGACAAGGACCTATTTGACACGCTATACTATGGATGAATTGATATTATACGTCATATAGCATAGGGGGCAACGGGATTATGGCGATACAAGTACCCACGGAGCTCTTAGATGGTTGCGTGTTGGGCGTATTGACGCGACAAGATTTCTACGGTTACGCGCTGACCCAGGAGGTCCGCCAACGGTTACCGATTTCGGAATCAACTTTATATCCGGTCTTACGCCGGTTGAAAAAGAACGGCTGGTTAACGACCTACGACGAACCCTTTCAGGGCCGGAACCGCCGGTATTACCGCTTAACGCGCACGGGTCAGGCGCAACTGACCGTGATTCGCGCGGAGTGGGGCGACTTTAGTCAGGCCGTCACGACTTTGTTAGAGGGGGATTAACAAGATGACTGAATACATTCAGGCGCTCCAAAAGCTGCTCTTGCAGCTGACGGCCGCCGAACAACAGGACGTGGTGGAGTACTACCGCGAATACTTACAGGAAGCGGACATTACCACCTACGAGGCGGCCGTGGCCGAACTGGGCACGCCGCAAACGGTGGCCCGCAAGGTCTTAGCCGACTACTCGATTAAAATGACGGAACAACCCGCTGGCCGGCAATCGACGCCGGCGGGAACCAAGGCTAACGTCAAAATGATCTGGTTGGTCATTTTAGCGCTATTGTCTACGCCCGTGACCATTCCATTGATTCTGGTGGTGGGCGCATTAGTCGTGGCCGCCGGTAGCGTGGTGTTTGCCGGGGTCGTGACCGTGTTGGCCCTGCTGGTCGCCGGGTTTGCGGGCGGCATCGTGGGTGTTATCGTCGGGTTGATGACGCTGTTAACGGCGCCGTGGACCGGGCTATTTTACCTGGGTCTCGGGCTGATTGCCTTAGGGGTCAGTTGGCTGGTCACGGTCGTGGTGGTCCGGCTCGTCCAGTGGCTGATTCAGGTGATCGCGGAAGTCGCCAAGTGGGCTTATCGTCGCTGGGTTACGGACCGCAAAGATAAACGGGGGGATCAAGCATGAAACGCTGGAATATGATCAGTTTAGTGGCCATTGTGGTCGGGTTGATTTTGGTGATCTTGGGCGTCGGCCATCACGGCGTCAAGGCCCTGACTTGGAACAACGGGGGCTTTCAGGTCGACGAACGCCGGCAGACCGTGGTGCATCCGGGGGCCTTCGACAAGGTCGTAGTCAATACCAAGTTACCGGTCACCATCAAGCCGGGGAACGTGAACCAAATCACGATTCAACAACACAGTGTCAATCAGAAAAAGCATCCAGTGACGGCCAAGGTGGCTAACCATACCTTGACCGTGGCGGGCGGGGACAACCGCCAGAACATTTTCCGGATTCACGGCTTTTCCATGGGGTGGTCCGACGACGCTTACGATACCAGCGGCAAGATCACCATTGTGGTACCGAAAGCCACGACGGTCAAGACGGTGACGCTCCAACGCAACTGGATTGTGCGGCTAGAGGATTTGACGGTTAAAACGGTCACGGGGTCCCATAGTGGGAGTTTCCAAGCTAAAAATGTGACGTTTAGTCAGCCGTTAGACTTGAGTCGCGGGGACGCCGATATCTTCTTGACCAACGTGACCACGCCGCGGGTCACGGCCAAGACCGGGGATGGCGACATCGTCATCAGACAGAGTCACTTCAAGCAAACCAGTAACGTCTTGCATACGGCCGATGGGGACGTCAGCGTGAAGAACACGCATTTGGGTGGTGCGGACGTGGCCAGTAATGACGGGGACCTGCACATCGGCCACAATCAGGTGACCCGCAGCGTCAAGGCCCACACCGATGACGGCGACGTGTACGGCATCGTCAGCGATACGGCGGGGGTATCCGTTCAGACCAACGACGGTGATATCCAGTTAATGGGAAGAAGCCGCAAGAGTGGCACGCACCTGCGCCCCAACGCCAAGGTCCAGTACGCCTTTAGCACCGACGACGGCGACATCACCGTGCGTTAAGCCGGCAAGGACTTGACGGTGATGGTAGAATAAAGGGACTTATTGTGTAGTGTTAGTTGGGATGTACTTGCGCATGTAAAACATGACAGGCGAATGCTGAAGATTATGGAATGATTTTCGTCAACATTAACATGGTGACTCAGTTTACAGCCTGGAAGCGAGCATGGGCTCAGCCAGCGAAATTATCCTTAGCTAGCGTTCTTTGCTGGCTTAGGATAAGGTCGAGTTTTGAAACTCGCGATTTTTGCGAGGTTCAAAATCGTGCCCGCAGGCGTTCCAGCCCATGAGCGCTGGAAGGCGACCAGTTTATGCTTAACTAACAGCACGCGGTAAGAAGTTGTGCCGCAGTAGCCAGCACCGTGGCACGGACTATCTTATAATTGAACAAGGAGATTTTTATCGTGTCTGATGTAACCAACTACTGGCAAACCATTGCCGCACACGCCAAAGCGGAGAACCGGCCGTTCTTTTCGTTGGCGCCCATGGAGGCCGTTACCAACGCCATTTTTCGCCGGGTCGTCGCTAAGGCGGCCGCACCCGATGTCTTTTTTACCGAATTTACCAACGCCATCAGCGTGACCCATCCCAAGGCCAAATTCACGGTCCAGGGCCGGCTTTACGTGGCGCCGGAAGAGGCCCACATGCCGGTGGTCCAACTCTGGGGCAACCAGCCGGAAGCCTTCGAAGCAGCCGCGGCCGACGTAAAGACCCGGGGCTATGAGGCCATCGACCTGAACATGGGGTGTCCGGATTCCACGGTCATCAAAAACCACGGGGGTAGCGACTTGATTCGCAACCCCGAAGACGCGGCGGCCGTGATTGCGGCGGCCAAGACGGCCGGGTTGCCGGTCAGCGTCAAGACGCGACTGGGCTACAGCCGCTTGGACGAATGGCCGGACTGGCTACGCTTCTTGTTGGAACAGGACATCCCGTTGTTAACGGTGCACCTGCGGACCAAGAAGGAAATGAGCCGGGTCGGCGCCCATTACGAACTGATCGACGACATCGTGAAGCTTCGTGATGAAGTGGCCCCGCACACGCTGTTACAACTCAACGGCGACATCGACAACTACCAGGATGGGTGCGCCTTAGCGGCCGCTCATCCCGGCGTCGACGGCATCATGATTGGCCGCGGAATTTTCACCAGCCCGTTTGCCTTTGAGCACACGCCCCAGGAACACAGCGTGAAGGAATTGCTGGGTCTGTTGAACTATCAATTGGACCTTTACGACGACTTCGCCGAGCGGTTCGACACCCAACGGTTCGCCTCGCTCAAGCGGTTTTTCAAGATCTACGTGCGCAACCAACCGCACGCCGCAGAACTGCGGAACGCCATGATGGAGACCCACAGTACCGACGAAGTGCGGCAACTGTTGGCGGACTCGCCTTTAACCAAATAAGTTACGGCAGGATTTTGTATAAAATACTTGCTGAAAGTTGAATCTCAATAGAGGGACCTCACGAGAAATGCGTGAAGTCCCTCTATTTGTCGTTTAAAAGACAATGTATAGCCCGGAGGCGAGCAGGGGCTCAGCCAGCGAAATTATCCTTAGTCGACGTTTCTTGTCGGCTTAGGATAAGGCCGAGTTTTAGCAATCTTCTGTTTTTGTAAAAGGTAATGTGTTCTTTTTGTAACAAGCAAAATCAACAACCCAATCAGCTAAAAGTGGTAAATTAGACTGGCAAGAAAGTTTTGGTGACATGATTTTGGCAGCAGGACGCCCGAACAAAACGCATTAAATCGGGGTTAACCCGATGTAAGCGATTTTTATCGATAAGCTAGATAATATAAGATTGATAAATTATTTAAGTTCAGGTATGATAGCTAAGTATTTTTTTCTGACCCAGAATTCGACCCACGTGACCCCGCCTAAAGTCTGGTGGCGGTCATCAATTAGATTGAGGAGAACAGAACTTTATGACGCCTACGATTCAGATTATCTTCGCCAGTCTCTCTGGCCGCAACCGAGCCATTGCCATGCATTTACAAGCGCACTTGGCGGCGCACGCGCAGACCCTGGTGACGGAGATTTCTCAAGCCGACGCCTTTACTGTGCCCCAAGCAGATGCGGTGATTTTGGTCAGTTACACCTACCATGACGGCGAGTTACCGGACGAAGCATTGGACTTTTACGAGGATTTAGCGACAGTCGACCTGCAGGGCACTTACTTTGCGGTCTGCGGCTCGAGTTCGACGCAACACGTTCATTACGGGCGGGCCGCGGACCGGTTGGCCCAGCGTTTGGCCGCCCAACATGGCGTGGCCGTGGCCCCGGTCTTAAAGATCGACGGGGACCCCAGTGACGCCGACCGGCAACGGTTAGCCGCACTCGCCGCGCAAGTTTTAACCACTCTAGACTCAGGAAATTAAAGATGAGGTGAAGTCAGCATGTATTTACGGAAAGCAAAAGCAGACGAATTGGACTTAGTATGTGACATTATCGAGGACGGCAAGCAACAATTGGCCGACGCCGGGATCGATCAATGGCAAGATAATTACCCGAACCGCGACACCATTCAAACGGATATCGATTTAGGTCGCGCCACGATTTTTAACAGTGACGACCACGAAACGTTGGGTGTCGCGGCGGTGGTCCAAGCGCCCGATGATTCTTACGATACCTTGATTGGTAACTGGTTGAAGGACACCGAGAAGTACGTGACGGTCCACCGGGTCGCCATCTTCTCGCACCATCAGGGGAAGGGGTACGCGTCTAAGCTCTTCCAAGAACTCTTCACGTACATTGCCGAACACCACCCAGAAGCCGAAAGCATTCGGATCGATACGCACCGGGACAACACCAAGATGCAACATCTGATCGAAAAGTTTGGTTTCAAGAAGGTCGGCCGCATTGTCGGCGTTTACCAACCAACTGATGAATGCTACGTGTACGAAAAGTTGATTCAAAACACCCAGGCGGGGACCGACACGGCCCACACGCCGCACGTGGCCTAACCATGAAAGTTTTCTCATGTGACGTTTCCGCCGCGATTTAGCGCGGTGACGGGACCGAGAAGCCGGCTAACAACGGGCTCAATGGCGCCGATGGCTAATCGGAGTCACGTGGCCTAATCAAAAAATTTTTAATCTCACGGGTCGTCACCGCGAAATCGCGGCGGACGGCCCGTTTTTTAACGGTTTTGGTTTGAACGGGACGCGGACTTGCGAGATAATGTGACCGGTGTCATGAAGGATTAACCCTTGCGTTTAGACGCATAACCGGGTAACCTATGACATAATCTTATTGTTTTATCATAATTGGTGCGCGGCGGATTTCAACGACGACTAAACGAGAGTCGGCGCTAGCCTGGCAGCAGATTGGTCCAACCGCCAGTTGGGTAGAACGAAAAGATAGTATGCGTGGTGCGGGTTCGGTCAGCGGACGGGACCTGCTCTCGCCGAGCGGTGCGGGTAACGGGCCTGAATCCTTGGCGGCATGTCGCGTCGGTTGTTAAATTGACGAACGTGCGTCACGCTCCCATTGACAATTGAATAGCTGACACAGTCAGTAGAAAGAAGGAATTAGATTGCAGAGAAGACTAAGCTCTCGCCAAATGCAGATGATTGCATTGGGCGGAACCATCGGCGTCGGATTATTTATGGGGTCTGGTTCCACAATCAAGTGGACGGGGCCATCCGTCCTCATCGCGTACATTATTTCTGGTATCTTTCTGTACTTAATCATGCGGGCCTTGGGGGAAATGCTTTACGTGCACCCCACGACCGGGTCGTTTGCCACCTTCGCTTCCGAATACATGCACCCGGTTTTCGGTTACCTGACCGCTTGGAGTAACGTCTTTCAGTTTATCGTGGTTGGGATGAGTGAAATGATCGCGTTAGGCGGTTATTTCCGGTTCTGGTGGCCCAACCTGCCAGACTGGATTCCCGGGTTAGTGGCGATCACCTTCCTGTGTATCGCCAACCTGATTTCCGTGAAGATGTTCGGGGAACTCGAATTCTGGTTCGCCCTGATCAAGGTGGTCACCATCGTCTTGATGATCATTGCCGGATTAGGCGTCATCCTCTTCGGGTTCGGTAACGGCGGTCACGCGGTCGGTATCAGTAACCTCTGGAGTCACGGTGGGTTCTTCACCGGGGGTGCCAAGGGGTTCATCTACGCGCTGGCCATCGTGCTGGCGTCCTACCAAGGGATTGAACTGATTGGGGTCACGGCCGGTGAAGCGGAAAACCCGCAACACACGCTGGTCGCCGCCATCCAATCCACGGTTGCCCGGATCTTGATCTTCTACGTCGGCGCCATCTTCGTGATTGTCAGCATCTACCCGTGGAACCAATTGAACCAGATTGGTTCCCCATTCGTGCAGACCTTCGCTAAAATTGGGATTACCGCCGCCGCTTCGATCATCAACTTCGTGGTCATCACCGCGGCGCTGTCCGGGTCGAACTCCGGGATCTACAGTGCTAGTCGGATGACCTTCACGTTGGCCGAGAACCACCAGTTGCCCCGGAAGATGACCCTGTTGAACCGTCACGGGGTGCCGTTTTACTCCGTGCTGGCCATCTCCTTAGGGATCGCCATCGGGATCGTCTTGAACGTGGTCTTGCCGATGTTCTTTAAGGACGCCAGCCAGATCTTCGTAATGGTCTACAGTTCCAGTGTCTTGCCAGGGATGGTCCCGTGGGTCGTGATTCTGGTCAGCGAAATCGAATTCCGCAAACAAAATCAACAGCACATGGCGGAGCATCCGTTCAAGATGCCATTATCGCCGTGGTCCAATTACGTTACGTTGGCGTTTCTGGGGATCACCTTACTGTTCATGTTCATGAACCCCGAAACGCGGATCTCCATTATCGTGGGGGTCATCTTCTTGATCGTGATGACCATCATCTACTTCAAGAAGTACCAACCGCGTGAAGCGGCCAAGAAATAAGGGGGACTGAGTCGTGAGTCGTCCAGGAAAATTTGCGAAGTCTAGTCGGGTCAAGCAACTCCGGCAGTTTAAACGTCGTAAGCAACAACAGGCCGGCAACGTGATTGCCTGGGACCGGGTCACCGATTTCCTATTGGGTCGCTACCAGTTGACCCAGGGCCGGAAGTTACCGGCCACGGTGGCCGCGACCGTCCAGCGGTTCTTTAGCGAATGGCTGACCACCGCGCAGGCCGCCGGTCCCACCCAGTTACAGTGGTCGGTCAGTGAGTTGACCACCGCCACGCTGGCCCGCATAGGTAACCAAGTCCCGTGGCAGTTCTACGCAGTCCTGGCCGGGCAGTTCGGGTCGTGGCAACGGTTCATCCGCCGCGAAGGTCCCGCAGTCCCCATTGAGCCGCGGCGACAAATCGTGGCGTTGATGACGCCGGCAACCTTTAATCGGGCACTGGCGCATCAGTTAGCGGTCAATTTATTGACCGTGACCGCCGCGCCCATTACGCCTGCGCAGGAGGATCAGCTGGTTCATAGTCTGTTAGATGAAGACCAGCTTAATTGGGCGGCCGTCGGGGCGTTATTTACCCCGTTAGGCTTCCAAAACACCGCCGAAAAACGTAGCGACACTTACCAGTGGCTCAACGATTTACAGATGTTAACCGTGAGCGACTTCCATCACTAAACACCTAGATACGAAAGGTCAGCTAATCGCTGGCCTTTTTTTGTTGGGCCGACTACTATCTAAAGTGAATCACCGGTTCAGAAGAAACTTTTGGAAAAAGTTAGTTTTAAGTTATGATTTGGAATACTTTACGACAGATTAAGCATTTACGTTCAAACGCGCAAATCACGAGGTCTGAACTTCAACAGTTTATATAGGAGTTGAGATTATGAAGCGCACATTACGTGTTTCTTTGTTTAGTGGCATCGCTGCTTTACTGTTAGGCTTAGGAGCTGCGGTACCTGCTTCTGCCGCAACTGCCGGGACCACCAGTGCCACAACGAATGCTGCCACTGACTTTACCCCCACTAACGAACCCTTGAATCTTGATTCAGCACCAAACTTTACCTTCGCGGCAACCACGGTTCCTGATACCAAGACCAACGGGAGTTACAATCCTAGCACGATTGATAACCCAGTCGAGGTTTCTAACCCTGGCTTGGCTAGTGGCTGGAACGTTAAGGTCGCCAACACCGAATTCAAGAATTCGGATACAACCGCTACGGCTGGTGATGGGGCCGTCTTGGGCGGTGCTGTTTTGAACCTGTCCGCGCCAACTGCTGCCGCAGCTAACGCCGGCAACCCTTCTAGTGGACCAACTACCAGTGCCATCAAGCTGTCGGGTGACGGGACCGACCAATTGGTTCTGTCGACCGCGGCTAATGAAGGCTTAGGGGTCTGGGATTCGTCCTATGTTCCTGGCGACGTCACACTCGACGTACCAGCTGGGCAAGAACCAGGCAGCTATACTTCCACGATGACTTGGACGTTGGGTGACACGGTTCAATAAAATCGCGTTCTGACATCGAGGTTATGAGATGAACCGGCGATGCAAAAGGCCGGTACCATGGACGCATGGTACCGGCCTTTTGGGACCAAGAAATCATTATTCCCATTAATGATGAACTGATGTGACGAAGCCCTCGTTGAGGGTATGGGCACGGTTTGTCGGGGGTCGCTGGACCGACCGTCGATAAACCGGTGGGCAATCCGGCAACGCTTTTTGTTCGGGAGTCCGTCAGTGATGGGATCATTGAGAGGAAGACAGTCACATGAGAAAGCTTTTGAAATGGGTTTTCATTTTAGTCGGCTTACTCTTGGGTAGTCTGCTGGGCGTCCCAATTGCACACGCCGCCAAGGTTAATCCGGCGGTCGCTGGGGCCGGTTATACGGTTCAGATGGTGCGGCCCCGGGGACAGGTCAATTCAACATCCGGGTATTTTAATCTGAAGGTTCAGCCGGGTGAGCAACAGCGATTAGTTGTGATTCTTCATAACTTGCAGGCTCAGCCGCAGAAGCTGACGCTAGGCATCAATCAGGCCTACACCAATCCGGACGGGGTCATCGACTATGATCGCTATAACGTGAAGCCGGATCCGACGTTAAAGGTGCAATTAAAACAAATTTTCAAGGAGCCGCAACGCACAATCACGTTACCAGCGAACGGTACGGAACGGGTCGGCTTGACCTATGAAGCGCCCGCCAATCCCTTTACCGGCACCGTTTTGGGGGCGGTCTACGTCAGCCAGACGAAACCCGGCAAGAAGTACGGCAAGGGTAAGATTACCTTACAGAACCTCTATGCCTACGCCATCAGTATTGAGATGCGCGAAAGTCTAAAGGCGATTCGTCCCGTTATGGCGATGCATCACGTCGGGGTCGGCCAGGTCGACCGGCAGAATATGGTCATGGCCAACCTGCAGAACAGTCGGCCAACCGTGATGGAACGCCTGAACACCCAAGCGGCGATTACCAAGCAAGGGTCCACGACCGTCTTGATCCACCAGACCAAGAAGGGCATGGGCATGGCGCCCAACAGCAACTTTAATTACCGGATCCCGTGGGGGACGACCACGTTGAAGCCCGGCAACTACACGCTGCATTTAAGCGCACAGGCGACTAAGGGGACTTGGCACTTTACCAAGAACTTCACGGTCACCCAGCAGCAATTGAACCACTTAGCGAACTTGGCCAAGCAACCTAAGCCGAACTACTGGTTGTACATCTTGTTAGCCGTCGTGATTGCGTTGCTGCTGGCCCTGGTCGGATATCTGATTTACAAGAATCACAAGAACAAGCAACAGTTAGCACAGAAATAAGGACATGCGTCAATCAAAGACGCGTGAGTGATAGGGGGGCAGTCATATGCTTAAACGGTGGTTAAGTGTCGGTTTAATCCTGATAGCCGTAGGTCTGACTAGTGGCGTGACTGCACACGCCGACAGTGATGATAGCGCACTAGCTACGGCACCAACGGGGGTGACGTTAACGGGGGCTAATCCGCCCTTAACGCCGTCGACGCAGGCGTTGAACCGCGCGCAAATTGCCCCCAGTCATGCACACTCGCAGGTCGTAACGTTGACTCAAGGCGCGGACCAATTTGGGGCCGTGTGGTCCACCAACGACCACGCGTTTCGCCTGAACCGTAACCAGACCGTCTCCGCTTGGCTTGATTTAGGACAACCGGCGGACGGAGGGATGGCTTTCGTCTTGCAAAACGATTCCCAACTCCTGAACGCGATGCCGAAGTTTACCACGCCAATCGCCGAAACGTTGGGCGTCTGGGGCGTGGACACCACGCCAACCCAGAGTTCGGCTAAGGCGCTGAGTCAAACGGCGATTCAAAATAGTTGGGCGTTGGCGTTCGATGCTGGTAATCACGCGCAGACTAACGCCCAGGCACCGGGACAGGCCAATTCGTTTGACGTGGGGGCAGCTAGTCCGCACGTCGCGGCGGGGTACCCCGGGGCCGCGGCCACGTATCAATCCCACAAGGTGTCCGGTGCACTGGGCGGCTTATTAACGCCTAATCAATACGCCTATAGCTTGGTCCATCAAGGCTTACTGCCGGTGGCGGACCTCGCTAACGGGCAGTGGCACCACGTGACGTTGCGGTGGCGCGCGGCGGCACGCACCATGACGGTGACGGTCAACGACCGCAATCCGCGGACCAATGCCGCACAAACCGGCCAGCGGCGGACCATGGCGGTCGACTTGAATCAGGTCGATCCCAGCCATACCGGTTACGCGCGTTGGGGCTTTACCGCGACGACGGGGCCGCGCGCGACGTCTGACCCGTTGGTGGTCTTGACTCAATTGCCACAACGGACGGTCGCGCCCGGTAAGGTCACCTCGCGGGCGACTAAGGCGATCACTACCCAGACCACAACGTCCCGGGCAACTCAAACGCCGGTGACGGTGCGTTTACAGGGGGCGCGGACAATTAAAATCGCACCACTTCAGCGAGCCATGTTGAGCGGGCAAGTCACCGCTACGGCCAGCCGGTTGCCGGCGGGGTTACGAGTTACCCCCGTGGTAGATGGTCACCGGTTAGCACCGGTTCGTGTCACGGCGACCGGGCAACTGACCACGGGTATCGCCGCGGTACGCCTTCAGCCGGGGACCAACCGGGTCAAGTGGGTCGCGCGGATAGGGACCCGGCAAGTGGCCCAGTCGCCAACCGCGACCGTTGACGTGACGCCCGGACAATTAACGTTTACGGCGTTATCGACAACGGCGGGGTTCCAGCGCACGAAGTTACCCACGACCAGTGAGTTGGTTCCCCGGCAGGCCGGCTGGCAGATCGAAGTCCAGGATACTCGAGGAACCGGGAGTCGCTGGACACTGCTGGCCCAGGCCGGTCGGTTCACGAACAGTGCCACGGGCCGTCCCATGGCCGGTACGCCGGTCTTCGTCAACGGGCAGACGATGACGCCATTGGGCACGACCCCGACGCCCATCATGACCCATACCACCAACGATGGCCGCGCCGCGGGCAAGACCAACGTGGTGGCCCACTGGTCGACCAAAACGGGAGTCCTGTTGCACGCCCAACCCGGCACGGCGGCTGGTCGTTACCAGGGCAAGTTGACCTGGACCCTGACCAATGCGCCGGAATAAGACTAGTTGCGCACAATTGACCCGAAATTAAAACTTTAATTGCGTTTTGGGCCGCTGGGGCTGGCGATTCGCTACTATAGAAGTATCCGACATTGTAAGTCTTTTACAATGTCCACGACTAAATTAATTTGGAAACATCCCGCCCCACAACGGGATGTTTCCGTCAGAGCATAAGGGGGAATGGAGATGTTGAAACGGTGGCTATGCGTTGGCCTGACCGTACTGGCGGTCGGCCTCACCGGTGGGCTGCGCGCCCACGCCGATAGTGACTTTGACCAGGCCTTAGCGACGGCGCCACAGGGGATTTCATTGAACAAGACCAATTCGATCATCGCGTTGGGAACGGCACCGATGAGTCATGCGGCAATTGAAGACACGACCAACGCGAATACCCCGGGGACGCAGGCCGTCGTGGTCAATACGGCCCCCTACCAATTCGGAACGGCGTGGTCGACGGATGAAAATTCCATCGATTTGACCCATAACCAGACCATTGGTTTTTGGTTTTACTTCGGGAACCAAGGCGTCCACGCCGGCGACGGGATGGCCTTCGTGATGCAAAACGATCCACGAGGCCTCGCCGCGACGCCGGACTACACGGACCGCCCAATCGGGGAAACGCTGGGAGTCTGGGCCGTCGATACGAATCCGGACCAGGCCTACGTCAGCGAGTTTGCGAAAACGGCGATTCAGAACAGCTGGGCGTTGGAATTTGACACCCACTATAACGGACTGTCCGGCAAGAGTGCGCTGGGAACCGCCAACGCCTTCGACCTGGGAGAACCCGCGGTCCACATCGCCTCGAATTATCCGGGCAGCGGCGACACCTACGACAAACGCACGGTTTCTGGTGGGTTACTGGGGAAGGACCACTACTATTACAGCATGCACCACAACGGGGTCATCGCGGATAACGACCAACCCAACTTTCTGTCGAACGGGCAGTGGCACCACATGACGCTAAAGTGGGATGCCACGGCCAAGACCATGACCTATACCTTTAACGACCGTAACGCTAAGACCGGGGTGGCCCAAAGCGGGACCAGTCAGACGGTGCCCATCGACCTGAACAAGATTGATCCGGCACACACCGGTCACGCGCGCTGGGGCTTTACCGGGACCACCGGCCAGGATTACGAAAATAACCTGATTATCCTGGATAATACGCCGGGACTGGTCGACGGGACGGCGGAAGCCAGCCTCCAAGACCTCACCCACAATCATCCGGTGACTAAGGACAGCCAAATCGTCAGTGGTGACAAGGTCGAATTGAACTATCAGCTGCACTACAACGGCGGTCGGCAGTCCTGGTCGAACATCAACAGTCGCTTGAATCTGCCCCGCGGAATCACCTATGATGCGGCGGAAATCGACTACGCCAAGGGCCCAACGCAATCCTTGAAGCTTAGTGATATTCAGGATTCTAAACTCGCGATGACGCTCGATCAGTCCCTGGACCGGGATAACGACACGGCGACCGTTAAGCTGTGGGGGACGGCGGACAAGGTAGACGAGACCCTGTACAACCGGACCCAGCCCAACACCTTTTCGTCCAACACGCTGGTGACGAACGCCGATATGCCGGCGTTTGCCATCAACCCGAGCGTGGACTTGGACTTAAACGTGACCTCGGCTAATCCCGTCACGCTGCATACCAAGGAGGACGGGACCGTCACCGGGAACGTGACGGTGACCACCACGGCGGCCGTAAAACCCAGTGTGGCCGTCCAAGCCACGTTGAACGGGAAGGACCTGCCGGATACGGCGGTCGCTAGCGACGGCACCTTTCAATTGAATTTGAAAGCCGACCAGCTCCAGATGGGGACTAACCGGTTACGGTTGACCGCCGCGACGCCTCATGGGGACACGTCGTTAGTCAAAACCGTCCTGATTACCGTGGTCGGGACGTTGGAATTTAGCAACGTGGACACCACCAGTAGTTTTGTGACCAGCACTTTAACGGGGAACCCGCAATTGGTGGCCCGCAACGATGACTGGGCCCTCGACGTTAAGGATACGCGCGGGACCGGTCAACGGTGGGCGTTAAGTGCCCAGAGTACGGCCTTTACCGACGAAAAGACGGGCCGCACGTTGCAGGGAGGTCCGGTCTACGTGGGCCGGTACGGTCGCCAACCACTGACCGACCAGTCCGTGCAAATCATGACCCACACCACCGACGACAGTATCGATGATGGTCAGGTCAACGTCGCCAACTCCTGGGGCGCGCGCAATGGCGTGTTGCTGGACGTCGACGGGGACGCCTTAGCGGGAAACTATCAGGGGACGATCACCTGGTCGCTGACTAATGCGCCGAGTTAACACAAAAAAGGACCTAGAAAATGACTTCTAGGTCCTTAGTTAGCCCGTATGGTGATGGGGCATAACGATTTAACTACATAAAAATTAGGATAACAACCGGGTCACCATGCGTTCATAAATCTTAATGAACCGCCGATACATCTCGAGGTCGACGTATTCGTTGACCTGATGGGCCGTAATGTTACCGGGACCGAAGACCACCACGTCGATGTCGGGGTTGGCCGCCAAGAAGGACGACGCGTCGGTTCCGCCGGGTACCCCGATTTGAGGTAAGGCTTGTTCCAAAACGGCTTGACCAATATCGTTAGCGGCTTGGATCAACGGCGTGTCGGCCGCGGTGTGCATGGGCTGGAAGTCGCTGATCATTTCGAAAGATAGATTGCTTCCCTGGGCGTTCAAATCGGCGATGATGGCCTTGATGGCCGCCGTGATTTTAGCGTTAGGGAGTTCGGGGATGGTCCGAATCTTCACGGACAGGTCGGCGCTGGCCGGCACCGTGTTGACCTGTTCGCCCCCCTTGACCATGGTCACCACGGGCGTCACGGGACCCAGGACGGGATTCTGGTAGGATTTGATGGACTCGAAGTAGGCCTTTTCGCGTTGGTAGAAGGTCATCAACGCGTCAATGGCGTTTTGGCCAATTTCGGGCATCGAACTGTGGGCGGCGACCCCTTTAGAATGAATGGTGAAGGTCAAGGACCCCTTGTGCGCCAGCTCGATGAAGTGTTGCTCGCGGGTGTGGTTGGCCGCGGCGAGCCGGTCAGCGGCCGTTCCGTCGATGGCTAGCATGTGCTGGAGTTCAGGCTTTTGCAACAGGCGCTTGTCGGCTCCACTGGGTTCCCCGACGATGAGCGCACTCAGGTCCTGGGCGTAGCCGGCGTCGGCTAATTGGCGGGCGCCGTATTGGCCGTATTCCTCACCCACGGTCGCCATGAAGCGGAACGTTCCGTGAAGTGGCACGCCGGCTTCCTTGAGGTGAATCATGGCCCAGGCGCCGGCAAGTAAACCGGACTTCATGTCGGAGGTGCCCCGACCGTACATGTTGTCGTCATCGATGGCTCCGGAAAGGGCGTCGACGTGCCACTTGCTGGCGTCACCGAGGGCGACCACGTCTTCGTGACCGTCGAACCCGACCACGGGCCCGTTGCCGTCCCCAATTTCGGCGACCAGACTGACCCGGTCAGGTTGGTAGGCTAGTTGTTTGCAGGAAATTCCGTGTTGTTCGAAGAGTTTGATTAAGTAATCGGCGACTAATTTTTCCGCGCCGTTAACGGTGTTGAGCTTCACCACGTCTTGAAGTGTTTGCACAACTTCATCCATAATTGTCCACCTCGTTTGGTTTGTCAGCTCAGTTCGGGTGTCCCCGGATGAACCGCTTATCTCGATTACAGCACTTTTTATCGGGGGGGTCAAGAATCGGCACGGGGGTTAATCATTCTGTAACTGGTTTAAAGGCGTGATAAATTCACCGAGGAAGTCGTTTTGGTGGGGAATTGACGGTGAACCCGTATAATGGAAGATGATTCAAGCGTCAGACTTGGTGGCTAATCGAGGCTGAATCGAACAAGTGTTCTGGCAATAGTGGTAAACTAGAAAAATACTGGTGATTCTGCCACCAATGCCGGCAATCAGATGTTTTTACAAGCATTAGGGATTGTGCTAGAGTATTACTTGTAATTTATAAAGTTACTTGTTAGGAGGCTCTCAATGATAACGTTCGAACACGTCCAAAAACAGTATGCGGACAAGCTGGCCCTCGACGACCTCAACTTAACCATCCCGACCGGGGAATTTTTCGTGTTGGTGGGGCCCAGTGGGAGTGGCAAGACCACGACGCTGAAGATGATCAACCGGCTGATTGAGCCGACCGCGGGAATCATCAAGGTCGACGATCGTCCCTTACAGGACTACGACTTGCGGGCCATGCGGTTGCGGATGGGTTACGTGTTGCAAAACATTGCCCTGTTCCCCAACCTAAACATTCAAGAAAACATTGCCATTCAACCGGAATCGCTGGGCTGGTCGCGTAAACGCCGGTTGGAACGGGCCCGAGCGCTCTTAGCACAGGTGGGTCTCGATCCCGACCAGTACGCGACGAAACTCCCGCACGAGCTATCCGGCGGGGAACAACAACGGGTCGGCATCGTGCGGGCCTTGGCCACCAAACCCAACGTGGTCTTGATGGACGAACCCTTTAGCGCGCTGGACCCCTTGTCACGCAAGCAACTGCAGGACCTGGTCTTGCGGTTGCACCAGGAGTTACAGATGACCTTCGTGTTCGTGACCCACGACATGGGCGAAGCCTTACGCCTGGGTCAGACCATCGCGGTCATGCGCAACGGCCATATCCAGCAGATTGGGACGGGTGAAGAAATCATGCGGCACCCGGCCAACGATTTCGTGCGCGGCTTTTTCGAGAACCAGAAGACGCCGCGGGCCGCCACGGTCCAAAGCTTACTGGCGCAGGGATACGGTGAGGTGACCACCGCCCCGGCTACCCTGACGGCGACGGTCACGGTGGGGGCGCTGGCGCAGGCCCTCCAGACCCAAACGACCGTGGTCGTCGCCACGGCGCAGGATCACCGGGCCTTGACCACCGCCGATTTACTCGGTTACTTAGCCGCAAAGGAGGCGACGAGTCGTGCAACAGATTAACCACATCCTGCAAACGCAGGGCGGTGAAATCGTCCAATCAATCGGGCAACACATCGGCTTGTCGCTGATTTCACTGTTGATTGCGGCGCTGATCGCCATTCCGTTAGCCATTCTCCTGATGCCCCATCAACGGGCGGCTAACGTGGCCCTCCAGATTACCAGCGTTCTCCAGACGATTCCGAGCCTGGCGTTATTGGGGATTTTGATTCCCATCGTGGGCATCGGGACCGTGCCGTCGATCATCGCATTGGTGATTTACGCGGTGATGCCGATTTTTCAAAATACTTATTCGGGGTTGACCACCATCGACCCCGACCTCGAGGAAGCCGCCGAAGCCTTCGGGTTGTCGCGCCGGAAGAAATTAGTCCGGGTGGAGCTTCCGTTAGCCATGCCCATGATCATTTCCGGGATTCGGATCGCCATGGTCATGATCATCGGGACCGCCACGCTGGCCGCTTTGATTGGGGCCGGGGGCTTGGGGACCTACATCTTGTTGGGGATTGAAACCAACAATAACGCGCTACTGATCATTGGGGCGGTCTTGTCGGCGGCCTTGGCCCTGCTCTTTGGCGCGGCCATCGATTGGCTGGGCAAGTTGTCCTTTAAACGTGCCGGTATCGTGTTGGGCGTGGCCGTGGTCCTGATTGGTGGGGTCGCCGGTTACCGCCGCATCGTCCAGCCCCAAACCACGATTACCATCGCCGGTAAGCTGGGGGGCGAACCCGAAATCTTGATCAACATGTATAAGGATTTGATTGAACAGGACCATCCCAACATCAAGGTCCAGACCAAGCCCAACTTCGGCGCCACGACCTTCCTGTTCAAGGCCCTGCAGTCCGGGTCGATCGACATCTATCCCGAATTTACCGGGACCGTACTGGAATCGTTGGTCAAGGGGCAGTCAAGTGCCGACCACGACCCGCAGGTGACTTACCAGCGAGCGGCCAAGGCACTGAAAAGCCAGTACCAGATGACCTACTTGAAACCGATGCAGTACCAAAACGGTTACGCCATCGCCGTCACGCCGCAGTTCGCCAAGCAGTACCATTTGAAAAAGGTGAGCGACCTGCAACGCGTGGCGACCAAGGTCCACGCCGGCTTCGACCCGGACTTCTACCAGCAGAGCGCCGGTTATCCGGGATTACGCAAGGCGTATAACTTTAAGTTCGGCACCATTAAGACCATGGAACCGTCGATTCGTTACCAGGCCATTGCCCACAAACGCATCAACCTGGTCGACGGCTACACCACCGACCCGGAGCTCCGGGAATATCACCTGGTGGTCTTAAAGGACGACCGCCATTTCTTCCCGCCGTACCAAGGCGCACCGTTGATGACCGAGAAATTTGCCACGGCCCATCCCGAAGTCCAAGCGTCGTTGAATAAATTAGCGGGGAAGGTGACGACCAGCGACATGCGGCAATTAAATTATTTAGTCACGGTCAAGCACGAAAAGGCCGCCACGGTGGCCCGCGAGTACCTGCAACAACAGGGCCTGTTGTCGAAAAAATAGGCGCACGCGCTTGACAATTCTGTGAATCACGCCTAAGATTACCCTTAATTTCTAATGAATTTGTCATAAAACAGCTAGGAGAAGAGTAGTGGTGGACCAACCGTCACAGAGAACCCGGGTCGGTGGAAGCGGGTCGGTCTGGTCACCATGAAGATGAGCTCCCAATAGCTATCAAGTGGTCAACGCTGCTTGGTCGGTAGGAACCGTTAACTTTCCGGGTATTGCGCTGCAGTACCGTTGAGGCCTATTCGCGTGAGCGGTAGGTGAATTAGGGTGGTAAAACGACGCGCTCGTCCCTAGAACTAAGTGATTAGTTCTGGGGACGGGCGCGTTTTTTATTGGCCGACAAATGGCTTAGAGAAAGAACATCTGGGGCGTAACGCCAGATGAATTTAACGTGACTGGCCTACCGTAACCGGGGGACCGCGCCATTAAACCAGTTAATTTTTAGGAGGAATTTTATTATGACAACGACAACTCAAACTGTTTATCCTTACCGCTACGACGTTGTGGGGAGCTTATTACGGCCCGCCGCTTTGAAGGACGCCCGGGGCAAGTTCTCCGCCGGCAAGATTGGGGCCGACGAACTGGCCGCCGTGCAACACGACGAAACCAAACGCGTGGTTCAAGAACAACTGAACTTAGGCTTAAAGGCCGTGACCGACGGCGAATTCAACCGCAGTTGGTGGCACTTGGACTTCTTGTGGGGCCTGACTGGCGTGGGTCATTACGATTACAAGCAAAGTTATAAGTTCCACGGCAGCAAGACCCGAACCGACAACGCCGACTTGGTGGGCAAGATCGCCTTTAACCCGGATCACCCGTTCTTCAAGACGTTTAGCTACTTACAAACGTTGGTCCCAGATGACGTGCTGGTCAAGCAGATCATCCCGTCACCAACCATGCTGTTCCGGGACAACCGCAGTGACAACTGGTCCCAATTCTACGACAGCTGGGACCAATACTTAGACGACCTGTCCAAGGCCTACCACGAAACCATCGAACACTTCTACGCGTTGGGCTGCCGTTATCTGCAATTAGACGACACCACCTGGGCCTTTCTGATCAGTAAGCTCAACGAAACGGCCGATGACGCCACGGCGCACGCCAAATACGTGAAGTTGGCCGAAGATGCCGTCCGGGTGATCAACCAATTACTGGCCGGTTTACCGGAAGACCTGACCGTGACCACCCACGTTTGCCGGGGGAACTTCAAGTCGACCTACCTGTTCTCGGGCAGCTACGACGACGTGGCCGACTACCTGGGGCAACTGAACTACGACGGCTTGTTCCTGGAATACGATAGCGACCGGGCCGGGGACTTCACGCCGCTCAAACGCATCTGGCACAACGATAGCCACAAGCGCATCATTTTAGGCTTGATCACGTCCAAGTTCCCCGAATTGGAAGATCCGGCAGCCATCAAGGACCGCATCCAACAAGCCAGTCAATACGTGCCGTTAGCCAACTTAGGCTTGTCAACGCAGTGCGGGTTTGCCTCGACCGAAGAAGGGAACCAACTGACCGAAGACCAACAATGGGCCAAGTTGAAGCTGGTCAAGCAGATTGCGACCGACGTCTGGGGCCACTAACCTTTACTCAATTTTTACCGAAAATTAAGCGTGACGCGACCTGCCTTTGCTAGACTGAAGATGGTTTAGTGACCAGTGAACCGGCCGGAAAATGTGGGCATTCCGGGGGCAAAAAGGCTACACTGGGGATAACAACTAGGCCGGAACTTTCCGGCGAGGAGGGAACGCGTCATGACGAAAACAACCATGGTGTTCGGGCATCGCGGGTATCCGGCAAAATTTCCGGAGAACTCGTTGGCCGGCTTCACGTACGCCGTGCAGCATCACATTGAAGGTTTGGAATTTGACGTGCATCTGACCAAGGACAACGTGCCGGTCATCATGCACGACGAAAAAATTAACCGGACCACCGACGGGAAGGGCTACATTCGCGACTATACCCTGGCGGAATTACAACGGTTCAAGTTGGCCAACGGCGATAGTTTGCCGACCCTAGCGGCATTTTTACGGGTGGTCGCTAATCAGGATGTTCACCTGAACCTGGAATTTAAGACCGATAAGATCCAGTATCCCAACATCGAAAAGATCGTGCTGGGGATGGTCCACGCCACGCCGTTGGTCCATCCGGTGATTTATTCGTCGTTTCATCTGCCGACCCTCAAGACTTGTCAGACGTTGGCACCGGACGAAATCTACTGCTGGTTGACCGATAAACGGGTCAGAAACGCCGCCTCCTTTGTGAAAAAGGAGGGCTTGGCGGGCCTGCACCTGAGTCATTATCAGGATAATATTCCGGTGGTCGAACGCATCTGGACCGTCGACAGCGTGAAGCAAGCGACCAAGTTGTTCAACGACCACGTGGCGGGCATCTTCACCGATGACTTCGAAACCATGATGGCGTTGAAGCAACAACTACAGGGCTAATTAAAAATGCGACTCTCGCCAGATGTTGGTGGGGGTCGCATTTATTGGTTCAAAATTTAGTTCGGAGGATTCAGCGCCTCCGGGTCAGTCAGAAATGGGCTGGAACGGAGTGGGTACGGCTTCAAGCCCCCCAAACCGGGTCTTGAAGACCGACCTTTGTCTAGGCCGGCGAAGAACACCGGCCAACACAAATTTCACTCCTGAGCCCATTTCTGACTGGCCCTCCAGCTCACATTGATTAGAATGACAACTTAAACGAGTTCATTTCAACTAAAAAATAACGGATAATCAGTTAATCAATAATTGCTCCTTAATTTAAGAGGCACACTAAGTTACTCTCAATGACAATCTAGTCCATGAGCCCGGAATTAAACTATTTGTTGGTTTAAAATTTAGTTCGTGGTCTTTTGCGTTTTCTTATTAAAGATGAACCACTTGGAGAAGAAGTAGTTGCCGAAGATGGCTAGGCCGTGGCCAATCACCTTGGTAATCGTGGCGTGGAAGGACAGCAGGGAGATACCGACGTATAGAATCAAGGCTTCTAACACGTAGGTGAAGACCCGGGTACCGTAGAACTTTCCCATGTCACGGAAGGGGTGCGCCGAGGCGTGTTTGAAGACCAACTTCTTGTCGATCCAAAACGACGCCTGCACGCTGAAGACCCAGGCAATCAGGTTAGAAATTTGGTATTCAACGCCAAAGATATTGTTGAATAAGTAGAAGACGGAGATGTTGACGACCACCCCAAGGGAGCCCCACAGAAGATAGCGCTGAATTTCCTTGTGCGCTTTTTCCTCGACGGCTTCGAGTTGCTCGGCAAATTCATTTTCCGTTTCGGTGAGTTCGGCTTCGTATTCGGATTCCGTGGCGGGATAGCGATGATGCTGTAGTGGTGTTTGATTGTCCATTTCCATAAAATTCCGCAGACCTTTCTTGAACAAGTTGATGCCTTAATTATAGCGTTTTTAAACGACCCTGCAATGGTGTGGACCAGTTTTTCGGCGATAAAAAACGACCAGTCGACACCGGGAAAGGGTGGACTGGTCGTTGGAGGTTAACCTAAAACGTGAGTAAATTCCGCGCTTAGCTGGCGAACGTCAAATTTATACGGCGCCAACGATTTTTCGGGGTCCTTGAAGTGGCCCTGGTCGTCGAGTTCGGCGGCGGGCAGACTGATTTCCAGGTTGTTGCTTAACCGGTTGAATTTTAATCCGCGCAACACCAGCGAAAGGGCCAGTGCGGCTTGGTAGCCGCCCCGGCCGCCGTAGGACACCATGCTGACCGGCTTACCGCGCCATTCGCTGTAGAGGTAATCGAGTGCGTTTTTCAGTGGGGCCGGGTAGCCCCAGTTGTATTGTGGGAAGAGGAGGACGAAGCCCTGGTAACCTTGGATGCGGTCACTCCAGGCCTTGGTGTGTTTCAATTCATAATTGCCGTCGCTGGGCATCTGGTTCTCATCCAGGAAGGGCAGGTCGATTTTCGCCAAATCGAGAATATCGACGGTCAGGTCGGCCGTTTGCAAATTTTGTTGTAACCAGGTAGCGATGCTGGGGCCGATCCGACTGGGCCGGGTCGAGCCGATGATGATGGCAATTTTGGCGACACTCATAACTTAGTCAGCTCCTTATTTGGGAAAACAGTTCGTGCAACGTGCACATGGTAGCACGCCTCTGCTATAATCACAACTATGGATAACGATATTTTTGAAGCCTTATTTGAAATCATGACGTTCTTTCACCAACCGCAAGACGAACGTCAGCAGTTGCATCGCGCGGGCACGGCCTTGGAACCGGCTGCGATGCCGATCATTGTGCGGGCGGGTCAACAGCCCGGCGTCAGCGTGGGAGAGCTGGCCGGCTGGATTGGCCGTAATCACTCGTCGATCAGTCGGCAGGTCGATCGCCTGATCAAGACCGGTTGGCTGACGGAAGCCGAGCGAGACGACCAGCGGATTCGCCGGGTCCAGCTCACGGAAAAGGGCCAACGGGGGTTAATGCAGCTAAAGGCGACCCGAGAAGCGGAATTTAGCCAACGGATTCAGGCCTACACCCCGCAACAGCGCGCGGAATTATTGCGGTCGCTGCGGTTGTTGGCACAGACGTTACGGGAACCGAAGCAGGATTGAAGAGTGTCCAGTTGAGACGCTCTTTTTTAATTTGTCAAAATTGACTGATGGTTAATTTTGAGGTAAACTACGTTAAAATTAACTGACGGTCAATTTTAAAAGGAGATGCGATGAATGGCCAACATTTACACACCAGATCAAAAGAACGCTAAGCGTCAGGCGATGATGCAGGCGGCCGTTCGGCTCTTTACCCAGCAAAGCTACACGGCGATTACCATGCAACAAGTTGCCACTGCGGTGGGCAGTTCTAAGGGAACGGTCTTTCACTATTTTGCGACTAAGGAAGACCTCTTTATGAGTATTTTATTGGAAAACTATCAAGCGTACTTTCAACAGCTCATCACGGAGTTAACGGCCGGCCCGCAACTTACCCGGACGACCTTTAGCGAGTGGCTAGTGGGGCAATCGCAAAACCTGATTGAGCATCACGCGACTTTGGTCCGGTTAAACGCGATTCGGGGGCCCATTTTAGAGGGGAAGGCCAATATGGCAGAAACCGTCGCTCAGCGTAACCGGCTGTACGCCGTTAGCCAGCAGTTGGGAGATACCCTGGTTTACAAAACCGATCACTTACTTAGTCAATCTCAGTTTAGCCATTTATTTGTGATTCAAAGTGGCCAGATCAGCGGGTTGATGAACATGGCCTCGCTGGCGCGCTTCAACCATCAAACCTTAAGCGTTGCCTATCCGGATTTTGACATTCAGGTAGTTTTAGAAGCAAAGCGCCAACTGCGTTACTACTTAACGGGCTACTTACGAGACTATGCGCAGGACTAACCAATTCGAAAAAATTAAAGGAGTTTAGCTATGCAACAACAATTCATTCGTAACTTTGCCATTATCGCGCACATTGATCATGGCAAATCGACCCTAGCGGACCGCATCATGGCCTTGACCAAAACCGTCAGTGAACGGGACAGTCACGCCCAATTACTCGATGACCTGGCCGTTGAACGGGATCACGGGGTGACCGTCAAGTCGCGGACGGTGCGGAACTATTACCGAGACCAGACCGGCCAAGATTATGAATATAATTTAATTGATACCCCGGGTCACGTGGACTTTAACTATGAGGTGGCCAAAAGTCTGGCCGCCACGGAAGGCGCCATTCTGTTAGTCGATGCCACCCAGGGCGTTCAGGCCCAGACCATTGCCAATTACCGAATCGCGCAACAGGACGGTCTGACCATCATTCCGGTCCTGAACAAGATCGATATGCCGGCGGCGGATGTGCCCGCCACTTTGGCCCAATTGCACGACTTAAATCCCGCCTTTGACCGGGCCCATACGTTGATGATCTCGGCCAAGACGGGCGAAGGGGTACCCGCGGTGTTAGAAGCCATTAAGGAACGTATTCCTGCGCCGAGCGGCAAACCAACGGCCCCGCTAAAAGCGTTAGTCTTCGATTCCCTTTACGATCCCTATCAGGGCGTGATCGCCTATGTCCGGGTGCTAGACGGTCAGCTCGATTTAAGCCAACCGCTGACGTTGATGCAAGCAACTCTTGATTTCAAAGCTAAGGGCGTGGGCGTCTTTAGTCCGACCATGCACCCCCAGGCGACGCTCAATGCCGGTGAGGTCGGCTATGTGGTGACGGGAATTAAGGATCCCCGGGCGGTGCGCGTGGGAGAAACGCTGACCCGAAAAACCGCGCCAGCTACGGCGGCACTTCCGGGCTACCGACCGGCCCAACCCATGGTCTTTGCGGGGTTATATCCTAAAGATAACGACTATCCGGCTCTACGGGAAGCGGTGCTGAAACTAGGTTTGAACGACACGTCGTTTTCCTTTACGGAAGAACGGTCCGAAGCCTTGGGTATGGGCTTTCGGTGTGGGTTCTTGGGGGCGTTTCACCTGCAGATCATTCGTGAACGTCTCCGTGATGAGTATGGTCTGGAGGTCTTGGCAACGGCGCCTAACGTGACGTATCAGGTCACGTTGAAGAACGGCCAACACATGGTGATTACCAATCCAGTCCAGTTCCCCGCGTTTGGCCTCATCGAGACTGTGGCGGAACCCTTCGTGCGGGCCGAGATCACGACGCCGGACAACGGCCTAAACGCCGTGTTAAAGCTGGTTGATCACCACAAGGGGACGTTACTGGACTTGGGAAATAGTGGCGATCTCGTGGTGGTCACCGCGAAGTTCCCACTGTCCGAGGTGGCGGCACACTTTTTCTCCGAGTTAAAGTCGGTCTCCCACGGCTACGCGAGCCTCAATACCGAATTTTTAGATAACGAAGTAGCGGACCTGGTAAAAATCGAGGTTGCCATGAATTACGCCCCCGTCGATGCCCTGGCGATGGTGGTGCACCGGAGCGATGCCCCTGCCATCACGCAGGCGTTGGTTAAGCAGCTGAAAGCGACGGTCCCCCGGCAATTGTACCCAACGCCGGTCCAGGCGATTGTGGAGGGGAAGGCCCTAGCGCGAGTCGACGTGCCACCGTTACGCAAGAACGCGGCGGTCAACGGGGAGGCCCACAGCGTGTCGAAAAAAGCGGCCCTATTACGGCGACAGAGTCAAAATAAGCGCCGGGCCACGCAAAGCCAAATCAAACTCCCCCAAAGTGTGTTTAACGCTTTATTGGAATTGTAATCTACGGTCGTTTCGAGTTGATCTTTTGAGGAAGCGGTGGGGGTGACGGTGACCCCGGCGGCCCATGCAAATTCTAAAATTTCCTTAACCTCAGCCTAATTTTAAGGTTCAGGCGGTACAACTAGGCTAGAGCAAGTTAATAGCCTGCTTAATGAAAGGGAGGAATTTGTATGCCAGCAACCAAACGAAATCTAACCATCGCCTTAGCCAGTACCCTGGTTTTAGGGGGACTCGTGGCGGCACCGCAACTGTTAAAGTCACCAGTCGGTGCGGGAAATCCACCCCAAGCCCAGGCCAAGACGAAACCAAGTGGTAAACCGAGTGGCACCGCGGCGCCGGGTCAGACCAGTAGCAGTAGTGCCAAGCTTTCCGGCACCAAGACCATCACGGGGACCAAACGGCTCAGCAACACCACGGTCAAGTCCAGTACGGCGAACCGCTCGGCGCTGTACGTGAAAAAGGGCGGTAAGCTGACCCTGACCGGCAGTCAGGTCACCAAGCGGGGCAACACCACCAGTACCGATAACAGTAATTTCTTCGGCCAAAACGCCGGGATCCTGGTCACCAAGGGCGGGAGTGCTACCCTGAATAAATTGACCGAAACCACGAATTCGATTGGCTCGAACGCCATTTTCGCGACGGGCAGTCAGGCCAAGGTCACCGTGAAAAATTCGACGATTAAAACTAGTAAATCTTCATCGCGTGGGTTGGACGCGACCTATAAAGGTAAAATCACCGCTAGTAACGTGAACATCACCACCAAAGGGAGTCATTCCGCGGCCTTAGCCACCGACCGAGGCGGCGGGACCGTTAGCCTGAACAAGGGGACGCTGAAGACCGCGGGGGATGGCTCGCCGGTCCTGTACTCGACGGGGACCATCACGGCCACCAACGTTACCGGGACCGCCACGGGTGCCGAAGCCGCCGATATTGAAGGGTCGAACAGCATCACGGTCAAGAATTCGACCCTGACCGGTGAGAAGAACAACGGGGTCATGCTGTATCAAAGCATGTCCGGGGATTCCGAGGTCGGCACGTCGGTCTTTACCATGACCAACGGCCGCCTGACGTCCAAGGTCAAGAGTGGCTCCAAGGGGACGTCTAACCACACCGGGGCGTTATTCTACGTCACCAATACCACGGCCAAGATGAACCTGACCAACGTGAAACTCAGTAACGCGTCAAGTACGCTGATTCGCCTGTCTGGCGACCGGTGGGGGACCAGCGGCAGTAACGGCGGTAAGTTGACCTTTAATGCTAAGAACCAGACGTTAAAGGGGAACATCTTGATTGCCAAGGGCAGCAGTCTCAAGCTGAACTTGACGGCGGGAAGTACCCTGACCGGGGCCATCAACAGCGCCCACACGGCCGGCAAGTCGACGGTGACGTTGAAGGGCAACAACCGCTGGAACGTCACCAAGACGTCGCACATTACCGCGTTGATCAGTACCAAGAGTGCCTTGAAGAACATCCACTCTAACGGCCACAACGTGTACTATTCTAAAAGTAATAGTGCCAACAAGTGGCTCAACGGCAAGACCTACAGCCTGACGGGCGGCGGAAAGTTGATTGCGGAATAGAAAAATTAATCGTGAGATCAAAAAATGTTCGGTTACGCCCCTTTGATGGGGAATAACCGAACATTTTTTAGCGCGTTGGTCGAACAGCGCGACCAACAAATTAACCCTATTGAATCAAACTGGGATTTAGTCTGATTCAATAGGGTTATGGACATGATCACCGGTGAACGTCGTGGTAGTTTCCGGGTACCACGGGGTCGGTCATCAAAAAGCTTTAGTTTGTCGTCTGTTTGTTAAGCAATCTTTACGACAGATTTATCATAACAGAGAAATGGCTAAATTTGGGCGTTCTAGACGATTTGTAATATTACAATTTTGCCCACCGAAGAAATAAGGCTTGACGAACAATAACGTTGTTTGTGAATCCGTTACCAAAATCCTTGCCTTCCAGTGGGTCGAAGGGGGTATACTGGCCACAAGCAATGAATTGGAGGGTTATCAATGGCAGTTTTAACGGATAAGTTTAGTTTAGCTAACGGAACGAACATTCCTCAAGTGGGGTTTGGGACCTGGCAGATTCCGGGTGGGCAAACCGCCTACGACGCCGTGGCCAACGCCTTGAAGACCGGCTACCGGCACATTGATACCGCGAAGGCCTACGCAAACGAATCTAGCGTGGGTAAGGCGGTCCGCGACTCCGGCCTCGACCGTAGTGACGTTTTCGTGACGACCAAGTTACCGGCCGAAACCAAGTCCTATCAGGGGGCGCTGGCCGATTTCAAGACCACGCTCAAGAACCTGGACCTAGATTACGTGGACCTGTACCTGATCCACGCGCCATGGCCGTGGAACGAGATTGGTAAGGATTGTGACGCCCAGAACTTGGAAGTGTGGCAGGCGATGGAAGAAATCTACACGTCCGGCAAGGCGAAGGCCATTGGGGTGTCCAACTTCAACGTCCATGACTTGCAAAACATTCTGCATCACGCCACGGTAGCCCCGATGGTCGACCAGATTCAATACTACGTCGGCTACACGGAACCGAAGATTACCAAGTTTGCCCAGGACCACGGGATGTTGGTCGAGGCTTACTCCCCACTGGCGACCGGTGACATGCTAAATAATCCGGCGGTCCGCGAAATGGCGAACAAGTACCACGTTTCGCCGGCCCAACTGGCCTTACGGTTCTGCCTGGAAAACGGGGTTCTGCCGCTACCGAAGGCGACCCACCAAGACCACATCGAAGCGAACGCGCAACTGGACTTCTCCATCAACGCCGCCGATATGGCCACGTTGAACGGGATGGCTGACACGGCAGCGAACCACTTCCATAACGGAACCCAGGGTTAAATTGACTTGAGATGTAAAAAGGACGCCTGAAAGCGTCCTTTTTGTTTACGATAATTAAGCCATAACCCGAATTGCATGGTAGGCTTCGTGAACTGCATCGATAATTTTACGTGGCTTCTCGGCATCACCAACAACGGTTAAATCTACCTTATCCGCAAGAGGTCCTTCAAGGTCATCTACAGATGAGTAACCAGCCGCGATAATTGCCGTATCACAAGGTAATGTGGTGTCTTTTCCAGCAACGCTAAGCGTAATGGATGAATCCGTAATAGTTTTAATTTTAGCTCCAGTCATGATTTTTACGCCTGCAGCAGTTAAGTGGTCGCGTAAGGAAAGATCATTATTTTTAGAATGGTCCGCTGTTAGGAGAATATCATCCAGCATTTCTACAATTGTCACGTCATCAGATTGAGCGCTCATATCAAGTGCTGTCTCACAGCCAACTAGGCCACCGCCGATTACAACAACGTGTTGGCCAGGAGTTTTACGTTCAACGAGATAATCTTCAGCTTGACTGGCATTTTCAATTCCAGCAATATGGGGTGTTTTACTTTTGGCACCGGTAGCTAGGATAACTTTATCGAAATGGCCAGCTAAAACTTTATCTTCCGTAGCAACCGTATCGTAGCGAACGTTGATATCTTGGCGACTCACTTCGCGCTCTAAGTATTTCACGAATTTCATAACATCACGTTTGAAGGCAGGATAACCGGCAACATACATATTGCCGCCTAACCGAGTTGTTTTTTCCCAAAGTTCGACTTGATAACCGCGGCGAGCAGCCGTGATAGCTGCTTCCATCCCGCCAGGGCCGCCCCCAATAACTAAAATTTTTTTAGTGGTTTTGGCTGGGGTTAATTGATAGTCCTTTTCGGCGTAGCAAAGTGGATTAACTGTACAGTAATAATGTTTACCGTTAAAGCCACTCAGAAGGCATTCATTACAGCCGATGCACGGAACAATTCGATCAAAGTTACCAGCTTTGACTTTGGCTGGCCAATAAGGATCGGCAAGCATTTGATGAGCTAAGCCGACGAAATCAGCGTTGCCATCTTCCAATACCTGTTCGGCGTCCTTAGGGTTGTTGAGTTTACCTTGAGTAATGACGGGAATATTAACTGCTTGCTTAACCGCCTTGGCGGCAAAGATTTGATGCATTGGTTTTTCATAAACGGTGGTGATGGCTTTATACCAGACCTCGTAACAGCCAACGTCAACGTGCAAGGCGTCTACTCCTGCGGCTTCGTAAATTTGAGCCATTTTAACGCCTTTATCAAGTTCACGACCACCCTTAATTCCATGATAGGCAGTGAATTTCATCGATACGGGGAATTCTGAGCCACATGTTTCTTTAATCTTTGCGATGATTTCGGTACTAAATCGTAATCGATTCTCTAAACTTCCACCGTATTGATCTTTACGTTGATTCCAGAGGGAAGAATTGAATTGATCAATGAGATAGCCACCGTAACCATGAATTTCAACTCCGTCAGCGCCGGCGGCTTTAGCCAATCCTGCAGAGTAAGCCATTCGTTCTTCGAGGAACTGAATATCTTCAATCGTGAGCGCCCGACACTTTAAATTTGGAAACCAGAAGGAATGAGCAGTATCACTGGCAGAGTACGGCGGTGTGTAAGGATCTGCATAAACCATGCGTCCCAGACCAGGAGTCAATTGGACAAAAACTTTAGCGCCATAGTGATGACAACGTTCAATCATGACAGCTAATTTCTCGACATTGTGAAATTCGGATAATTCATTTTCAGGACGTGCTTCGTATTTGGTACTAACGATATTGGCACCAGTGATAATTAGACCGGCACCACCTTTAGCCCGTTCCTCAAAATAGGTAATTGAATGGTCAGAATAACTCCCGTTAGCTTCGGGTTTAGTTCCCATTGGGGCCATAATAATCCGATTTTTTAACTTAACGTCACCGATTTTTCCGCGTTTGAACAAGTCCATGATATTAGCTCCTCTCAATCGTTACTAATTTCACTATCTTTACTTAAGTAAAGATTAGCACGATTTCAATGTAAGCGCAATCATATTTTCTGAAGTTGAGCAAGGATATGCTAAAATTAAACCAATAATTGATGGGATTAGACGGATAGGAAGCGACCTGAATGGATACTCGAAAATTAATTCTACATACAGCCTATGAGCTTTTTAAAGAAAAATCGTATGAAGATGTTAGTGTTACTGATATTTGTAATGCTTGTCGGTTAACTAAACCAGCATTCTATTATCATTTTTCTTCAAAGTCTGATTTATTACTGCATTACTATGATAATGCGGTCGATCAGATTTCACTTCAAACGAAGGAGAAGAGTTCAAATTACTGGCAACAGCTGGTGTCTTGCTTTGTTCAACTGATTGAAGCGGGAACTGGTTTGGGTGTAGATATCACAAGTCAATTATTTATTGCAAATTTGACTGAGAATAAGGGATCGTTTGATTTTAATCAGCGCTTTTCTGAGATTTGCATTGAGTTGATTACGAAAGCTCAAAAAGTGGGGCAAATTCGAAATCAAAAAAGCCCAGCTGATTTATTTGTTGCCGCGTCCGTCATGTTTACAGGATATGCTGTCTTTTGGGCTGTTAAAAATGCAGATTTTGATCGTGTTAAAAATGTTGTGGCTTCATTGGAAGTCGTATTCGATGTTCCAGAGGATTTACGAACCAGTCAAAATGATATTTGTACGTGGCAGGGCAATTGTGTAATTGAAACAAAATAATAAGAAGATACGCCAATAGACTAGTAAAGGCCCTAGCAGATTTCTCCGCTAGGGCCTTTACTAGTCTATTTTACTTTCTTAGCCGCCAAGTCGCGTTGTCCTTGGCGTTGTTCCATCCGTTGCAGGATGACCGCCACACCGATGCCTAGGACCAGCATGCCAATCCCCAACCACGGGGTGTTGACCAGTTGACCTTGGGCCACGGCTTGACCGCCCAACCCGGACCCCAACATAATCCCAATGTTGAAGGCCGAGATGTTCAGCGCGGACGCCAGCGACACTTCGTTAGGCGTGTAGGTTTCCGCCATTTGAACGATGTAGAGCTGTAAGCCCGGCACGTTCATGAAGGCGAACAGTCCCATGATGACCACGGCCAATAAGCCCCAGAAGTGTAGGTTGACGGTCAACCGCACCAGTAACAGCGCGATGGCCAGGCCCGCAAACATCTTCATGATGGCCGGTAGCGGGTGTCGGTTGGCAAACCGGCCGCCCAGGGTGTTGCCAATCGCAACGGCGACCCCGTAGAAAATCAAAATCACGACAATGGCGCTAGTCGACCAGCCCATTTGCTGGTTCAGAATCGGCGTCAGGTAGGTGTAGACCGGGAACGTTGCCCCGTAGCCCAGCGCCGTGATGATGAGGATCAACAGGAGTTGCGGTTGCTTTAAGATTCGCCAAATACCCTTGATGCTGGTGGGGTTGGGCAACGGTAAGTCGTTAGGCACGACCAAGAGGTTGGTGACTAACCCGATCAGCCCCAGCAGAATCAGGAAGACGAAGGACGCGCGCCAACCGAACGTTTGCCCGATAAAGGTCCCCAGCGGCACGCCGGTCACCGTCGCTAACGTCAGGCCGGTAAACATCACGGCGATGGCGGAAGCCCGTTTCTCGGGCACCACCACGTCCGCGGCAATCAACGACGAAATCGCCATAAAGATGCCGTGAGCCAGAGCGGCTAAGACCCGACCGGCCAACAAGATACCGAAGGTCGGTGCGGCGGCCGCCAAGAGGTTGCCTAATAGGAAGGTGACCATGATGGCAATCAAGAGCCGCTTCCGGTTCCAGCGGTTGGTGACCAGCGCCAGGATCGGCGTGCCGACCGTAATCCCAGCGGCGTAAAGCGAGACGGTCGCGCCACCCTGGGCGAGGGAGATGTCGAAACTCTGAGTTAACAATGGCAATAAGCCAACACTGATGAATTCGGTGGACCCGATGGCAAAAGCACTAATGGCTAAGGAAAACAGGATCCAACCTGATGAAATGGTACGCTGCATAATGGCGTGACCTCCTTTAAATGATTAATTGATGTTGCTTAGTATACGGGCCTGGCGTGTCGCTCACAAGACGGCACTTTAAAGTGCGCTAGGCACCTGGAGGTAACCTTGCGAAACATTAGTTGAGTGGAAACTGCTCGCCTTCCAGCGCTCAGGGGCTGGAACGCCTGCGGGCACGATTTGAAGCCCCGCAAAACCCACGGGTCTTCAAACTCGGCCTTAGTCTAGGCCAGCAAAATACGCTGACCAAGACTAATTTCGCTGGCTGAGCCCCTGCTCGCCTCCAGGCTAGACATTGGTGTTCAATTGAGGGTGGGGTTATTGGTGATTCCGATTGATAGTTGATAAATTGGGCCGCACGCAATCGTGAGCGGTAGGGTAAGTCAAAATGGGCTCAGGGGTGAAATTTGTCTTAGTCGGTGTTCTTGGCCGGCTTAGACAAAGGTCGGTCTGGAAGACCTGTACTATGGGCTTCCAGCCGTGCCCACCCACAACCCGTTTCCGCCCATTTTGACTTACCCGGAAGCGCCTAGTTTGCGCTGATTGGGCTTTTTAACCCCATAAGTAATTGTGAAGTTTTTAAGACTTTCAGGGTCAGATTGTGCAGAGAGTGAACAAACCTGATAAAATAGGCTTACTCAAACTAAGCAAGGGGGTGGCCGTCTTGTACCACGGTTACGAGACTTTCCGCATACCAGACCGCTAATACACACGTTATAAAGTTGAAAGGATGATTTTTTTCTATGGCAGAACAGCCGAATCAAAGTAACACCCCAATTTCCGAAACACCCGACCCCGGACCGGCCACGCCGCTATGGCAACGTAGTACCGCCCAACTGGAGACCGATTACGCCACCAACGGCACCACCGGTCTGAGCGAAGCGGAGGCCAAGGCGCGCTTGGCCAAGAACGGGCCCAACGAATTGACCGCTAAGCCGCAGTCCAACCTGTTGCGGTTTTTAAAACAATTCAACAACAGTATTATCTACATCTTAGCGGCCGCGGCCATCATGACCTTCTTCATGCACCACTACTCCGACTCGATCGTTATCGGGTTAGTGATTGTCGCTAACGCCTTCATCGGGTTCTTCCAGGAACGTTCCGCCGATAACGCGCTGGCGAGAATCAAGGCGTTACTGGTGTCCGAAGCCGTCGTGATCCGCGATGGGCAGAAACTCACGCTACCGTCACGCGAAGTGGTGGTCGGTGACATCGTCCAACTGGAAGCCGGGGATACCGTTCCCGCCGACCTGCGGCTGATCGATGCCGATAACCTGAAGATTCAGGAATCCGCGCTGACCGGGGAGACCGATTCCGTGTTAAAGGGTGAAGATCCGTTAACTGCGAATGACCTGGCGTTAGCCGACCGGTCGAACCAAGCGTTTGCCTCGACGGCCGTGACGAACGGGTCCGGCCGCGGAATCGTGACGGTGACCGGGGCACAAACCGAAATTGGGACCATTCAGCAACACGTCGCCAAGGTGAAGACCCAACCCACGCCGTTGATGCGGAACTTAAACCGCTTAGGCCTGGGCTTGTCACTGGCCATCTTAGTGGTGGCGGTCTTGCTGTTTATTTTAGGGATGATTACCCACGTCTACAGTCTGCCAACCCTGCTGATCGCCGTGATCACCATGGTGGTCGGGTCGATGCCCGAAGGTCTGCCCGCTAGTACCTCGGTGGTGCTGGCGATGGGGACCCAACAGATGACTAAGCAAAACGTCATCGTTAAGACCCTGCCAGCCGTTGAAACGCTGGGGGCTGTGGACATCATCAACACCGATAAGACCGGGACGCTGACCAAAAACGAAATGACCGTGACCGACGTTCTGACCCCGCAGGCCTCCTACACGGTGACCGGGGTGGGTTACGATGCCGCTGGGCAGGTGCAAGACCAACAGGGCCAGACCGTGGCCTGGCAAAACGACGCCAACCTGGAATGGTTGGTTCAAATCGCCGGACAGACTTCCGACGCCGAATTCCACGAGGAAGACGGCCAGTGGGTCCTGACCGGGGAACCGACCGACGGGGCGTTGACCGCGTTGTACCACAAGTTGACCGGTCAAGATCCGGCGCCGCAAGAAATCGATTCGTTGCCGTTTGACTCGGCGATTCGTTACTCCGCCCGCCTGGTCGACCACCGCAACCAGCGTTGGTTACTGGTCAAGGGGGCGCCCCAAACGTTGCTGCGCCTGATGCAAGAGCAGGGGCAGACCGTCGATGTGGATGCTTGGCAGGAACGTTTGTCGCAACTGACCCGCCAAGGAAAACGGGTGGTGGCCTTAGGGTACCAACCCGTGCCCGCCGATGCGGACGAGGTCGACGACTTGCCAATCGGTAAGGACTTGCATTTAGCCGGGATGACCGGAATCATCGACCCGCCGCGTCCGGGGGTGGCCGACGACGTCAAGCAACTGCGCTACGCCGGCATCAAGGTCAAGATGATCACCGGGGACGACCCGGAAACCGCCGCGGCGATTGCGGCGCAACTGAACCTGGCCGAACAGCCCAAGGCGATTACCGGACCGGAATTGAATCAACTGAGCGACGTCGAATTGGTCGATAAGATCGACCAGTACACGGTGTTCGCCCGGACCACGCCGGCCGATAAACTGCGGATCGTGCAGGCCCAACAGAAGCGGGGCCACGTGGTCTCGATGACCGGGGACGGCGTGAACGATGCGCCGGCCTTGAAGCAGGCCGATATCGGGGTCGCCATGGGGATTCGGGGAACCGATGTCGCCAAGGACTCCGCCGACATGGTCTTAGCCGACGACGATTTCACTTCATTGCTGGGGGCCGTACGGGAAGGCCGGCACGTCTTCGACAACATTCGTAAGACGATTCGCTTCCTGCTGCCGACCAGTTTTGCCGAAGGACTGATCGTGGTGCTGAGTATCCTGATGGACCAGACGTTACCGTTGTTCCCGACGCAATTGCTGTGGATCAACATGGTCTCGGCCCTGACGATTCAGTTTGCTTTCATCTTCGAGCCCGCCGAAAGTGGCATCATGAAGCGCGGACCGCGAGACGTCACCAAGGGGATTCTGGGCAAGTACGACATCTTCGAAGTGGTTTACGTGTCGCTGCTGATCTCGGGACTAGGGATGTTTGCCTACGACCTGTTGACCAGCCAGGGATTAAGCGCCGTAGTCGGCAGTACCATGACGTTAAACGTGATCATTTTCGGGAAGATCTTCTACCTGTTCAACCTGCAAAACGACCATCCGGTGCTCTCGAAGTACTTCTTTAGAAATAAGATGAGTTTCGTGATTGTGGGCATCCTGTTGGCGCTCCAAGCCATGATCATCTACTGGCCCGCCATGCAGGGCGTCTTCCACACCACCAGTGCCAACTTCACTTACGGTTGGGGGATTCCGATCCTGGCCGGTATCGTGGTACTCGTGGTCACCGAAATTGCCAAGGCGTTACGCCACCGCTGGCAACGCTTGGTACAAGATAAGGAACAACGCGTGACGGCCGACCGGCAAACGGACTAAGCCCTCGCGCACGCCAAAAACACGCCACCAATCTGGGGCGTGTTTTTTTGCGGGGCTTTTTAAAAATTCTGTCAATGTTAAGTAACCGTACTGGCGTGGAACCGGAGCGGCAGGGTACACTAAAGCCTGAGGTGATGATATGCAAAACTTTTTCTTCGATTTTGATAGTACGTTAGCTGATACCAAGCAAGTCGCCGTGGTGGCCACCCAGCAGACCTTCGTGGCTCAGGGGTTAACGGCTCCCGCCGCCGACGTGGTGGTGAGCTACATGGGCGTGCCCATCGAGGTCTCGTTCGCTAAGATGGCGGACCGCCCGTTGACGGCCGCGGAACTCGAACCGTTATTCCAGGAATTTCGGCGCCAGTACGCCCTGGCCGACGGGGAAATCCAACCGTTTGCCGGGATGCTGGAAACGTTAGCCGCCCTGAAGGCCGCCGGCAAGCGGCTCTTCGTGGTTTCCAGTAAGCACTCCACGCCACTGCGCCGGAACCTGGCGCAAATCGGGATGGGCACCACCTTTGAGGCGTTGTGTGGCTCCGACATGGTGGCCCACTACAAGCCCGCGCCCGACGGTATCTTGAACCTACTGGCCCGGTTTGACCTGGCCCCGGCGCAAAGCGTGATGATCGGGGATGCCATCTACGACATTCAGATGGGGCAAAACGCCCACGTGGCAACGGCCGCCGCGCTGTGGGGTGCCGCTGATCCGATGGCCGTAAAAAAGCAGCAGCCGACTTACTTACTCCAGCAACCGAAACAGCTCCTTATCGTTTGATAATTGTTAAATTTTAAGTTGATTTTAAACAAAAGTATAGTATGATGTGGTTACAATCATTTGGGATGCCAATTATTATTAAATAAGTAAATTGCGTCCAATCAATGGTTTTGACTTTGTTTAAAACCGGTCAATGGAGATTGACCCCGAACTTGAAAGGAAGTACCGCCCATCAAAATCGAAGATATCCAGACTTGGACTGCCGCAGAGCTCACGCGTCGCGGCCGCGATGCTAGCAAATGGCAGTTATTCGCGACGTCTGCCGAAAAAGACGTTTATCTATTCCGGAACCCAGCCAAGAATGAACAGATCACGGTGTACCAACACGCCGATGGTCAACGGATTATGGGGAACGTTTGGGGCTCTTAGCCCCGAGCTTCAGCATTAAGAGAGACTTAGCAACGACCGCTTCACCGCGTTTTTTTCGGTGAACCGGTCGTTTTTAGATTGCACTCAAAGCTGTGATGTGGGTAAACTAGTTAATGATAATAAACGTCTGGGGAGACGGGGAGGAAGGACAACACGCATTTACGCACACACGTGGACCGCACGCACTATTCGCGGTGGTTTCACTTTTGGAATCAGTATGAACGACTCACCAGCTGGCCGTTACTCATCGCCGTTTTGGTGGCCTCTATCTACCATCCGTGGTGGTTAGTGGTCATCATCGGCATCGGGTTTGGTGGCGATGTGATTTGGGGCGTGAGCCTAATGATTGAAGACTGGCGGCACCACCGTAAGGGAGGCTTACGGTACCGCTAAAGGAGGATTTGGACGTGCAAACTAAGGGTCGGGTCAACCGCGAACATTACTCGCGGTGGTTTCGTTTCTTGGACTGGTGGGAACGACCGGTCTCGTGGCTGTTTCTGATTTCGTTGGTGGTGATGGTCTTTGCTAACGTCCGTTGGCTGGCCAGCGTGGTCACGGTCAGTTTTGGGTTCAACCTGGTGTGGTTGATCTCGTTAGTGGTGGAGGACCGCATCCATAAACGCCGGGGAGATTTTCGTTACTATTGATAGGCCAGCGACCTTTTCGCCAAATTTCACGGAAGTGACTGGTCAGGACCGGTTCCGACTCCTATACTATTAAGCAAAGGGGGCGGAACAGTTTGAATAACAAGAGTTCCGATTGTACCGAAATTTTAGTAGGTAAGGCCGCCAGTATGGACGGTTCCACGATTGTTGCCCGTAACGAAGATGGTTACGGCCCAGTCAATCCGATTAAGGTCGTGGTGCACGCCGCGACGGACCAACAGAATGCATCGTTTACGTCGATCACCACGGGAGTCCATGTCCCGCTACCGGATCACGCGTACCGTTACACCGGCACGCCGCAAGCCGACCAGAGCGATGGCCAGTACGAAGAAGCCGGGATCAACGAATTTAACGTGGGCATGAGCGCCACGGAAACCACGGCGACCAACGCTCGCGTTTTGGGTTACGACCCGCTCGTCGATGACGGCATCAACGAAGAGGCCATGGTCACACTGGTCTTGCCGTACATCAAGAGTGCCAAGGAAGGGGCCCAACGCTTGGGCGCCTTGCTGGAAAAATACGGCACCGGCGAAAGCAACAGTATTTCCTTTAACGATAAAAATGAAATCTGGTACCTCGAAACGGCCGGTGGTCACCACTGGGCCGCGATGCGGATTCCGGATGACTGCTACGCCATCGCGCCGAACCAGACGCTGATGCAAGAAATCGATTTGACCGATAGCGCCAACTTTCTTGGGGCCAGCGATTTGACCGACTTTGTGGCGCAACACCACCTGAACCCCGAACCGGGGCACTTCAATTTCCGTGAGATCTTTGGGACCCATAGTGAAGCCGACGCGTACTACAACACGCCGCGGACCTGGTACGGCCAGAAGCTGTTCAATCCCGAAATTGACCAGGTGCCAACCAGTCAAGACATGCCGTTTACCCGTAAACCAGCCAAGAAGATCGCCATCGAAGACGTGCAGTTCTTCCTGTCGTCACACTATAACGGCACCGAATACGACCCGTTTGGCACCTACGCCTCGGGCACGGCGAACCAACAACGCAAGTACCGGCCGATTGCCATGGACCGTAACCAGGCCTCGTCTATCCTGCAGATTCGTAACGGGGTCGACGACGCGCACGCCGCGATTCAGTGGGTCGCACTAGGGTTCTTCGCCTACAGTCCGTACATGCCGTTCTTCACCAACATCAACGACACGCCGGAAGACTACAAGAACACCACGACCACGGTCTCGACCGACAACGTTTACTGGTTGGAAAAGACCTTATCCGTGATCATCGAGCCGCACTTCCACGAGTACGTCGAGGCCATCAACGCCTACCGCGACGCGTGCCAGTCTTACGCCCGCGGGCGGGTAGAAGCCACGGATAATGCGGTGGCCGATGCCACGGACGTGACCGACTTTCTGACCCGCAGCAACGCCGAAACCGCCGGAGAAATCTCCAAGCGGACCCACGCGCTGTTCGATCAGCTGGTCAAGCACGGGTTGAACCTGTCCATGACGGCCTGGGAAAAGGGGCAAAACCTGTAATCCGGGGTCAGCCGAGTTAATTTTAAAATCGCATTGGAAATATGAGTTGAATTCAAAAAAGCAGGAGTTTGGGACATAAGTCCCTAAATTCCAGTAGTTAAAAATTGGTCCTAGAAATCG